>NZ_JAMPKZ010000010.1:0-186285 GCF_039962215.1 Leptolyngbya sp. ST-U4
TATGGTACGGTGGACCCACCCTGACCCATCCCGAACTCAGGTGTGAAACGCTGAAACGGCGACGATAGTTGGAGGGTTGCTTCCTGCAACAATAGCTCGATGCCAGGGTAATTTTCGATAATGTTCCTTTTCTGCTGCTTCAGTAGGGAAGGAATTTTAGTATCTTATTCCTTGTTTAATGCCGTGTTGCTGAATAGACGTATGATTTATTGAGGGACGGGCACATCGACTTAAGCGGTTCCGCGTCTTGATAGGTCCTATCGCGATTGTCGGTAGCACTTTACCCGCAGAGCTCGTCTTCTCGCAGGCATTCTCAACTTTGAGATTGCACTTGCCATTTGATCTATGCAAGAGGTCTATTGCATGAGTTGTACCCTCATTTCATATTCTCATTATGCAATGCCTTTAATGTTTTTCATTTATGCCTATGTTGAATAGGACATTTTATTCTTAGGGGTGAAAATCAGTTTAAAAAGCTCATTGGGTAACTGCTTCAAGCACTTGGCTTCAAGCCAAAATTGCTATTCAGGTAGTCGTAAAAAAGTAAGTCCAAATTCAGAGGCTTTCATTTCCCGCGCTTTCAGTAATAGGAAAGCACTTGAGAACATAAAAGAGAATGCTCATTTTTAGTGGATGCTCGATCGCTAAAAATGACTTCTAGTGGGTATTTTAGCTTTACTGTCACCCCTTAAGCTGTTTTCACGGGCCTAGAACATTGCATTACTAGCTGAATCGCCAAAGTGAGAATTGTTGACCTCCTAAGTTCTGCCCTTGCCAAGTGAGAAGCAAAATGGTTATAATGAAAAACATTGGTTTTGAGTGACGATAAATGACTATGAAAGTTTTCTTCATTTGAAACTATTGCTAGGCTCAGTAGCTCAGTGGTTAGAGCAGGGGACTCATAAGCCCAAGGTCGCAGGTTCAAATCCCGCCTGAGCCATCAAGGATAAAGCGTTTTAGGGAGGTTGTTATGGTGATCTCCCTGAAATTTTTTGAGGTAAAAGAGGGGAATTTGGGCGAAAAACTGGTGTAAAACTGGTGTAAAAATAGTACTGGTGAACTAAAAATAGTTTACACTTGGGTGTAAAAGTACTAAGGAAAAAGTCATGCAGGTTGTCGCACGACAGATGGTTTTAGATCTAAAGCTCAAGTAATCCTAGATCCAAAACCATTGGTCCTAGGTCGTGTTGAACATTGTGTGAAGTTGGGCTGAATAAGCTAAAAGGCGATGTCAACTCCGACTCTACTGAGCAACGAACTTTAGCACAAACTGCTTGAGCTGTTGCGGTATCAACCGGGCATTTATATCGGAAACGAAGCGCAATGTCGCCGCTTCATGGAAGCTGTTTTGTGAATTGATCGAAGTGGGGCACAATGGCGAATGCTGCCGTCAAGCTATGGCAACTGGAACAGTGTGTTCAAGCGCTTCGACCGTTGGAGTCGTCGCGGCATTTGGCAACAGCTTTACCAGCGCTTGCTTATAGAACTGGACTTAGAAAACCTGCTGCTTGATAGCACGATTTTACGTGCTCACGCCTGTGCAGCCGGGGCAAAAGGGGAGGGCAGCAAATGCAAGCGCTAGGGCGCAGTCGTGGTGGGTTTAGTAGTAAACTACATACCTTTGTCGATGGACTGGGAACCCCTCATAGCAGTCGAAGGGTTAGATAGGGGGTAATATCGTTCAATTTGGGGGGTCTACAATAGACCTCCTGCATGAATCAGCAAGAATGTGCCAGTTCGTGGTTGAGTAGTCCCGCAATCAAGTTCAAGCGCAAGCCAAACCGCCGTCTTCGGTTGCGGTAGCGTCCTGAGAAGATGCGAAAGATCTTGAAGCGACGAATGATATGCTCCACCCTCACCCGCAGTCTTGCTAATGCAAGGGTTGTGCTGCTTCTCGTCCTCAGCTAACGGTTGGTTGCGCGGTTTCTTCGTGGGAGTACAAGCCCCAGCATGACGCTTAGCAAACCCCTGATACCTCGGTCAGCTAAACATAACTGCGATGGCACAAAGGGCAGTCGGCTTCGTTTCAGCAGCTTGAAGTCATGCATCTTGCCCTCGGCGGTTGCGGTAGCAATCACTTGCCCGTTATCAAACTCCACTAGCAGTTGCGCCTTCAGCGTATGGCACTTTTGCTTGCCACTGTAGTAACGTTTCTGTTTTTTTTCGGGCGTTCAATTTCAACTTCGCCCACATCCCCCATCAACACTTTCCATTCCCATCCGGGCTTGTACAACTGCTGTTGGCTGGGCAGGCGAAACTGACCGCACTTGACCAGGATGTCTTCCACTTTCCGGATAATGCGTCCGACTGTGGTTTCATGCAGTCCCCAACTCGTACCGATGTGAAACTGGCTGCGATATTTCCGCCAATATTCCAATGTCACCAGCAATTGGTCTTCAACGCTCAGTTTGTTTTGTCCGCCTCGTTGTCCCTGGCGTTCCAGGTGGGGGCGTAACACCTCGACCATCTCGCCAAAGGTTTCCCGACTCACGCCACACAATCGCTTAAACTCTCCAGCAGACAGGCTTTGCAATTCTTGGTAAGGCATGGCAATTCCTCCTTGTGCTCAGTTCTGCCATGCGCCTACCCCTTTTGCAAGCCTTTGTTCCTAACTGGCACATTTCCTCCCATTCGTGCAGGAGGTCTTTTATTTTGGCTGCTCTTTTTTAGCTGTTCCACCCTTCGCTTAGTCTAAACTCCAGTTATGACCACAGCATTCAAATCCTGGATATGCTCGAAACCTATCGGGAGTTTAGCGTCCAGCATGATGAATGTTTACCTATCTCCTGTCAGCAACCGTTGAACGAAATCATGAAAACGTTGACCGTGATTTCCAGCATCTTTATTCCTCTAACCTTTATCATTGGGATCTATGGAATGAACTTCAACACCGAGGAATCTCCCTGGAATATGCCAGAGTTGAACTGGTATTGGGGGTATCCAGCGACTCTAGCTTTTATGTTGAGTGTTGCTGTGAGGATGGTCTTCTTCTTCTGGGGTAAGGGTTGGTTTAGCAGTTTATCCACGGTTAAAGCGAGTAACAAGCATCGAAGTTCCGGTGCAAAAAAATTACTACAATAAACTACAAAATGCGCTTGAAAACTGGTGTTTCTGAAGATGGTAATGCGAATGGGGCTATCCATCGGAGCGATCGCCAAACTTTACAGCAACCGTACCTGAAGCGGAAGTAGGAGGAGCAGGAGGGATTCAAACGTGAGCGACAAATCCGCAACCCGTCGTAACATGCTGCAATGAACGTGACGGAACAGAAGCAACGCCTGTCTGAACGAGGAATCACAATTTTTAGCTTGAATCAGAAAAATGTTTTGGCAACATTAAACATTGAGGGCAAACAAACTCATTGCACCCGGAACAGTACGAGTCCACGTTCATGCCATTTTGCAGAAATTGGACGTACGCGATCGTAGCTAACCAGCAGTCATCGCCATTCAAAAAAGTCTTATTGACCAGCAGTTGCTATCTAACCCATAGGCATTTAAACATTAGTAGTTTAACGTTGGTTTGGGATTTGGTTTGGGATAAAGAAGGGCGACAGCGCGATACCAGTATTACCATACGCCTTTGACTTTAATTGACGAACAGAATAGACGACTAGAGATAGAGCATGAGTAGACATCGGAGGGGGAGAAGGCAAAGCTGGGCTTGTTTGCCTTGCCAGAGACCGTTTTTTGTAACACAACCAATGCCCAAAGAGTAACTTGATTAAGCCAGTTCAGTCACGGAATAATCGATCGATTGGTCTAAAATACGCTATGCTAAATAACACGATTTTAATCGGTCGCGCGGGTGTAATTCAGTGGTAGAATGTCACCTTCCCAAGGTGAACGTCGTGGGTTCGAGTCCCATCACCCGCTTAGATGGCAATTACTGGTTTAATCTTATAAAAAGAACAAAGAGCTTACATTAGGCTTGAAACCCTCTTTCTACATGGGTTTTAGTGATATGGAGGGTTAGACAGTAAATGTTTAAATTTGGACAAATAGAGGTTTAATGGACAGATGTTGGCAATTATTTGTTTAAATTCAGTAGGACTAGCTTCTGCCAGCTTTTAAGGCAAAATGCTTGCCCCACGCATGATTTAGCCTTTAGGGATTTAGGACAGTAAATGTTTAAACTGGACAAATAAAGGTTTAATGGACACTGGAATTAGAGTGTCTGGAATAAAAAGCTTTACCTCAACACCTGGATATTACTAACCCTAGTGAACCCGTTCTAGAGAAGTTCTAGGGTAGCAATGCGGGAAATTGAAATTCTCTTCTGAACATAAATCTTTGAATATAATTTCTGTAATTACGAATTTTTGAGTATAAATTAGTGTGAATCAGAGTTAAATCGTTCCGTAACAATTCAGTAATCCCGATCGTATTGACCTCTATACTAAATCGAAGTTCATGCCCTCTAACTTCAGGTATAGAGTTTATGTCCCACGTCGTTCAACGCTCGCCGTTCTCGTTCACAGCTGTCATCGAGTATTGGAACTGCTGGAGAGCTGCCTGCAATCAAGCGATAGCTAATTATTACAATCAGCGAATTGAGAGCAACCCGGAAGGGGAAGCCCAGCAATATTGGAACCGACTCACACATCCTCAATCAGGAATTAATGTCGAGCAGATCACCGATGCAATGCTCAGCCGCTTAATGCAAAGACTGATTGAGCAAGGAATTTCTAAGTTTGCAGTCGATCGCTTCATCCTGGAACTGCGGCGGCATACGAGGAGTATTCGGTCAGCCCAACTGGCTCAACGATAATTTTTTCAGCATCATTTCCCATCTACTGCGAACCCCGATCGTCAACATGAAAATGGCACTCACGCTGCGGATGCCAATGACTGAGCAGGGGCAGAACTGAATCGCAAAACTTCCTGCAGAAAGTCGAGGATCTCGATCAATTGCAGGAAGCGTGCGATCGTCAATTTGCAAAGGTGGAGGATCTGCTGAAGCTCCAGGATAAAGCTACAGTGTACTGACGCTGGAAGTCATAAAAGCTGGTGCTTACAAAAATCAGCCTGCTCCTTTTTTGATTCCCGTTCTGCGCTCCACAATTTCCTTCACAATCAGCGTGACGATCGCCAGACAAGCCAGCAGCGTTGCAGCAGTGTAGGCAGACTGGGTGTTGTATTGCTTATATGCCTCTTCAACAAAGAGCGGCATTGTTTGTGTCTTGCCCAGAATATTGCCTGATACAACGGAGACGGCTCCAAACTCGCCCATCGCCCGCGCATTGGTTAGGATAATTCCGTAAATCAAACCCCAGCGCACATTAGGCAGGGTGACGCGCCAAAAAATTTGCCAGTCTTTCGCGCCCAGGGTTTTCGCCGCTTCTTCCTGCTCTGGTCCAACTTCTTCTAGAACCGGGATCACTTCCCGCGCCACAAACGGTAGCGATACAAACGAGGTTGCCAAAATCATGCCGGGGAGTGCAAAAATCACCTTGAGATCGATTGCTTGCAGCATTGGACCAAACCAGCCCTGCCGTCCGTAAAGCAGCACGATCATCAAACCCGCGACCACTGGGGAGATCGAGAAGGGCAAGTCTAGAATACTCAGGAGCAGCGTTCGACCTGGAAAGCGATTGCGGGCAATCACCCAGGCGGCACAGAGTCCAAAGATGGTGTTTACCGGGACGACAATCGCTGCAATGATCAGCGTGAGCTTCACGGCATTCTGAAACTCGCGCTCATTAAAGGTATGCAGAAATCCAGCGATGCCGCCACTACAGGCCTGCACAAAAACGTTCAGGGCAGGGATAAAGAGAATCAAGCCCAGATAAACCACCACGAAGCCAATCAGCCCCCATTTCACCCAGGCACCCGAGCCTACTTGGTTTGCAGCTTTAAGTTTTTGATTCGATCGATCGACCGTCATCCCAGTGTTATGAGCCATAGCGTCGTCCCCAAGCCTGTAAAAGATTAATTGCCAGCAGCATCGTCAGCGAAACTAGTAGCATGACCAGACCAATCACCGTTGCCCCCGTGTAGTCGTACTGCTCCAGCCGTTGAAAGATCAAAACGGGTGCGATCAGATCTTTAAACGGAATGTTGGAGGACACAATCACGACCGATCCATATTCTCCAACCGCTCTGGCAAACCCCAACGCAACGCCCGTTAAAATCGCAGGCAGGAGCGGCGGCAGCACCACGCGCCAGAAGGTCTGATTCGGGGAAGCCCCCAGCGACCAGGCAGCTTCTTCCACGTCGATTTCGGTTTCTTGTAAAACGGGCTGTACGGTTCGCACCACAAACGGCAGCGAAATAAACAGCATGGCAACAAACACGCCGAGCCGTGTAAAAGCAATCTTGATTCCAAACGGAGCCAGCAGTGAGCCAAGCCAGCCGTTATCGCTATACACCGTTGCCAGCGTTAAACCTGCCACTGATGTAGGTAGGGCAAAGGGCAGATCGATCGCCGCATCTAAAAATCGCTTGCCAGGAAACTCGTAGCGCACCAGCACCCAGGCAATAATCACTCCTGCAATTCCGTTAACGCCTGCCGCCGCCAGGGAAGTCGTAAAGGTCACATCATAAGCAGACAGCGCGACTGGATCAGTGGCAATCTGCCAGATTTTGGACAGGCTGAGGCTGCTTGCCTTCATAAACAAGGCAACGATCGGCAACAGCAGCATCACCGCGAGATACAGGATAGTGACGCGCCAGGGCAGCGATGGCAGTGAGAATTTACCAGAACGTTCCGGGCGGCTCACCGGCGATTGAGACGTAGAAGTCATCCGCTAAAACTCCGAGATTGGATATCGATAATAAATGAGGGTTTAGGTGTCGGGGCTGGGAGATTGTTGGAGCAATGTTTGAGGATCTACATTGCAAAGAACATTAAGCTACCCTCGAAGGCTGGCTTGAATCTGGTCAAACACTGCTCCGTCATCAAAGAACTTGGCTTGCACCTGACCCCAGCCCCCTAGCTCTTTCACCGTGAATAGGTTATTAACTTTGGGATACTGCGCTGCAAACTCCTGAGCAATCTGCTGATCGACTGGACGAAATCCGGCTTTGGCAAATTCTCGCTGTGCTTCTGGTGTAAACAAAAACTGCACAAATGCTTCCGCGACGGCACGAGTTCCGTGCTTATCTACATTGGTATCCACAACAGCGATCGGATTATCGATCGAGACATTGATATCGGTCGGCAGCACCGAAGGCAGATCCATGCCGTTTTTCCGTGCCAAAATCACTTCATTTTCATAATTCAGCAGCACATCGCCCTGTCCCTGCTGAAAGAAAGCGTCGCTGGCTTCCCGTGCGTCTCTAGGGAGTACTGGCGCATTGCTGTAAACGCGCTTCGTGTAGTCTAACGCCTGCATATCATTGCCCTCTCGCTGCGTCACTGCGCCCCAGAGTGCCATAAAGTTCCAGCGTGCCCCGCCGGAAGTCTTGGGGTTTGCCGTCACCACGCGCACATCTTCTCGCGCCAGATCCGCCCAACCCTGAATGTTTTTAGGATTGCCCTCGCGAGTCACCAGATCCACAACAGAGTGCGTGACGATCGCCCCATGCGGAATCCGCTGATCCCAACCCGCCTGAAGCAGTCCGGCTTTCTCAATTCGCTTCATATCCAGTGCGAGGGCGAGATTGACAATATCGGCATCTAAGCCATCCACCATAGCCCGTGCCTGCGCGCCCGACCCACCATAGCTCTGATTAAAGACCACGTCCTGCTGATGCTCTACCTTCCACTTTGCCGCAAATAGGGGCAGGATGCTTTCGTATGCCGATCGCGTCACTGCAAAGGAAACCAGCGTTAGCTCAACCTGGGAACGGGAACTTCCTACCGAACTGCAAGCCACGATCGAAATCGATAAGCTGATCCCCAACAAAAACCCTGCGATTAACCTTTTAAGCGATCGACCTCTAAAAAATTGGTAGCCAGACCCAACCATGAAAAACTCAACCCCAACAACTCAAGAATCAACAGCTCAAAAACAAAATCGGCGAGACAAAATCAAATGCTATAACGAATGACCAATGACCTAAGAACCAACGACCTAGGTTACCTGCCCAATATCCTCTGTTTCCCCTTACCCCCTCGATTCCCTAACTTCGGCAGCTTTGAATCCAGGAAAAAGCTCAGTTTTATCCAAAATTGGGGACTAGGGAGACAGCTCACAAACATCACTGTCTATAGATTACTGGTCAAACAGCCTCTCAAACAATCTTAAACCCAATAATCCCGACCGAATTACCGGAATTAATATGAGACTACCTTAGCCTGGGGGCAAACGCACAGGATTTCGACCTGAAATGGCACTGCTTTGAACCGTTAATCGTGTAATCCTGAACCAGGTTTTGCTTAGCCTCGTCTACCGATCGTCTGATGACCTCTGTTCTGACTTCTGTTCACGCTCCGTCTTTGGGTACCTTTATATACGACTTCACCTCGGTCGATCGAAGGATTGACGCGATCGGGTGATTTCTACCAAGTGACGTTCGACGTAATCTTGAAGAACAATTAAGCTTGTAGGCGACTGTTCCTTTGACAACAGATTAATCCTCCTGCCTGCTTGAGAGTAGGTAATAGGCACAAATTCCTATCTGTTTTCCTTTGTTCAAGAATCAGGGTGACTTGTCTGTGTCACAATGTAAACGGTTTTGCCAACTCAATTGAATTGCTTTTTGGAGTGGGCGTGAGTCATGGAACCGATGTATGAATATGCCTGGCTAATCCCCTTTCTGCCCGTAGCAGGGGCGATGGTGCTGGGTTTGGGTTTGATTTCTTATGGCGAAACAGTCAGCAAGCTTCGCAGTCTAAGCTCCACGTTTATTGTGTCGCTGACGGGAGCTGCAATGTTTTTCTCGTTCGCGCTGCTGTGGAGCCAAATTCAAGGACACGCCCCCTATACCCAGATTTTTGAATGGGCGGCGGCAGGTGACTTCCACCTGAGTATGGGCTACACCATTGATCACATTACAGCGATGATGCTGGTAATCGTCACGACGGTTGCCTTCTTCGTGATGATCTACACCGATGGTTACATGGCTCATGACCCCGGTTATGTCCGCTTTTATGCGTATCTGAGTCTATTTAGTTCTTCAATGCTGGGTTTGGTCGTTAGTCCGAACCTGCTGCAAGTCTATATTTTCTGGGAACTGGTGGGGATGTGTTCCTACCTGCTGATTGGCTTCTGGTATGACCGCAAAGCAGCCGCAGATGCCTGTCAAAAAGCTTTTGTAACTAACCGGGTCGGCGACTTTGGGCTGCTGCTCGGCATTCTCGGTTTGTACTGGGCAACGAATACGTTTGAGTTTGATTTGATGGGCGATCGCCTGACCCAGCTCGTCGAGTCGGGCGCAATCAGCATGGCACTGGCAGGCTTGTTTGCGGTGCTGGTGTTCCTGGGACCTGTGGCGAAGTCAGCTCAGTTTCCCCTCCACGTCTGGCTACCGGACGCAATGGAAGGTCCAACGCCCATTTCCGCGCTGATTCATGCTGCAACGATGGTGGCAGCAGGTGTATTTCTGATTGCCCGGATGTATCCGGTGTTTGAAAACATCCCCAGCGCAATGAACGTTATTGCCTGGACAGGAGCCTTTACTGCCTTCCTGGGAGCCTCGATCGCCATTACCCAAAACGACATCAAGAAGGGTCTTGCCTATTCCACGATGTCCCAGTTGGGCTACATGGTGATGGCAATGGGCGTGGGCGCGTATGGAGCAGGGCTATTCCACCTGATGACCCACGCTTACTTTAAGGCGATGCTGTTCCTTGGTTCGGGTTCCGTCATTCATGGGATGGAAGGCGTAGTCGGTCACGATCCAGTCTATGCGCAAGATATGCGGCTGATGGGCGGTCTGCGGAAGTATATGCCCATTACAGCAATTACCTTCTTGCTCGGTACGCTGGCGATCTCTGGAATTCCCCCGTTTGCTGGGTTCTGGTCAAAGGATGAAATTCTGGGTTCCACCTTTGAAGTCAGCCCAATTCTGTGGAGCATTGGCTGGGCAACGGCTGGAATCACGGCATTTTACATGTTCCGGATGTACTTCAGCACTTTTGAAGGCGAATTCCGGGGTACGAATTCTGCGATCAAGCAGCAGCTTAAGCTAGAGCAGCTCCAGCGTCTTGGTCTGTCGATCGGTCCTGGCGCAATGAACTCTCAGGAACTCGAACTGTCTGCTGAAGGGGAAGACCATGAGGCGCACACGGGCGACGAACATCACCATAGTGAACCCCACGAATCGCCAATTACAATGACCTTGCCGCTGATGGCACTGGCGATTCCCTCTGTGCTGATCGGTCTGGTAGGCACTCCCTTTGCGAACTACTTTGAGGAGTTCATCCATCCCGGTCATGGGGTGATGGCAGAGCAGCTTACCGCTACCGCAGAAATGGCATCTGAGTTCGATCTAACCGAATTCCTGATTATGGCGGGTAGCTCGGTGGGCATCGCGCTGATCGGGATTACGCTAGCATCGCTCATGTATCTGAGCCGCAAGATTGATCCAGGGACGATCGCTGAGAAGATCAAGCCGCTCTACAACCTGTCCCTGAACAAGTGGTACTTCGACGACCTGTATGATGTGCTGTTTGTGCAGGGCAGTCGTCGTCTGGCACGGCAAGTGCTGGAAGTGGATGTACGAATCGTAGATGGTCTGGTTAACTTGACTGGCTTTGTCACCTTGGTTACTGGGGAAGCCCTGAAATACCTGGAAAATGGTCGAGTGCAGTTCTACGCGCTGATTGTGTTTGGTGCAGTGCTGGGATTGGTGCTGGTCTCCGGTGTCACCTGATCGCTTAGATTTCATTGGGCAGGTTGAGTGAATCTATTTTTCCTAACCTGCCCGAATCCTTGAAATTATTTGGCTTTCAATTAATTCAACCTTAAAAATCAGCAGTTTCTGGGGGAAGCAGGGTAGAACGGTTGCAGGATTGTCTATGCTGTTTCCCTTTTTCGATCGGGTTCAGCAAGGGTTTGAGCCGCGTTTTAGCTCCTATCCTTGCCTCTTAAATCCCCCGATTCTAAGGCGCTTTGAGCCACCAAACATTCTGGTTATATAAAGAAGGCTTTTAGCTTTTAAAGGCTCAGTTTCCCCCAAAATTGGGGCTGGAGGGCGGTTTCGGCTTCTCTAACCCTTCTCCAAAGTTCACACTCTCAAGAAATGTAAAATCTTCCGTTTTCCAGACTGACAATTTTCTGTAAACCCACAACAATGAGCTTGTGACGGGAAGAGAACACCTCATTCCTCAAGCACTCATCACAAAACGCCATGACTATCGAGAACTTCCCCTGGCTAACCACCTCAATTCTTCTACCCATTGTTGCTTCCCTGTTTATCCTGTTCATCCCGGATAAAGACGGTAAAACAGTGCGCTGGTATGCCCTGATCGTCGGCTTGATCGACTTTGTGATCCTGGTGTATGCCTTTTATACCCAGTACGACCCCTCGAATCCGGGAATGCAGCTTGTGGAAAGCTACTCCTGGGTTCCTGCGCTTGATTTGCGCTGGTCCGTGGGCGCAGACGGAATTTCGATGCCGCTGATTTTGCTAACCGGATTTATTACCACGCTGGCGATCCTGGCATCGTGGCCCGTCACGCTGAAGCCCAAATTTTTCTACTTCCTGATGCTGGCGATGTACGGCGGACAGATTGGCGTGTTTGCTGTGCAGGATATGCTGGTGTTTTTCCTAATGTGGGAGCTTGAGCTGATTCCGGTTTACTTGCTGCTATCGATCTGGGGCGGCAAGAAACGCCTTTACGCAGCGACCAAGTTCATCCTGTATACCGCAGGCGGTTCGCTGTTCATTCTCGTCTGTGCGCTGGCAATGGCGTTTTACGGCGATACAGTCACGTTTGATATGCGATCGCTCATGCAAAAGGATTACCCGCTCAACTTCCAGCTCTTGGTTTATAGCGGGTTCCTGATTGCCTACGCAGTGAAGCTGCCGATCTTCCCGCTGCATACCTGGCTGCCGGACGCGCATGGTGAAGCGACTGCCCCAGTCCACATGCTGCTGGCAGGCATTCTGCTGAAAATGGGTGGATACGCGCTGGTTCGGATGAATGTGGAAATGCTGCCCGATGCTCACGTTTACTTTGCGCCGATTCTGATTATCCTGGGCATCGTTAATATCATCTATGCAGCACTGACTTCGTTTGCTCAGCGCAACCTGAAGCGCAAGATTGCCTACTCCTCGATCTCTCACATGGGCTTTGTGCTGATCGGGATTTCTTCTTTTACTGACCTGGGCTTAAGCGGCGCGATGCTGCAAATGGTGTCCCACGGTCTAATCGGGGCAAGTCTATTCTTCCTGGTGGGAGCAACCTACGATCGTACTCACACCCTGATCCTGGACGAGATGGGCGGGGTTGGTCAAAAGATGCCCAGGATTTTCGCCATGTTCACGGCTTGTTCGCTCGCGTCGTTGGCGTTGCCCGGCATGAGCGGCTTTGTTGCAGAAATCATGGTGTTTGTGGGATTTGCAACCAGCGATGCCTACAGCATGACCTTTAAGGTGATTGTGATTACCCTGGCTGCGGTCGGCGTGATCCTGACTCCGATTTATCTACTGTCGATGCTGCGCGAAATCTTCTTTGGTCCCGAAAACAAAGAGCTGGTATCTCACGAAGCTCTGATTGATGCAGAACCGCGAGAAGTGTTTATCATTGCCAGTCTGCTGATTCCGATCATCGGGATTGGCTTATATCCGAAGCTGATCACCCAGGTCTACGATGCGAAAACGCTGGCGGTTACAGCAACGCTGCAAAATTCGTTAGCGACAATGGCAGAACAGCAAACGCGATCGAAGCCAATTGCCCTTCAGCCTGCGACTGCTCCGGCGATCGAATAAATCTTGCAAAATCAAACCGATTGACTCTGGGGGCAGTAATGTCCCCTTTGTTTTTGAAGAATTTTTGCCTGAAGAATTTTTGGTTTAAGAGTTTTTGGTTAAATGCACACCCATTCTTAAGGGGTTTTAAAGACTTGGAGTTTCCTCGAAGTTTTTATAGAGTTTTAATATTCGATCGCCGAACAAATTGCGAAACAGACTCCAGGACGAATCGCTATGAAAACTTACGACTGGCTGGTAGTGGGCAGTGGGCTGGCGGGTTCTGCGCTGGGATATGAGCTGGCGCGGGCAGGATATCGCGTTTTGATGCTAGAACAGTCTGCCACAGCCAGTTCTCCTACAACCCATAATGCGACCCAGTGCAGCTATGGCGGTATTGCTTACTGGTCGGGCACAACGCCCTTGATGCGCCAGCTTTGCCAGGAAGGACTTGAACTGCACCGCACCCTATCTGCCGAGCTAGACGGCGATACCGAATACCGCGAAGTAGATTTGCTGCTGACGATCGACCCCGATCGCGATCCGCAAGCTGTCGCCTCAGCCTACAGCAAAATGGATGTCGTCCCAACCCTGGTTGATTCTGTGATTGCCTGTGAGCTGGAGCCTCTGCTTAATCCTGATGCCATTGCCGCCGCGCTAGTTGTGAAGCATGGGCACGTTTCTCCAGAAACAATCGTTCGGGCCTATCAGCAGGCGTTTCTGCGCTTGGGCGGCGAGATTTGCTATGAGCAGGTGACAGGATTCTGGCAATCTGAAGCTGATCTCTCCCGTTACCAGGGAGTTCAGACTGAGACAAGCCACTATGTTGGTGAGAACGTGGTGGTTTGTGCTGGAGGGTTGAGCCGATCGCTGTTTCGCAAAGCAGGTCTGGCAGTTCGCCTTTATGCCACGATCGCCGAACTCATCGAACTGCCGCCTGGAGAAGTACGCTTGCAGTCGCTTGTCATGCCTGCGGAGCTAAAGCGATTTGAGCTAGAGGCAGCTGCCGGAGCAGTAGACTCGCTTTGGAATGAACCCGATCAGGAAATTACCCCTGCCATTCTTGATGCTGGAATCGTGCAGTTTCGCGACGGGCGCATCCGCTTTGGACAAATCAGCCGCGTTCTCAGCAATCCCCTGACCCCAACCGAAGCGTTAGGTGGGGAACAAGCAATGCGATCGGCGATTGGTCGTCTGATGCCTGCATTGAAGGATCAGCCCGGACAATGGCGCAGTTGCCCGGTGGCATTTAGCTGCGATCGGCTTCCTCTAGTAGGTGCAGTTCCTGATCGAGCCGGAATTCATGTTTTTTCAGGCTTTGGCAATCCGTTTGCCATTCTGCCGCCCCTTGCCCGTCGCTTTGCCTACCACGCTGCCGGACAGCCCGATCCTCTGCTGCTTCAGCTTTCTCCAGCTCGATTTTAAATGTCGATCGCTTCTGGCGGACAGACTGTTTGAAAGAAGAGCCACTCATTCCCCAGCCCTTTCTCCCAGCCACCCTAAACAGGTGGGCAAAGGGAAGCAAGACAATAAATCGTCAGATCGTTAATGAGATCCAAAGTCCCTTGCCTCCAAACAGTAAACAGGCGGGAGAGGGATTTAGGGTGAGGGCAAGCATTTGTGCAGGAGCATTCATGCAGGAGACATGATGATCGCGATCGCACTCGCAACCAGGAATGAAACCAATTTTTAAAGCAGGTCTAAAGCAAGCCTAAAGCAGGTCTAAAGCAAGCCTAAAGCAGGTCTATTGATCCCTCTGAAGCAAACCGTGAATTTCCTGCTTCTGATTCAAAGACCGAAGCACAGATATTCGCTAAACTGGGTTTAAAGCTATTCTAAGTCCGTAGAGGATTTTGACACCCAAGGGCAGTTTGTATGTACCTCCTTTTGCAAGCCTTACAGACCTTTATCGGCATTTACACTGCTTTGCTGTTCATTCGGATTTTGCTGAGCTGGTTCCCCAATATTGACTGGTACAATCAGCCTTGGGCAATTCTGAGTCAACTCACCGACCCTTATCTCAATCTGTTTCGATCGATTATTCCCCCGCTCGGCGGCATGGACTTCTCACCGATTCTGGCACTGCTGCTGCTGCAAGTTCTGTCCTCACTCTTTACGCAGGCGGTTGCTGCCTCGCTTTAAGGGTTTAAGCCTGAATCACTACAACAAAGGGGGCATCTCAACCCCCTCTTTTTTATTGGCATTTTTATCGGCATTAACTTTTGTTGGTGTTGCTATCGCACGCCCAACACGAGTCATTTCACAGCAAACAAGTGTCTCTCAGCTAAATCTCTCAGTTAAATCATTCCTTCAGGTAGAGCAGTCCCCGTTAAATCTGCCCCTGACAAATTGGCTCCCCAAAGGTGAGTTTGTCGCAGGTCTGCCTGAGCAAGATTGGCATGGCTGAGATTGGCTCCGGTGAGATTTGCCCCTGACAAATTGGCTCGTTTCAAATCAGCATGGCTCAGATCAGCCTGGGTCAAATTGGCTTCGCACAGGGTTGCTTCGTGTAGAATTGCGTTTTGAAAATTTACCTGCACTAGCAACGCTTGATATAAATTTGCGCCCGACAAATTCGATTGGTTTAGGTCCGAGCGCCAGAAACGGGCATCGCTCAAATTTGCCAAAGTGAGATTCGCATGGCTCAAGTTTGATCGAGTTAGCCGCGCTCGATATAGGGTCGCGCTGGAGAGGTCAGCACCCGACAAAACTGCCATGCTGAGGTTGGCTTCGCGCAGGTCAGCATTTTGCAGGGTGGCTCGATCGCAGATGGCTTCTCGTAAATCAGCTTGTCGTAGACGGGCTTTGGTGAGAATTGCCTGACTTAAATCAGCAGTATAAAGTCTGGCAGCAGTAAGATCTGCTTCAGTCAAATTTGCTCCTCGAAAATTGCCTAAACAGCAGTCTGCATGGGAAAGGTTGGCGTAGCTCAGATTTGTCTTCAACAACAGTGCCTCCCGCAGATTCGATCGCCGCAAATTTGCCATCGAAAGCGAAGCTGCCGAACCGTTAATCGATCTCAAATCGGCTCCATGCAGGTTAGCTTCGCGCAGGTCAGCTCCGACTAAGTTGGCTTCGCGCAGGTCAGCTTCTTCCAGGTTCGCAGTGTAGAAAATGGCTTCCTGAAGATCCGATCGCCTCAAGTCGGCTTGTCGCAGGTTTGCCATTGAGAAATCGGCAGCGTTCAGCACCACATCGCGTAAATTTGCCTGGTGCAAACTGACCTCGCGCAAATCCATCTGATGCAAACTGACCCGGCTGAGGTCAGGAAACGTTGCCGAATGTTGCCGTCGCCAGTGGTTCCAAACTGCAACTCCTTGCCTGAGCCGCATCAGATGCTCTTGATTTGCCATGAAGGTGTGTTTTTCCTGCATCCGCCGTCTGAAACTGCTGCGTGTTGCTTTGCAGATACCGCAAGGTTCGTTGCGCTTATGCCCTCGGCTAGTAAAGGACAAACTGAAGGTTTACTTCTGTCTTGTCCTTAATGTGCCCTGTCAGGAATTAGAAACTTGCACGATTGCCCTATAGGGGAACTGCTTTGCAACGCCTCTCGGCGCACCCTGAGCCATTGCTTTCCTCAATTCAGTTTTCCTCGTTGGTGCGCTGTTGTATCTCACTACAGCAACAAAAAAGGGACTCCCGACAGGAAGTACCCTAATTAACGTGATGACTCACATAATGAAGTTGGCTGTTATCCGGTTCTGTAGAATAGGTTCCCTATACAGCCAGAGCGCTCTGCCGCGATTAGAAGTTCATTTCAGCCGCCTGCACGCGCTCAATTTGCTTCTTCTTCAGCACCAACATAATTTGTGACAGCGTGACGGCTGCCAGGAATGCTATCAATCCCTTGACGCGATTGGGGCTTTGCAGCACGATTTCTGCATCTTGTTGACCAAAGCCGCCCACGTTGGGGTTATTAGTCAGAGCCGATCCTGCAACCACCTGATCGCCCTCAGAGACCATGAGCTGCGGACCTGCCGGAATCGTTTCCGTCACCGTGTTACCGTCTTCGGACTGGATGGCGATCGAGTAGCCGTTGTCGTCGGTTTTGGTGATTTGGGCGATCGTGCCTGCAACCGAAGCATTGAAGACATTGTTATTGCTCTTTTCGCCTGTAGGGTAAACCTGTCCGCGTCCACGATTGCCGCCTAAGTGAACCGAGTATTTACCAAAATGAACCGACTTATCCTGCGCCGGATCAGGAGAAAGCACCGGGAAAACAATTTCCTGATACTGATCGCCCGGCAGCGGACCCACCAGCACGACATTGTCCTGGATTTCGCTATAGGGCTGGAACAGATAGCCCGGACCGACTTCTTCCTTCATTTCTTCGGGAATTCGGTCTTCCGGCGCAATCTTGAATCCTTCGGGCAGCATCAGCACTGCACCCACGTTCAGTCCGCCTAGTTCGCCGTTGCCCTGCACCTGCTGCGCGCTGAGATCATAAGGAATTTTGACCACCGCTTTAAATACGGTGTCAGGCAGAACTGCCTGGGGCACTTCCACGTCCACAGGCTTCGCTGCCAGGTGGCAGTTGGCACACACGATACGTCCAGTCGCTTCACGGGGCGTTTCGTAGTTTTGCTGCGCCCAGAAAGGATAGGCAGCCGCCGCACGAGGAATGAGCAGATCGCTGCCAAAGAACAGAGTCAGGGTCGCTAGCAGTGCCAGAGAACCTTTCAGAATGGCTTGCTTGCCCTGAGAAAATCGCGTTGACCAGAAAGCTAATTTCATGAGTAACAGGGGTTGAATATCAGATTTGATCGAATTAAGGCCAGATTCCGTGCCCTATGACCACCAGGGTTTTTCGCCCGTGCGGAAGTCGGTTTCCGTCCACTGAGTAAAGACCACTTTGTCGTCTTCGTTCACGTCTGCATGAACAAGTGCCAGAGACAGCGGAGCCGGACCGCGGACGACTTTCCCTTCGTTGTTGTACTGCGAACCGTGGCAGGGGCAGATGAATTTGTTTTCGCTGGCATTCCAGGGAACTACGCAGCCCAGGTGTGTACAGACGGCGTTGAGTCCATAGCTGGCGATCGTCTCTGCATCTTCAACCACAATGTAAGTCGGGTCGCCTTTCAAGCCTTGTGCCAGAGCACGCTCTCCGGGCTTATGGGTTGCCAGAAAATTTTTAGCGGTGACATCGTTACCCAGCGCGTCTTTTGCGGTGACTCCTCCACCTGCACCACCGCTCGACACCGGGATAAAGTATTTGACCACCGGATAAAGTGCGCCCAGAGCTGTTCCGGTCACTGCACCGAAAGTCAGCAGGTTCATGAATTGTCGTCGCCCCATATCGGGGACATCGGGGGTTCCAGAGATTTGAGCCATGATTATTTCGATCGAGTTAAACGGTTAGCGAGTTGGTCAGGGGATGAATCAGCAGATTTGCGTTAAGTTCTGTATCTTTTCTGCGTTTTTTATAGCGGCACTCTCATCCCGCAGATACAGAAAGTAAGCTTATCTAATGACGGTGAGGCAAAGAAAAATGCTTGTGTTGCTGATTGTACAGCCAATCGATCGCAGCACTTTCGCACTCCCCTTGTATTTTACAACTTAACCTTACTTTGCTTAATGATAAGGTGAGCAAGATAGGAGAGATTCAGGGTTTAGACCTCTGCCGCCAGGGAGAAACCTTTGGGAGTGCGCGGAAGGCAGGCGAATTCAGTAAAATAACTTTGCCAGAGATCTATTCTTCTCACTCATACGACTGCTTCACTCATACGACTGCTTAGATCAACTGCTTACTTTTACTGCTCATCTATCGCTCACAAGATTTACGATGCGTTATTACACAATTCGATCGCCCTTTTTGCGGCTCAGCGCTCTCCCGCTCACCGTTGCCGGACTGGTCGCTTTTTCGCTGCCTGCGGGTTCAGTTACCCAGGAGTATCGCACCACGCCCCTCGGAGACAGACCTAGAGACTACGAAGTCTGTGTCAATGCCCTGTCTGGCTTGCAGCTTGCATCAACTGACGTGGCAGCCGCCTGCGCAGCCGCTTTGTTTCCCCGCTCGCTGGGTGAATGTGTGAGCCGAATTAGTGGAGATACGACGATCACAGCAAATGATGCACTGTCAAATTGTCGGCGAGTGCGTCGCCCAAATGACCTGGCAACCTGCGTCATCAGTATCAGCGACGGCAGTAGTGAAGGCACCGTTTTAACCAATGTGTTGGACAACTGTCGCCGGAGTTTGCTGCCCGTTCGCTTCTCTAGCTGTGTCGTGGGGCTGCGGAGCGGGATTTCTGCCTTGTCTACCGATGAAGCGATGGTGAACTGCATTGCCTCCAGCGATCGTCCCCGCGACTTTTTGCCCAGCTTTATTCCCAGTGGTCAAGAAATTCCGCTTCCGGGCGCTGCGATCGATACAACAACAGGCACGGGCATCAACACAGGTACGGGGACAACCATCGACGCAGAGGTAGATACGACGGGAACGGGTACTGGAACAGTCACTGCTCCTCCTTCAATCCCTGCTCTTTATTAATGGGGTGGAGCAGGAATAGGGGTAGATACCGGAACGAATACTGGTGAGTCTGCTGGAGAGTCCTGCTCCGACTTCCTGAAAGTGTTGAAGAACGCGAAAAGGCATGAAAAAGCAGGTGAGATAAAGATGCTGGGTTGGCGCTGTATCCAACCTGCTTTTCAGATTTTGCAATTCCTTTGCTCTACTCGCCCGTCGTCACCCGCGAACAGTCACGATTTCGGTTACGAACCTGATTAATCGTGCGGCACTGTTCCCAGGCAATCTGGCGCACCAGGTTAGGCGGCAACTGTGCCTGTTTTGCTAACGCCTGCCGGAAAAGACGAATGCTTTCCTGTCCGTTACCCTGCTTTCTCAAAATTTGCGCTTTGAGGTAGAGCAGTTCGGGATTGTTGGGCGTTTGCTGAAGGGCAGCATCTACGGCGGCGAGAGCCTCAGCAGGCTTATCCAGATCTCGATAGGCGATCGCAATCCCCCGCTGAGCGAGATACTGAGGTGCAGCACGGGTTTGCAGTCGCTCGATTGCCTGCTCTGGATTGGCAAACGGCAGATTCACTGCCAGCATTAGATCCATATAGCCTTTGAGCAAATTGAGTTCTGGGTCGTTGGGATTAATCTCCTCTGCTTCGCCTAGATGCCGAAAGACCTGCTGAAGTCTTGTCAAAACCTGTGGCGTTGCCCGTACCGTGCCCTGAGTCGAGAGGCTGTGCGCCCCTTCCAGAAATAAACCTGTTGCAATATAGAGATTGCCCCGTAGGGGATCAGCCTGAACGAGCCGTTCTGCAGTTTCGCGGGTCAGTCGAGCGTTGTCGCCCATCACTTCCCAGTCCTGATCAATATAAGCAAGGGAAGCTTTCATCGCATAGGCAAGCGGCTCATTCGGTTCTGCGTTTTGCAAAAGCTGCGCTGCCTGCTGGTAGTTGCCTTGCTCAAACAGTGACCGGAAAGCGGCTTCTGTTCGATCGCCCACCTCATGCGGGTTTGCAGTACGGAAAGGATCTGCCTGAGCGGGACTAATCCAGCTTGTAAGCGTGAGCGTCAGTGTACCTGCGACTGCTGCTGTGACCTGCCGCCATCGGGAAGGTTTGGCTCGGAAGGAGAATGACATAGCGAATCACCGTAGGTCTAAACGTTAGTGAGGACTAAAGAGGACTAAGAAAAGAAAGGACGGAAAAGGTCAAATCACCCCGAATTGAAGCGTTTTCTCAAGCAGGAATTGGCAATCAGTGAGGCAAGCCACTGCCTAACCGCAGATCCGTCTACCTGGAAAATGTGATTTAGTTGTGATCTAAGGTACAAAATCGAGTGCCGCTTCTCAGAATTATGGTAACGCCCAAGCGTGAAGTCGGGGAGTAAAGGCAGGTAATTGCCTTGACGCGATCGATCGCGCTAGGTTCCGTGGTGCTTTTCCCTTCCGCTGCCTTCCTCGACTACTATGGAAACATGCTGCCGGGTTGAATCTGCCCCAGCCCTCATTCGTGTCGCGATCGTGAATGCTCTATCTTAAAGATTTAACCTATCATCCGGCAGCCACCCCTGCCCCGATTCTGAAATCTGTTCAGCTTGAACTGGCTCCGCAGCAGCTTGGGCTAATTGTCGGTCCGAGCGGATCGGGCAAAAGTACGCTGCTGGAAATTTTGGCGGGTCTGGCAAAGAAAACCTCTGGCAGCCTATTTTGGCGCGAGCAAGAGCTAACGCCGGATCAGCTTCAGCAGCTTGCCGGACTGGTGTTCCAGTTTCCCGAACGGCACTTTTGCGGACATACCATTCTGGAAGAACTGCGCCTCGGTCATCCGGAACTCGGCAAAGAGCGAATCGATCGCGCTTTAGAAGCCGTCAGGCTGGATCACATTTCGCTTCAGGCTTCACCTCGATCGCTAAGCGGTGGACAGCAAAGACGTCTTGCCCTTGCGGTGCAGCTTATTCGTCAGCCTGGGGTGCTGCTGCTGGATGAACCCACTGCGGGGCTGGACTGGTCAATGCGCCGTCAGCTTATTTCTTTGCTAGCAGAGCTAAAGCGCGAATGGAGTTTGCTCGTTGTTTCCCATGAACCGGGTGAAATTGCGGGCATCGCCGATTGCTGTTGGACACTGCAACACGGAGAACTGGCTGCGTCTGATCCAGAATCGCTGCTAGATAAGGAAACGGTTGTGCAGGGATGAGCCAGCAGGAATCCAGCATTGAAGCCCCTCACGAAACAGCGTTGCCAGAACTCGCTGAAGTATGGCAAAAGACAATCGGCTGGCAGCCCACCCCAGAACAGCAGCAGCAATTTCAGCAGCTTTACCGAGCGATTCTCACAGGCAATCGTCAGCTTAATCTGACCCGGATTACCGAGCCGCAAGAATTCTGGGAAAAGCACCTCTGGGACTCACTGCGCGGCATTCAACCCTGGATTTGTTCAACTGATTCTGATGCAAATGCTTTGAGGGCGATGCGAAGCAGTTCCCCCGTCACGGTAATCGACATTGGAACTGGAGCCGGATTTCCCGGTGTGCCTGCGGCGATCGTTTGTCCGCACTGGCAAATGACGCTACTCGACTCGACCCGCAAAAAAATTGCTTTTATTGACACGCTGCTCGCCCATCTGGAATTGCCGAACGCCAAAACCCTGGTCGCTCGGGTAGAAGCGATCGGACAACAGAGTAACTATCGCGATCGATACGATTTGGCTCTGATTCGGGCGGTTTCTGCTGCGTCGGTTTGTGCCGAGTATGCGCTGCCGCTCCTGAAGCAGGGAGGCACGGCGATACTTTATCGCGGACAGTGGACAGACGAAGAACAAACTGGCCTCGATCGCGCTTTAGCACCGTTGGGCGGTAAGCAGGTGTTTATTGATGCCTTCACGACTCCTTTTACTGGAAGCGTTCGCCACTGTATTCACATTCAGAAAGAGAAGCCAACTCCGATCGAGTTTCCGAGGGCGATCGGAGTGCCGACGCAGAAACCCTTAGGATAAGTCAACGGCAGAGATTAGACTTTCACCGTACTCTCACTGGCTGTCTTTGGCAGCGAAGAGGAGGCATAGTTTTCATTGCGTGAGTTACGCCAGGAGCGTATTTCTCGCTTTACCTTCCTTATAAAGAGGTTGAGTCGTGTGTCTCGGACACCTGCCCAGGCAGTCTGATCAAGGTAATGTTCAAATAAAGGGATTGCAGGATGATTGCAGGCCAAATGCCACGGCTTAGAGATGGCATAGTGAACAATCAAAGGATCATCGAGAACGGACTGATAAGTTTCTGGATCATCAAAAGGGCTTTCTTTCCAGTCAGAAAACTCATAGATTTGCGGCATTTGATTCCAGCGCGGATCAAGCTCGCCCCATTGCCCTTCTAAAACTGCATTGAGAGCATCCTGATCAGGATCGTGAATCGTCGCTCGATTCTGTTCAATAAATTCAAGCGCCTTCGCCCCAATGCGATCTTCCCGCCATTTCTGAAGATTAATTACTAACAATCCACTGTTGAAGTATAAAGAATCAGGATTTAATCCCAGTTCCTTATAGTTACTCAAACCTGGAACGAGCGAGAATAAATGGGGGTATCCATTCCGGATTGCCAAGACAGGTTTGTCTCCCAGCTCAACCTGCCACAGCTCTTCTAGCGGCCCCAGAACAACCATGTCGCTGTCTAGATAAATTACTTTTTCGAATTCTTTTGGTAAAACCTCTGTGACCAAGAGACGGTAATAAGCAGCAACAGTGAGATACCGTAGTTCCGGCAGGTTTTTATACTGATTCCGATCAATCTGAATCCACTGTATTTCTAATTGATTCGATCGAAGAGAGGATTCAATTTTTCGTTTCGTTGCTTTTTTAATGCCGCCATCCATAATGAAGAGTAGGATTTTCGTTGCTTTGCTTGCCAAATTAGACAGTACTGAGTAGATCGTCACTGTCAGGGGCATTGCGTAAATTTCATCGGCTGAGCAAACGACAACGATCGGCTGAGCATCAGGAATATGAGATTGCATGAAACTGAATCTGTTCAACGGTTTATGTTTTCTTATGTCTTCTGTCGTAGCTTCTACTTATCACTTCTCTAGTCTCCTGAGGAGTAGTTGAAGCCTTATCAACATAAGTTTGTTTAGTTAGTTCTAACTCTATCTTCTATAAACAACCCTGATTTACCGGATTTTAATATCAATTAAAGCACTATCTTACTCACAATATTTAAGATAGCTTGGAACTAAACTTCAATAGATAACTTTATGCAGTGTCTCCAGTTGAAAACTGGTTCTGTCGCAATCACTTACCGTAATAAAAATCTGTAAGGGCAGCTCGTGAACTGCCCCTACCAATCTGTAACTCTGCTTCGAGAACTGACTTAGCTTCCGCGACACTTAGAGCATTAGACGTTCAAACTAATTTCCATATGCCATGCAACGCCTTGTCAATCCAGCATTAAACTGCAACGGCTTCTTTCACTGGAGCAAAGTAGGCATCTTGCTCTGCTCGCAGCTTGTCGCACAGACGACCTTCTGGCAGTTCCACATCGTCGTAGGTCAACGCTTGGTCTTTGGGGATATCTCGCTTCAAACGGCATCCTTCTGCTAAGCCGATCGGCAGGAGCCGCTGCTTCTGCGTGATTTCAGCGGTTTCGCATTCGCCGTAGGTCATGTAATAGCCCAAACCATCAAGCGTTTCGCCTGCCTTCAGGTCAATCTTGGCAGTGGTGATTACATCGACCTTCGGACCGGCGATCGGAGCCATGACTGCATCCTTAAACAGGACCACGCGGGCAACCGACAGCGGAACTTCAAAGTGGCAGAGGTGATAGGGCGTGTAGAAGCTGTACAGCGGACCTTCGCCCAGCTTGTAAAGGTTCAGGTAGTGCTGCTGCTTGAGGTCATCGTGGGTTGCGAACACAAACACACCCGGACCCGGACGAACCCCAACCACATAATCCACAATGCCGCCCAGCTCTTTTAATTGGTCGACGTCATACATTTTGGTGCAGTCGTCGATATGTCCGGTGTACTTGAGGTTGAATCGCTCAACCAGTTCGTCCTTGTGACGATTGAAGTCATAGCCATACATCCCGCGCTTGGCGACAGTCATGCCAGTTGCATTCGCCACGATCGCCTGCTCAAAGGAAATCTTCGTTCCATCGGCAAAGCTCGTCACCATGTGCGCTTTTTGTCCCCACTGCTTGGCAAAGCCTTCCTGCGTGGTGGGGTTGCGGTAGGGGTCTTGCAGACCTTTGATATTGCCGCAGAGCAGTGGGGTGAGTCCGATGCTCTTGACAAACCGATAAAGGTTCATCTGCACACCGGGCTGATCGCCGTCGCAGGCAGAAAGAATCACGCCCGCTTTATCGGCATATACCTTCAGAATGGGTCCGATCGTGCCGTCCAGCTCAGCGTTCATCAGAATAACGTGCTTTTTGTGAGCAAATGCTTCCAGCACCACATGAGCACCAAACTCGATCGCGCCCGTGACTTCCACAATCGCATCGATGCCTTCGGCACGGCAGAGCAACAAGGCATCGTCGGTAACGGCATATTTGCCCTGGGCAATCGTAGCTTCTAGATCGGCAACGGTATTGACCACCCGTGCATCTTCAATACCTACTTCGGTGTAAGCCCGCTTTGCACCATCCAGGCTGCGGTTGGAAATCGCAACCAGTTCCATTCCCGGAACAGAATTCACAATTTGATTCGCAATCCCACGCCCCATGAAGCCTGCGCCAACCATCGCAACACGAACAGGATTTCCAGCTTCAGCGCGTGCTTGCAAAGCAGTATCAACAATAAACATTCAAAAACTCCCTATAAATCTAAAACAAAACGTTTTGCTTGACCTTTATTCCAGGCCCCTGTTGAGGTAGCCAATCATCAATTTCTGGTTAGGCTCTTGGTCGAACCATGCGGGGGAATGCGGGTTTGAGGACACTTGATCGCTCTTTGGAAAACAGGGCAGGCAATAAGTCATTCGCGAGAAGGCTCTTGATGTAGCCAATCTTGAATCCCATCCCCCAGCACCAAAGCGCAAAGCCACCCCTGCCACGCCGGATATTAAACGTACTCATTAAATACAGTTTGATGCCACTTACTAAGTAGGAAGACATCGAAACCAATTCTTTGAGTAGGGTGTACCACCCAAACGAACGGTCGCTGTAGCGCAATAGCAGCGGTACATGATCCCATCCCCAGTTCTGCGCCTGTCGGTACATGGCTGCATAACTATGACGCAGGCGATAGTGAACAACAGCATCTGGAGCGAAGTGTAAGGGAAATCTTGCAAGCTGAATTCTCCAGCAATAGTCAGCATCCCATGCAGTAGAGACTTCCAAATTAAAATCTCCAACTGCTTCGTACACCGAACGCTTCATTCCCAGATTACAGCCGAAGGAGAACGGGAGATGGGGAGGATGCGGAATGTCGCTGTCCATTAACCCTTCTGACTGATACCACTTGCCGTAATTACAGGCTGCAACGAGCCAGGGTTCATTTAACCTCGTGTATTCTAATGGTCCCGCAACACTGTCATAAAGACAGAGTGCTTCCGCCATTGCCGCTAACCAACTGGGAGAGACTTCATCATCTGCTTCACAGAAGCAAAATGCGTCTCCTGAAGCTGCTTTTACGCCTGTATTGTAGGAATGCGCTACGCCAAGCCGGGGTTTTGAAAAATCGTGAGCCTGAACAATTTTTAGATCAGGAAGACGATCGCGATACTGCTCAACAATTTTCATGGAATCATCCGTGGAGCCATTGTTCACCACAACTAGCTCCCACTCGCCACCCCATTGCTGGTTTACCAGTGCTTCTAACTGAACTGCGATCGTTGCAGCACCGTTATAACACGGGAGAATAACACTAATCTTCATGAAACATCCTAGAGAAATCAGAAAATTGTCAGTTCGTCCAGATGCGATCGCCCCTCATCCTCTTGCTTAGACGGGTGTAGCAGGAACAAAAGACCCTAACTTACACCCATCTGGCTCAAAGAAATTAACCCTAAACGGGAACTGGTTCAAACAGTGCCCAGTTTGCATCTTTCTCCGAAATGACCGTTACAGGCATGGGCCACTGAATCCCAAAGGTAGGATCGTTGTACCGAAGTCCCCGCTCATAGCCGGGAGTGTAGAACTCGCCCACTTGATAAGTCACTTCAGCCCCATCGGTGAGTGCCTGATAGCCGTGAGCAAACATCTCTGGAACATATAGCGCACGATGGTTTTCTTCCGTGAGTTCCACGCCGATGTGCTGCATATAGGTCGGCGAATCGGGGCGCATATCAATAATCACGTCATAGATTGCGCCCTTCGTGCAGCGAACCAGCTTCGTTTCACAGGCAGGAGCAACCTGATAATGCATACCGCGCAGGGTTCCCGCCTTGTAGTTGTAAGACAGGTTGCACTGAGCAACGGTCGGCTTTAGCCCGTGAGCTTCAAACTCTTGTGCACAGAAAGTCCGGGCAAAAGCACCGCGATTGTCTTCGCGCAGTTCCAGGTCAATGATGAATGCGCCTTTTAGCTTTGTTTCGGTAAAAATCATTACTTGCTCCAGAAGAAATCTTTGTCAATTTGCTGAGTGCGAATCAGGTATTCCAACTGCTTCAGACGAGTAAACCCTCTCGACTCGAAGATTTCTTGAGTCATGTCGATTTGGCTGAACACGTCAAAAAGCTGCTGTGCGCCGCGCTGGGCATTCCACTCACACTTAAAGCCAGGAAGCTGGGTGTTGATTTTCTCGAAGGATACCCGATAGCTGCGGTTGTCTGAACCGTTGTTGCCAAAGCTGACGGCGCAGCCCTTAAAGACATCTGCAACAATTTCGGCAATCTCTCTTACCTGGTAGTTATTGGCGGTATCGCCCACGTTGAAGATTTGATTGTGAACAATGTCGCGGGGGGCTTCCAGCGTGCAGATCAGAGCCTTAGCAATATCTAGCGCGTGAACCAGAGGACGCCAGGGTGTGCCGTCGCTGGTCATTTTAATTTCTTTGGTCGTCCAGGCAAGACCCGACAGGTTGTTCAACACAATATCGAAGCGCATCCGGGGGGAAGCCCCAAAGGCGGTCGCATTTCGCATGAAGGTGGGTGAGAAGTCGTCGTCTGCCATATTGGTGACATCGCGCTCGACCATCGCTTTACACTCAGCATAGGCGGTCTGAGGATTCACAGGCGTTTCTTCCGTTACGTCTCCTGCGCTAGCAACGCCATACACGCTGCAAGAAGACATATACACAAACCGCCGCACTCCGGCTTGCTTGGCTAACTCTGCCAGACGTACTGACCCTTTGTGGTTAATCTCGTAGGTAATGTGGGGTGCGAGTTGTCCGGTGGGGTCGTTTGATAGTTCAGCCATGTGAACGATCGCATCAACACCTTGCAGGTCTTCGACCGTGATGTGGCGAATGTCCTTGTTCAGCGTTTTTGCCGTGAGGGAAGTGCCGTTGTAAAGCCAGCCGACCTTGTAGTAACCCGTGTCAACTGCAATCACTTCGTGTCCCCGCTCCATCAACAAGGGAGCAAAGAGAGAACCGAGGTAGCCTTCTGTGCCAGTAACGAAAACTTTCATGATGTTAGTGCTTGTAGTGCAAAAGAGTACAAAATGAGGCGAACAACCTGAAGGATGAACTACAGGGCAACCGTTGTCCGCTCGGGGGCAGGAATTTGCGCGGCGACCGCTTTACCAATCTCGAGCGAGGAGGTTGCTGCCGGAGAAGGCGCATTGCAAACATGGATCGATCGATCGCCCGGAATAATCAGAAAATCATCGACCAGTTTGCCGTCATCCATTAATGCCTGTGCCCGGACGCCTGCATGGGTGGGGATGACATCGTCCATCTGCACATCGGGGATGAGACGCTGCAAACTGTGAACAAATGCCGCTTTGCTGAACGATCGCACGATTTCTTTAAAGCCTTCGTCATAGTGCTTAGCTGCCAGCTTCCAGAAACCGGGGAAGACCATGACTTCCGCAAAATCGCGCAGGTCAAAATCGGTCTTTTTGTAACCTTCGCGCTTCAGGCTTAAAACGGCGTTGGGTCCAGCGTGGACGGTTCCGTCAATCATGCGCGTGAAGTGAACCCCTAAGAACGGAAAATCAGGATTGGGAACCGGATAAATCAAGCCCTTGACCAGATATCGCTTTTCGGGGGTCAGTTCGTAATATTCACCGCGAAAGGGAACGATTTTCGCTTGTGGATCAACGCCGCCCAGTTTGGCAACGCGATCGCTCTGCAACCCAGCACAGTTCACCACAAACCGCGCCGAGAAATCGCCCTGATTCGTCTCAACAACCTGTCCCTGTGCTGTACTTTTGATTTTGAGAACACGGGTATTGAGGCGAAGATCGCCGCCCTGCTGCTCAATCAATTCGGCATATTTTTGGGCAACTTTCTTATAGTCAGCAATGCCCGTTGAGTGAACCCGAATGCCTGCTAAGCAATTAACATAGGGTTCGTATTCCTTGACCTGTTCAGCAGCAATGCGAGCCACCGGAATTCCGTTTTGCAAGCCTCGCTGATACAGGTTTTCCAGCAGGGGCAATTCCTTCTCTTCGGTTGCAACAATGACCTTGCCACAAACCTCGTGGGGGATATTATGCTCCTGGCAAAAATTCACCATTGATTCACAGCCATCGCGACAAAATTTCGCTTTAAAGCTGCCTGGTTTGTAATAAACCCCAGAATGAATTACTCCGCTGTTATTACCTGTTTGGTGAAATGCCCACTGGCTTTCTTTTTCGAGGAGCAAGATTTTGCAGTCTGGATATCGTTTTCCCAGTGCCATCCCCACGGATAGCCCAACGATTCCGCCCCCGATAATCGCAAAGTCGTACATAGCTTCTCTCTAAACAAATCAGCAACAGATATAACGAACTGTTCTTTTTTCGTCCCAATCCTGATCCCATTGACTACCAGACTTTCCAGGGAGCTTTGCCGCTCTGCCACAGACCTTCCAGATAGTTTTTATCGCGGAGAGTATCCATGGGTTGCCAAAAGCCCTCATGCCGGAAAGCAGACAGTTCACTATCCTGGGCAATTTTGCTGAGCGGCTCGTGTTCCCACATCACAGAATCGTCAGTGATGTAGTCGATCGTCTCTGGCTCCAGCACAAAATAGCCGCCGTTAATCCAGGCTCCGTCTCCGGTTGGCTTTTCATGAAACTGCTCGATCTTGGTTTGTCCTTGTCCCAAAGAGAGTGCGCCAAATCGTCCGGGGGGCTGCACCGCCGTCAGGGTCGCCAGGGTTTTTTGAGCCTTGTGGAATGCGACGAGTTCGGTAATATTGACATTGCCGACGCCATCTCCGTAGGTGAAGCAAAATGTGTCGTTACCGACGTGTTCCCGAACGCGCTTTAGGCGTCCGCCCGTCATCGTATTTTCTCCGGTGTCAACCAGCGTGACGCGCCAGGGTTCTGCATTTCCAGCATGAATGTTCATCTGGTTGTAACGCATATCGAAGGTGACATCCGACATCCGCAAAAAGTAATTTGCGAAGAACTCTTTGATCACAAAACCTTTGTAACCACAGCAAATAATGAAATCATTGATGCCGTGAGCGGAATACACCTTCATAATGTGCCAGAGAATGGGTTGTCCCCCAATCTCCACCATTGGTTTAGGTTTGATTGCTGTTTCTTCACTCAGACGAGTTCCTAAACCACCAGCTAGAATGACTGCTTTCATGCACCTACCTCTTGCGTTAGAAGGGATTTACTTTTATAGCCAAGTTCGCTGCTTCCAAGAAGACTCAATTTAACTCTAGAAGCATGCCTGAAGTTAAATTTGTTGAATCAACTTTTGAACCAACTTGTTGAACTCAAACTTTAATCTTGCTCACGTTAGGTTTGCTCGCTTTAAGTTCGCTGAGCATCGCTCTTAAACTATCTAAGATATCTGAACGGGTAACGGAGTGTTGAAATGGATGCAGCTTGAATAGCGCGACCTATCGTGAGAACATGCTTGCTTTGAGAAAAACGAACTAGAACAGAGTACCCAGCAATTTTTAGATGAATGGAACCAATGACAATCAAACTAAGACTTAGAAATAAAGCCTGAGATAGAGCCTTTGAATCCGTAGAATTGCTGTAATTTAACCTGATACGAGATTAACAAGAAGCTAGAAACGACGCTGTAAAGACAGAGTAAATTAACCGATCAGCTCTATGAAAACTGGATGAAAGCTTTTGATATCTGTGGAAACCTACGTACATTGAAAAACTGCCCTATGGTTAGAGCAGCATTGATTACAGAGATTAATCAGGTTTTTTTAGCGCTAGAACGAGATGATTAAATAGCCTTCCTGAAACTTTGCCCCGGATACAGGCCTACCGCTTAACTGCTGCGGCAGAAAAATATTGCGACGCTGATCGCCCGCTTCGATCGTGACTTCAGGACCATACTGAGTTAGCTTCACCTGTTTTTTATCAAAGCCGGGCAGAAACAGATAAACTTTGCGCTCTGCGGTATCAATCCGAATCGGACGCGGAGCCTGAGTCGCCTGAGTAAAATCAGGTAAAGCTGACATAATGGGCTGCCAATCTCCCTGCCTGATAGGAATCGATCGCACACTCAGCGGGGCAAAGGTGCTTTCCAGATTTTCCGTTGTCTGTGCCTGGTTAAGCAGCACTCCGCCGATCGTCAGCCCTACCTGCTGAGCACTTCCCCAAAGATACTGCGCGGTTGCCACTGCACCAGGATCGGTGCCCGTGACTAGATAGGCAATCACCCGATTGGGGTTGGCAACGGCAGATCTGCCCTCTTCCAGTAAGTTATTCACCTGAGCAGCGGCAGGCTGGGAAAAAATATCGCCGCTCGACCAGTTGACATTGAGAACTGCGCTGGCAAGCGGCTGCACAAAGGGTGAAATCGTCTTGCCCAGATCAGAATCAGCAAACACCTGACGAAATCGACGAACATACCAGCTCAAGATCTCCGGCATTCCCAACATTCGCAGGGTTGCAGAATCGCCACTGCCGTCGTACACGATGACATCGTAGCTGCCACTGTTTTCATATTCGCGAATCGCATTCAACGCTAGGGCACTGTCCATACCGGGAAGCACACCTAACTCCTGCCCGTAAACCGCTTTGAAGAAAGGTGATCGCAAATACTGAGCTTCGAGCTTTTTCAGTTCTTCCCAGCTTCGTTCGAGCAGCACAGTCGAATACAGCTTGACTGCCTGCAAATTGGCAGCAATGGGTTGCGGATCAGCCGTTAATGCGGTTTCGAGCAGAAGATCGATCGCCGGAGTTGGGTCTTGTGCTGCAAACAAAACACGCTTTCCCTGAGCGGCGAGCTGCTTTGCGGCTGCAACTGCGATCGTGCTACGCCCTGTCCCGCCTTTGCCCAAAAATGTCAGAATCAACGCCATTGCCAGAAATGCCTAACGATAGAGGACTGCTCGTATGAGCAAATCAACCCACAGCAAACTTATTGCCAAAAATTAGCAACCGTAGACTGTGAATCCAGAACAAATGACTTCGGATGATAAGTAAACCTAGATATCATCATTGCAGCCAGTTTACCTGATCCTGAAGCAGGATTTGCTTGGCGGTTGTCGCCTAGTAGCAGTCGCCCTGTAGCAAAGGTTTCCTTGCTGATGTAATGCGCCAATGTAAACCGATTACCCAGAGGGAAGACTGCTTTGCATCGCCTGAAGCCTGCTGTTTTGGATACTGTCTTGCTCGTTGCAGATTGATTCAGGTTATCGTAACAGTGAATCTTTTGGACTGCCCTCGTACTGATGGAGGATTCAGTTTGTCCTGGCTCATCGAGGGCATTCCTTGCATTGGTTAAAGACGTTCTGAGTCAGCGGCTAGTTGGTTGACTCTAGCTCGTCTTCAAAAAACCAGGTCGTGAACCCGTTGTCAAACTTCACAATGACACCAATCCCGCTGCCATCTGTCATCTTGAATCCGTTGATTACACCTGTCTTACCCAAGCAATCGACCACCGCTTTCGGAGAACGATCGCGCAACCGACGCACGCGCACTTTTTGACCGATTTCCATCGCCACTCTCAAGAATACGAACAATACGCTTAAACAAACATGAATTAGTGTATCAGTGTCTTGACTGCGATTATCAAAAGTTAGCCGAAAGCTGCATTTGTGCCTAGACAGGCTATCAAGCTATTCTGATAACCGGATTCGCGAGTTTTGCGACTGTGTGATTTCAGCGGGCTGAAGGTTGAGTGAGGACAGATGGTGATATTGAGCAGAGGTCTGGTTAAACTGCCAGTTGTTTGCGTTAACTCATCCTGTTGATTCACACTCAAGCTGAATTGCTTACAGCAGCGATCAAAATTGGAAGGGGGGTAGGAGAACTATGCTGGCAAAACGGATTTTGCCTTGTCTTGATGTCAAAGCAGGAAGAGTCGTTAAGGGGGTTAACTTTGTTAATTTGCGGGATGCGGGTGACCCCGTGGAGCTGGCGCAGATTTACAACCAGGCAGGGGCAGACGAACTAGTTTTTCTGGATATCACGGCAACCCATGAAGACCGTGACATTATTTACGACGTGGTTTATCGCACTGCAGAGCAGGTATTTATCCCGCTAACAGTCGGCGGCGGCATTCAATCCTTAGAAACTATTAAAAAATTGTTACGAGCCGGGGCAGATAAAGTGAGCCTTAACTCAGCCGCCGTTCGTGACCCTGATTTAATTGATCGAGCCAGCGATCGGTTTGGCAATCAATGCATTGTGATCGCGATCGATGCCCGCAGACGGGAAGATCCGGCAAATCCAGGGTGGGATGTCTATGTCCGAGGCGGGCGGGAAAATACGGGCAAGGATGCCGTGACTTGGGCAAAAGAGGTCGAGCAGCGCGGAGCCGGAGAACTGCTGCTAACCAGCATGGACGCAGATGGAACCCAAGCGGGCTATGACCTGGAGCTAACTCGCACGATCGCCGCTAATGTGCAGATTCCGGTGATTGCTTCGGGTGGCGCGGGCAACTGTCAGCACATTTATGAAGCGTTAACCGAAGGTCAAGCAGAGGCAGCCTTACTGGCTTCACTGCTGCACTATGGGCACCTTACCGTTGCTGAAATTAAGTCTTATCTTACTGAGAAGAGCATTCTAGTGCGTCAGTAGGGAAATGGACTGACCGATTAGAGGAGGTTTGAAGAGTGTTCGAGGTGCTATCTTGCTCCTAAATTAGCCATGAACAGGGACTTTGAGAATCCTAAGGGGACTAGGTTCCCTAATTGCAGGGTTTGGGAGCGGTTTAGACGACAACTACAATCCTGAATTAAGCTTTAAGCTGCTTTTTTCCATACAAAACCCCAAGTCATCCTCACAGCCATCCTGCTGCACCCGATCGTTCATGACCCTGCTGTTGTCCTATTTCATCTCACGTCGCTTTCCCCTTTTAGCTTTCTTCATTTAGATAGATTACGAGGATGAGACTAGTTAGATACTCATTATTAAATGAACTGATTGCTCTTCCTTAAGCATTCACTCAGCCACCCTAGAACCGCAAACGCGCCAAGCCCTGATTTAATAACACTTTTCACGATCGCACTGCAGAGATACCCGCAGCATTTTGGCGCCTCTGTGGAGTCGCTCGGCAAATTCACACACTAAATGAGCAAATAGACTTAGGGACACTTTTTTGAGAAGCTGTTAACATATATAAATATTACAAATTTTAACAGCGTCTTAAGGAAACATGGTTTTTCTCCTCGTCATCGTGATCGGACTGGTCGCCTGGGCACTGCATCTGATGCAGGAAGCCATCCAGCATCGCGAGTTCTCACTGATGCTAGCGGGGTTTTTGGTTTCTTCGGCGGCAGCAGCGCTGATATCGGTTTACTTTCTTATGGGTCACTACGTGGGCTATATGAGTGAAATGGCGTCGCGTAGCTATGTTTACAACTCCACTGAGTGGGCGGCCTTTGATGAATCCTGGGCAGAGATGGTAAATCTGCCTTCCAGCGAACTGATAAGTAACTGATGAGTAACTAATGCTGGTTGAGGGATTGCAGCGATCGCGTTTGTTTCAATTCGGCTAATCAAGATTTTTCGTTAAATACAATTTAATTACTTGCTTTAGTGCTGGCGACGAATTTTTAGAAAATTAAGTTGCTAGCACTGATTCTTGTGTTAAAAATACTTTCGGACAAAAGCGAACCGAATTAAGGATGCTTCTGCAAAATACGCTTTAGAAGAATCAAATAGGACGGCGATCTGTGATATAAACCGCTTTAAGTCGTGTTTGAGAGCAGTTATGCTCCTGGTTTCGCTCGCATTTCTCCCAATTGTCCGTCTCCTAGAAACTTCTTGAACTCCTACTGATTGCTAATGCCTCTTCAGTTGTACCATTTGGTTGCTTTCCTGATTTCTGTCGTTGTTGTCCTGCTGGCTACCCCTGTAGTCAGGCAGATTGGCTTACGGAGCGGCTATGTCGATCGTCCTGGCGATCGAAAAGTGCATCAGCGTCCGATGGTACGGCTGGGCGGCGTTTCAATCTTTCTAGGATCGCTGATTGCGCTGCTAGCGATTTGGGGCATGGGCGGCTTTGGAACATTACCTCCAGATAAGGAATATGGGATTTGGGGCGTGACGATCGGCGGACTTGCCTTTTTCCTGATTGGCTTAGCCGATGATTTATTTAATCTCTCTCCCTTGACTCGGCTGCTGATGCAGATGGCTGTTGCGGGTTGTGCCTGGTGGGCAGGGGTTCAGATTGATTTTCTAACGATTCCGTTTGTGGGGCTGACTTCGCTACCGTTTTGGCTCAGCTTGCCCGTGACGGTGATCTGGCTGGTGGGCATGGCAAATGCAATTAACTGGATCGATGGTCTAGACGGTCTGGCAGCAGGAGTTTCGGGAATTGCGGCGGTTGTAATGCTGGTGGTCTGCCTGTTTATGAATCAGCCTGCCGCAGCTTTGATTGCCGCAGCCTTGGCAGGTGGAACGCTAGGATTTTTGCGCTATAACTTCAATCCGGCGCAAATTTTTATGGGGGATGGCGGAGCCTATTTTATTGGCTTTACTCTGGCTGGCGTGGGCGTGGTGGGACTGGTTAAGAGTGTGACAACGGTGGCAGTGCTGCTGCCCTATTTAATTTTGGCAGTGCCGATTCTGGATATGTCTGCGGTGATTCTCGATCGCCTGCGTCATGGTAAATCCCCTTTCAAAGCAGACAAGCGGCATCTGCATCACCGTTTGCTGAAGGCTGGCCTTTCCCACCGATCAACCGTACTGTTTATCTACAGCCTCACGCTCTGGGTCGGCACGCTGGCACTGGCGTTTTCTGGAATTCCCAGCGGCGTGGTTTACGCTCTGGCAGCCACTGCTCTGCTGAGCTACACAGGATGGCAGGTGAGAAAGCACGCGAGACAGTAACTTCTATGACCACCGCTTCTGTCAGTGCCGAAGTCATTTCCGTTGGAACCGAACTCCTGCTAGGGGAAATTCTTAATACCAATGCCCAGTTTCTTGCCCAGGAACTTGCCCGGCTGGGAATTCCCCACTATTACCAGACAACCGTAGGCGACAACGTGCTGCGGCTACAAAAGGCGGTGGCAATTGCTTGCGAACGATCGCGCCTGCTGATTTTTACGGGCGGGCTAGGACCAACTCCCGATGATCTGACGACAGAGACACTGGCAGATTTTTTTGAAGTTCCTTTGATTGAACGATCGGACGTTCTGGAAGACATTGCCCAAAAGTTTGCTCGACGGGGACGGCAAATGTCGCCCAGCAACCGTAAGCAGGCGTTGATCCCACAGGGTGCTGAGGTGCTGCCTAATCCGGTTGGCACAGCTCCAGGTATTATCTGGCAGCCGCGTCCAGGACTGACGATCCTGACCTTTCCCGGTGTGCCCAGTGAAATGCAGGCAATGTGGCAGCAAACCGCCGTGCCGTTTCTTGAGAGCCAGGGCTGGGGACAGGAAATTATTTATAGCCGTACCCTGCGCTTTTGGGGCATTGGAGAGTCGGTGTTAGCCGAAAAAGTAGCCGCCTTTCTGAAGCTGGAAAACCCGACGGTTGCACCCTATGCGGGCAAAGGCGAAGTCAGGCTGCGGGTTTCGGCAAAGGCAACGAGCGAGGCAGAAGCCCTGAATCTGATTCATCCCGTCGCGCAGCAGCTTCGTGATCTGGCTGGCATAGACTATTACGGGGAAGACGAAGACACGCTAGCGGTGGCAGTCGGGACACTGCTGAAGGCAAAACAGCAAACTTTGGCAGTGGCAGAATCCTGTACAGGCGGTGGATTGGGTCAGCTTCTGACCGCAGTTTCCGGCAGCTCTGCCTACTTCTGGGGCGGTGTGATTTCCTACGATAATCACGTGAAGATCAATCTGCTGGGGGTCAACGCCGACGATCTGACTCAGCAGGGAGCCGTCAGCGATATTGTGGCGCAGCAAATGGCGATCGGCGTTCGAGAGCGGTTGGGAACTACCTGGAGTTTGAGTATTACTGGAGTTGCAGGACCAGATGGGGGTACAGCTACGAAGCCTGTCGGTCTCGTGTATATCGGCTTAGCGGGACCGGGAGCAGGTCAGGTTGAAAGCTTTCGGTATGAGTTTGGCGATCGAGGCCGGGAAATGGTGCGATGGTTGAGTACCTGCAACGCGCTAGATCGGCTGCGGCGGAGGCTGCTGTCCCGGAGCTGAATCAACACGGAATCGGCAATCCCTAAAGTAGACTGGAATCAGTCGTCTATTGAAGTTTGCCTGATTTGTCTACAAAAAAGTATAGGTATAGAGCAAAGTAGCAGGTAATTGTTGCTTCAATCAGGCGGATCGTTACGGCAAAAAGGAACTAAGGCTTGAATCCTGGCAAAGGCGATGATTACTTCCAATTGCAAACTGCTCCGCATCACAGCACGTTTCTTTTGATACTGCTCGCTCGGAGCCGTGAAGGTGCATAAAAAACTGCCTCGGCCGTCTCGTCTGCAAATCAGTTTGCGTGCCAAGCTGCTGATTGGGTTTAGCATTGCCTTCAGCCTGGTCTTTGCTGGCGCATTTTACTGGTTTTACTCGTTTACTACAGAAAAAACCATGTCGCGGCTTCGGGCAGATATGCGATCGACACTGGAGGGCGCAAAAGCAGGCGTTAGCGTCGATGATTTGCTGGGGCTATATCAGCAGGGCGATCGCAACGCGACAGGTTTCTCGGATGATCCACGCTATGAAAAAATTCTGAATTGGTTTCAGGTCGTTCACAGCTTGGAGCCGCGTGTTTGGCTGTACACCTATGTGGTTGGCTATCCTGCTGAAAATCGACGGGTTGGGGTAGCGCAGGCAAAGCCAAACGAACGGGAGATTGTTTATCTGGTCGATTTGTGGGCAGCTTATGATCCGGCAAAAGCGTCAAAGTTTCTAGAGTCCGATCGTGCTGGCGGAGCCGCTTATCAGGTTTTGCGCGAGAAGAATCTGGTTGAGGAAAGCCGAATTTACACCGACAAGTGGGGAAGCTGGCTCTCAGCCGTCACGCCGCTACTGGATCAAGAAGGCAAAATGGTGGCGGTGCTGGGGGTTGATATCGAAGCAAGCTACGTGCTGGAGGTGCAGCAGGCAATTCGCAATCGTGTTTTGGCATCCTTCATCGTCACTTACGGTGTTTTGTTTATCCTGATCTACGCGCTATCTGGAATTTTGACTCAACGCCTGAGTGAACTAACCGACTCCTCGGAGCAAATTGCTGCCGGAAACTACAATCTCAGTCTTCCTTCGAGCAGGGTGGTTTTTTCCGATGAACTGGATGTGCTGGCGCAGGTGTTTGAGGATATGGTTAAAAGCATTCGCCTCCGGGAGCAGCAAATTCGGGAAGGCAAAGAAGTGGAGTACGAAATTCGTCTGGCTTTGCAACAGGAGCGAGAACTGAGTGAGCTAAAGTCTCGCTTTGTCTCGATGGTGTCTCACGAACTGCGAACGCCGCTCACCGTCCTCCGAACTTCGCTTGAACTGCTGGAGCGGTATAGCCATATCGCCAGCGAGGACAAAAAGCAGGAATACTATCAGCGATGTCGATCGGCAATTCACACGATGGCTCAACTGCTGGAAGATGTGCTGACGATCGGCAAAACTGAGGCAGGCAAATTGTCCTTCAACCCCGCCCCGATCAACCTGCACAAGTTTTGTTTGGAACTGGTCGAGGAAATGCGGATGGGCAGTCAGGCTAGCCATTTTCTAGAGTTTTCCTGTCAGGGCAACTGCAAAGAAGTCTGCCTGGATCACGCCCTGCTGCGATCGATTCTCACCAACCTACTGACCAACGCCATCAAATATTCCCCACCCGGAAGCACTGTGATGTTTAGCCTCACCTGCATCGGAGGAACGGGGATTTTTCAGGTGAAGGATAGCGGCATTGGCATTCCTCAAGCCGATCAGTCGCGCCTGTTTGAGCTATTTCATCGCGCCAGCAATGTGAGTACAATTCGAGGCACTGGGCTGGGGCTGGCGATCGTGAAACAGTGCGTTCAGCATCACGGCGGTGACATCGGTTTTTCCAGCCAGGAAGGGATCGGGACGACGTTTACGGTCAAACTGCCGCTTTATAACGCCATCCCAACGGCTGTCGAATAGCCTTTCTCCGAATTGTCCTTTCTACCGAATTGCCCTTCCTAAGTCCAACCGATCGCAGCGGTATTGATGACCGATCGCAGGTCAGGAGCCATTTCAACCGTGTAGTTAAACGGCGAACTGCCGGAAACTATTTGCGTCATGGCTGTACCGTCTGGGCGACGCGGAGCAAACCAGGAGTTTGCACGAATCACCAGATTGCCTGCACTATTTTGGCTAATTGCAGTGATTTCAAGGCTGTTGGTTTTGCCGTCGCTCAGCACCGCAGACAGGTAGGCGGCTTCGGTCATTTCTCCGCTAGCCAGATTGAGACGGGCAATCACAGCCGCTTTTGGTCCTCCTCCCTTGCCATAGCTGCGAAGCCAGGGCTGCACTGCACTACCGCTGACCCGACGAAAATCCTGCTCGGGTGTGCCTTGAGTTCCATCTACGCTAAATACTGCATAAAGGTCAGTGCCGCTCCAGAACAAGCCATAGCCACGCCCGTCTGCTCCGGTCATCTCATAATTGGTTTTCACCCATTGATTTGCAGGATTGCTGCTGTCAAAGCTGGCGACGATGGGATTTTGATTAAGGCTTGTTACCTGTTGAGTACCAATGTAGATCGTCTGGGTGCCAATCTGAATCGAAGTGGCTCCCGTGGCAGCGATCGTAGCTTCGCTATCCGTGGGTAAAAACTTGAGACTACTCGTTTGTATGGAGGAGACTGACGGAGCAATAGGTGGGGAAACAGGCGGAGCAGGCGGAACCGATGGGACAGGTGGGGAAACAGGTGGATCGATCGATGACGAAGGAATGAGCGACGGATTTTGCAGCATGGCGATCGTTAGCCCGTCAGCGCGTACACTTCTCAAAATTGCCAGGTATTTTCCTGTCGCTATGTTTTGGACGATCGCACTCCCCGCCAGTTGCTCTGTGCCTGCAATAACCCGAATTTGCTGCGAAGAAGTCTGCCCAAATTCCAAGCGGTCTTCGCCTAGGGTGAAGTCGGTGATTACACTCGCCTTCGCAAGCTGAACACTGCCCGATTGCAGCCTAAATCGATCACCGTTCGCGCCGCCGGTAAGCTGGTCTGTGCCACCATTTCCGATTAGCACGTCTGCCCCTAAGCCGCCAATCAGTCGATCGTTGCCATTACCACCGATGAGATGGTCATTGCCTGCCTCGCCCGTAAGCTGATTTTTGCCATTGCCGCCCAATAGCCGATCATTACCCACCCCGCCGAATAAGCGATCGTTTCCCTGTTCGCCCGATAGCCAGTCTGAGCCGCCCAATCCCCGAATCTGATCGTCGCCCTCACCCCCCCGGATGCGATCGGCGGTGGTACTGCCCGTTAGTCTGTTGTTCAGGCGATTGCCAGCGATCGATCGTCCTGCCGAGAGCGATGAAAGCAACGGACTAGACTGGGCTTGTTGAGCAAAGAATGAGTGGTTAGCAGATAAGGGCGACTCCGAAGACAGGCTGGTGATGGAATAAGTTAACCGAAGAGGCTGCGAAAATTCTGCTTCGAGCATGATTTGTACCTTTTGCTTGACATCTACAAGTGCGCTGAAGTGCGACTGGCAGAGTCACCCTGTTTTAATGGACAGTAGGTAGATGAAGTAATTGGTTGACCTTTGCACCTACTCTGATTTCACCTGATCTCACTTTTGTTGTAGTTGCAGGCAGATCGAATTCACCTCAGAAAGTTCTCTGAGGGCTATCTAAAGATTTCATGAAGTAAGTTTAAGCAGATGCCAGTTGAGTCCGCAGCGATTCGAGGTTTTCCAGCCCCCTAAATCTCCCAACTCTAGGGGACTTGGAAGCCAGCAGCGATCGGCTTTTTGTCAGAAGTGCCCCCCAACCTTAGGGAACAATGGAGAACTGCTGCAACTCCTCAAGCCCTCTCGTTAAACCGCCGCAGGTTTATGTTCCTTCTCGATCGTTCGTCGTTTGCCCTTCGATCGGGACCAGTAAACAACCGTGGATTCGCCAGGTGCTATCGGGTTGCTGCTGCATAAGATACAGTGCCATAACCAGCTCGCCCTGATCGCTCATCAGCATAACTTTTTGGGCAGGCATGCCTTCGATCGTCGTGATGTCTTCAAAGATCACCGATCGTGGACGATACACTGGGGCATGACCAAGCCGAACCATCTGCATAAAGTCTTCGGGCGTCCCGCACTGTGCCTGAATTGCAGGACTGGCAAAGGCAAACGCCCCTGCCGCATCATCTTGCTGGAAGGCTTGAAGCTGGCGCTCAATAATGGAACGAATCGTATCGCGATCGGTTTGATTCACTCGGTTTAGCTGATGAGACAGAAGTCGATACAGGAAGACAGAAATATGGACAGTTGGAGTTAATGCTACTCAAACCAGTTGAGATTATCCCACGGCTGAACCGGGTCGGGCTTTTTAAGCTGGGTAGGCGGACGATCGCTGCTCCATGCCCACCAGGCAGCCCCACACTGACACTGGTAAAATTCCTGCCACTTGCGGTGATGGTCTTCGGTAAAAACAGGCGCTCGACGATTGATCCAGACTTTTTGAGCGTCTAGAACCAGCGATCGGCAGGAGGGACAGCAAAATTCGGTTGCGTGAATGGCAGAGCGAGTCCAGCCAGGCGGAGTCAGAGCGAAAGCGTCCATGCCATCAAGCCATTGAATAGTGAGATGTCCTTATCCTACTACTTTCTTTAGGCTAGAGATTTGGGGAGATAGGAAGATGAGGAGATAGGGGGATGGAGGGATAGCGTGGGAAGTTAAGCGGGGAAACTGAATTCCAGTAAATTGTGAACAATGGAAACAATTTGCGGCAGAAACAGCCCAGACTGAATTTATTGAAGTTTTAAGGGGTAGGTTAAAAGCGGAGATTTTGGGACTAAATTTAGTTCTGATGCCGAACGCCCTATCCTCAACCCAGCCAGCGCGCTATGAGCTACCTTAATATCCTTTCCTTTATCGGAATTTTCGCCCTTTGTGGAATTGCCTGGATCTGTTCTGAAAATCGCAGCCCTAAGTATTTTCCCTGGCGTGTGGTAATGATGGGTATCCTGTTGCAGCTTGTTTTGGGCGCACTGGTATTTGCGTTGCCAGGAACCCGCGATATTTTGAATGGATTTAGTCAAATTCTTGACAGTTTATTTATTGCGGCAGACTTTGGTGCCAGGTTTATTTTTGGGCGCAACATTGTTCCGCTGCCCAATCAGCCTTCGGATGTGAATCTGGGCTATATCTTCGCCTTTCGTGCCCTGCCTACCGTCGTCTTTTTCTCTGGACTGATGGCACTGCTATATCGCTTGGGCGTGATTCAGGTCATTACCAATCTGTTCGCTAAAATTTTCTATCGGCTAATGCGGCTGAGCGGGGCAGAGGCTCTAAGCGGTGCGGCAAATATTTTTGTGGGCATTGAGGCGGCGATCGTGGTGCGTCCTTTTATCACCAAAATGACCCGCAGCGAACTGTGCGCGATTCTTGCCTGCTGCTTTGGCACGGCAGCATCTTCAACGCTGGCAATTTACGTCAGCTTTTTGCGACCCGTGTTTCCAAATATTCTGGGGCACCTGGTGTCGGCTTCGATCATGGCAATTCCGGCTTGTTTTGTGCTGTCCAAGATTCTGGTTCCCGAAACCGAGATTCCGCTTACTGCCGATGGCGTTCCCGACGAACGGGCAATGGCAACCCTTCAGGCAGACGGCATGAATCAATCGGAAACGGTAGCAGGGGAGCCGATCGAACGAACTAGCCCGATGGATGCGGCGATCGTCGGAGCGTTAGACGGCGTGAAAATGGCAGTGGCGATCGCGGCCGTGCTGATTGTGATTTTGGGACTGGTGTCGCTGATTAACCAGTTCTTTGGCTGGCTGGGCAATTTGCCTGCCCCGATCGGCGGAGTATTTCAAGTGATCACGCTGCAAAATCTTTTGGGCGCACTCTTCCTGCCGCTCACTGTGCTAACGGGCGTTTCGCTGGAGTGGAACGAGCTGTGGCAATCTTCTGTCATTATTGGACGGCGACTGTTTGAAACGGCAATTCCGCCCTATCAGGCACTTGCGGCGGCGGTACAGACAGGAGAGCTCGATAATCGTGCCCTGCTGATTGTCAGCTATGCGCTGTCAGGGTTTGCTCACATTCCCTCGGTCGGGATTTTTGTTGGTGGCACGACTGCGCTTGCTCCTTCTCGCCGCAAAGATATTGCTGATCTGGGCTGGAAAGCTCTGCTGATTGGAACTTTGGCAACGCTCATGATTGCCTGTGTTGCAGGGGTGTTTGACACCGGAAGCACCAGCATTTTAGGAACCCCTACCCCTCCGGCTGAGACTGTCCCCAGTCCGACTGCTTCCCCCAGTCCGGCTCCGGCTGTCCCGGCTCCTTCGCCCCGTCCTTAATCTGGAAAGGTGATTTGAGGCGGCACAATAGTAAGGTAGGCTAGGAGGCTGTCTCCTAATCTTTTAACGCAATCAGACGCAGTGATTTGAAAAAACCGCTATGACCGAATCACCGACCTCTCCTCCCGAAGCTTCATCCTCAAATGCCCCTCTAGAGACTGACAGCGCAGCCAATCGCAGTGCGAAAGCTCGACAACTTCTGGGCATGAAAGGCGCACAGCCCGGAGAAACCTCGATTTGGAAAATCCGGCTCCAGCTCATGAAGCCGATTACCTGGATTCCCCTGATCTGGGGCGTGGTCTGTGGGGCAGCCTCTTCGGGACATTACACCTGGACGCTGGAAAACTTTTTGATTTCAGCCGCCGCAATGCTGCTCTCTGGTCCATTGCTGACTGGATATACGCAGTCCTTGAATGATTTTTACGATCGCGAAATTGATGCTATCAACGAACCCTATCGCCCGATTCCTTCTGGTGCAATCTCGATTCCCCAGGTGGTGACGCAAATTCTGGTGCTGCTGCTGGGCGGGATTGGCATTGCCTATTTGCTCGATCGCTGGGCGGGTCACAGCTTCCCCACAATTACGGCTCTGGCGATCGGCGGGTCGTTTCTGGCATATATCTACTCTGCGCCGCCCCTGAAACTGAAGCAAAATGGCTGGCTGGGCAACTATGCGCTGGGCGCAAGCTATATCGCGTTGCCCTGGTGGACGGGTCATGCTTTGTTTGGCGACCTGAACTGGACGATTGTGCTGCTGACGCTGTTCTACAGCCTGTCTGGTCTGGGCATTGCGATCGTAAATGACTTTAAGAGTGTAGAGGGCGATCGTCAGTTGGGCTTGAAGTCACTGCCCGTGATGTTTGGCATTACAACCGCTGCCTGGATTTGCGTCCTGATGATTGATGTGTTTCAGTCCGGCGTTGCTGCCTATTTAATGTCGATTCAGCAAAACTTTTATGCAGTGCTGCTAATTTTGCTGATCATTCCGCAAATCACTTTTCAGGATATGTATTTCCTGCGAGATCCGCTTAAAAATGACGTGAAATATCAAGCAAGCGCGCAGCCGTTTCTGGTACTGGGAATGCTGGTCACTGCCCTGGCATTGGGTTACGCCGGAGTATAGCAAAAACATCCGCAGGTCAGCTTGCTCGGTTGCGCTTTGTCCTGAAACAGATTAAGTTTGGATGAAGCGAAATGAAGGCGATTTGTCTTGTGGGATGCGCCCTAATTCTCCTGTCAGACAGATTTTCAGGTTTTCTGTCAGACTCCTATCGGTGTTGCTGAGCCTTGATGCAGTCGGGCAGAGGTTGGCTATGCTGATGTCTCGCTGCGAAATAGCAAGTCAAGTGCATATCGATGCGGCGATCTGCAACGTTCAGAGTTTGCATCTTATCGTTTGCGGCTTGCACTGGGTTGTGAGGAACTGAGGAATCAACGTGACAGACTTTTTTACCAAGCTTAAAGCACTGTCGAATCGACAGCCTAAATCAGGGGGGTCTCCGGTGAACCAGCGGCGGCTCGTTTCGTTTGCATCGCTGAAAACCCTAGTGGAGCGGGCGAAGGGTGCGGAACCCTCCGATCGCCTGCCCAATGAGAACAACGAAAACGCTCCTCACTCAGGACGACGATCGCCGCGCCGCCGTCCGCTCTATCAGCAGTGGTGGGCTTGGAGTGTTGTAGGGCTGGGCTTAGGGCTGGCAGGCACAGGGCTAGCTGCACGAGAGACGATCGTAGGCATTCGGCGACATATGCCCAATACTGCCGAGGCATTGAATTATGTCAGAAACGGGACGCTGACCATCGAAGCCGCAGACGGCTCAGTCTTGCAGCAAATCGGACCCGCAACCCGCGACAAAGTTACCCTGAGCGAAATACCAGATCGTCTGAAGCAGGCATTTATCGCTTCTGAAGACCGAGATTTCTACCAGCATGACGGTTTAGATTATCAGGCGATCGCCCGTGCTGCCATTGCAAATGCCACTGCAGGAGAAGTCGTTGAGGGCGGCAGTACGATTACGCAGCAGCTTGCTCGGATTGTATTCCTGGGGCAGGAGCGCAGTATCGGACGAAAGCTCCGCGAGGCAATGCTGGCTCACAAAATGGAAGACGAACTCCAGAAAGACCAGATTTTAGAACGCTATCTGAATCTGGTGTATCTGGGGTCAGGGGCGTATGGTGTGGCAGATGCCGCCTGGATTTACTTCAGCAAGCCTATTGAAAAGCTGACCCTAGGCGAAATGGCAATGATCGCAGGTATGCCCCCAGCTCCCAGCGTCTATTCCCCTCTGGTGAATCCAGACATTGCCCAGCAGCGACGGGATATTGTGCTTCAGCGCATGGTGGATGCCGAGTTTATCACGCTGGCTGAGAAGAATCAGGCAATGGCAGCTCCGATCGCGGTCAAGCCCAGTAGCCCGAAGTATATCAACAGTGCAGCTCCCTATTTCACTTCCTACATTCAACAGCAGTTGCCCAATCTGGTTTCCAAAGAGGAGCTAGAAGCAGGCGGGCTGACGGTGGAAAGCACGCTGAATCTGAAGTGGCAGAAAGAGGCACAGGCAACGGTCAATCGGGCGATCGAAAACTACGGTCCGCCAGAAGGTTTTGAGCAGGCAGCCCTTGTCTCGGTCGACCCGCGCAACGGTCAAATCAAGGCAATGGTGGGCGGCAATGACTTTAGCAAGAGTCAGTTTAACCGCGCTACTCAGGCACAGCGGCAGCCAGGTTCGACCTTTAAGACCTTTGTGTATTCCACGGCGATCGCCGCAGGATTTTCACCCTATAAGTCCTACATGGACGGGAAGTACGTCGTCGATGGCTATGAGCCGCGCAACTACAACAAGCGATATCGCGGCTGGGTCTCGATGCGAGATGCGCTGATTTCTTCCCTCAACATTGTTGCTGTTAAAGTTCTGGTGGATGTTGGGTTTGATCCCGTGGTTGCAATGGCGGCGAAGATGGGCATTCAGTCGAAACTGCTACCTGCCTATTCGCTGGCGTTGGGCAGCTCAGAAGTGAACCTGCTGGAGATCACGAGTGCCTACGGAACGCTGGCAAACAAGGGTAACCACATTGAAGCGCACGGCATTACCCGCGTGTTTAATCGATTTGGCAAGCTGATTTACGAAGCGAAGTTCAAGCCAGAACGAGCGATCGATCAAGACAGCGCATCGATTATGACCTGGATGCTCGAAGGGGTTGTCAACAGCGGCACAGGCGGAGATGCAACTCTGGGAGATCGAGCCGTCGCCGGAAAGACCGGAACCTCAGAAAAACGGCGTGACCTCTGGTTTATCGGCTACATTCCCCAGCTTGTGACCGGAGTGTGGATGGGCAACGACGACAGTAGCCCCACCTATGGAGCTAGCAGCACGGCTGCGCTCACCTGGTATAACTTCATGTCAACGCTGACCGAGGAGATCAAGCCAGAAGATTTCCCGGAAGTCCCACAGCTGGATGGACGAGACGGCACGATAAAAGCGAAACCTGTGAACCCGCGCCGAGTGGTTGCCAGAGAAGCAGCAAGCGGTGAGGGTGATTACAGCGAAGAGTCGAGTGGCGAAAGCTCCTGGAGTAACTCTGGCGGAAGCTCCTGGCAAGGTGAATCCTATAGCGAACCCAGCTATTCTGAACCTGACTACAGTGAGCCTGACTACAGTGAACCTGAGCCTGAACCTGCCGCTCCTGTCGAGTCTGACCCTGTTGAATCGACTGCGCCTGCACCTGCTCCAATTGATACGGTTCCGCCTCCTGAGCCTGAACCTGCTCCGGCTCCGATCGAAGTTCCCCCCCCAGTCGTTGTTCCTACAGAACCTGCTCCGCCTGCGCCTGCGCCTGACGCTAGCCTCTAAAGAAATAGGACGTGGGACAGAGGCTCACTTTTCTATTTCGAGATCAAATCCTGAGCAGGGGTGAGGAATCTAACCTGTCTTGGCTCTATAGTGAGGACTAGTGTTTCAAAAATTGAGGAAGGAAAAATGATTGTGCTACTTCAAGCCGCAGCAGAAGCATTAGAAAAAGAACCTCATTTTCCGTTTGCGTTTACAGCTGTTTATATTGTTGGCTTTATTGCTGCGGTTACGATCGGCTCGATCGCCTGGTATAACTCGAAGCGTCCGCCGGGTTGGGAAGATAAGCAGCGTCCTGATGTGGTTCCTGAAGTGGATGCCAGCGACCCAAAGGTATAATTTTTAACCCAGCTTTTTTAAGCAAATTTGTAAGCAAAGAGGGCAGGAGATTTCTGCCCTTGTTTTCTATCTATCCTTATTTTTTATTAAAAGGACATCTATTAGCCTTTTGCATTCATCAGCCTGCCAATCGAAGGCGTGATCGAAGCGAAGGTCTGCCGATTCCTGCACCGACAAGAGGAATATTATCAAGCGCAAAAAAAGGGCGAACACAGCGTTCACCCACAAGACCACTTTGAAGAATTGAATTGATTGCTAAGAATTTTTTAAGCCAGGTGTGCTTTTAGAACTGACTTGGGAGCGCGGCGAACCCGGCAGCGAATCGTTTCGTATCCAAGCTTAGTGCAGGCTTCGTAGCGGTGGCAGCCAGAGAATCCGTAATACTGGCCTTCGACTTCCAAGACATCGATCGGCTCCTGTAAGCCAATTTCGGCGATCGACTCCATCAGCGCTCTGACTTTTTCCTGATCGTTTTGACGGAAGAGGGGACGACGAATTTCATGGAGGGGAATGTCTTGGATTCGCATGAAGTCAACCTGACAATGCAACTGCTTTCTCTTATATCATACTCATAACGACTACGATTTGGAGCCAGGATTAAAACTTGAATTAAAAAATCGGCTTGGTACAGAGGCACAGCCGATAGGATGCAGGCTAAGGGGAGGAATTTGGGCAGAATTAGGGCAGAAAACGATCGAGCGCAGCTTTTAGCTCCTCGATTTCAGTCTCGATGTTACCTGCCCGTGCTGCACGGGAAATACATTCGGTCAAGTGTTCGTCGAGGATCATGCGAGAAACGCGATCGAGCGCACCTCGAACTGCGGCAATTTGTACCAGCACATCTGGACAGGAGCGGCTTTCCTGAACCATCATTTTGATGCCACGAATGTGTCCCTCGATTCGCGATAGGCGGTTCACAATGCGCCGCAGCGACTCCTCGCTATGAACGTGCGGGTGAGCTTCCCCAGGATGGATATGCTCTGACGGCAATTCCGGCACAAGATCCGGTTCTGAATCGTTCTGAACAGGACGGGGCTGATGAAGTTCGGAGGCTGCCATATGAGAGTTTTACTGTGTAGGAGGAGCAGGAAAGGCGAAAGCAGGTCTAGCCAGAGCGCAATACTTGCAGCCTATTGATTCTTCTTGATTCTAGCCCAGTCCCTACTGGTCGATCGTTTTGGGTCGGGAGGAAAGCGGAGGCGGGGCGGCGGGGGCAGGCTCAACCACAGGTGCAGGAGCGATCGGAAGCGGTTCTGCCACCACAGGCGCAGGAGCAACAGGGGCAGGCTGAGACGGTTGAGTGATTTGACTGGTGACCGGTGGGGCTGGCTTATTGGCAGGGGAAACGTCGCTGGGTCGATTAGATTCAGCAGGGACGGCTTCGGTAGAATTGCTGGGGGTCACGTTTTCTGGAGCAGCGATCGCAGGTGCAAGCTGGGCAGGAGCAGCAGGCAGAGGGGCATAACCCTCAGAAAATGGCTCGAGTGGCGGCGTGTATTGTAGCGCAGGCTCAGCCGGATAAGTTGGCGAATTGTCAGTTGCCTCTGGCATTGTTGCCGAGGGTGTTTCGTAAATGGGCCAGTTACCCTGTGCCGGAAAGGACTGTTCTCTGGTAAAAAAACTTGTGCCCAGGTTAAACGGAGTTTTGCCTTGCGAAGGGGGCTGAACTCGCAGCGCGAATCCCATGCCTGCCCCCGTTGCCCCTGCAATCAATGCGGTCAGCAAAAAGGCGTTGGGCAATCTTGCAGGGATCCACTTCGCGGCGCGAGGCTTGGGCTGAACGAGAATCCGAACTGACGGAGAGCTTTGTTTTTGAGGCGATTGTCCGTTGAACGTCTGCGGTAGCTGTTCTGTTGCGGCGACAGGATGGGGTGCAGGTTCAGCGATCGGGGCTGGGGACGTTACCTCAGCCGGAGTTGTGCCGCTCGTCGACTCATCCGCAGATGAAACCGGAGGAATCGCAGCTTGAACTGGCTCTGGCTTGGATGCGGCGGGGGCTTCTGATAGCGGCTCTAAACTTTGAGGCTCTAAACTTTGAGTTGCCGTTTGGGGCAATGTCGCTTCGGGTGGAGTTGGCTCTGGAAGATAAACAAACCACTCTCCCAGCTTTTGCGGCGGCTGATTCGGCAGAAAGCTCAGCACTACAAACGGCAAATTCTGCCCGTCTACCTGCTCCTGAAAGAGATCGATTGCTCGCAGTCGATGGTTGAAGGGATGCTTCGCAAGATGCCGTGCCCCTGACATAAACTGCTGTACAATCTGCTGCCACACCTGAGGATGGTTGGATTGCTTCGCAGTTGGGTTGAGCGTCTGCAATACGACCGTCTGCTCCAGGTAAACATGGTACGCCTGATAAGTCATGCCCAGATCAGCCTTGTGCAGCACTGCCTGAATCACATACTTGCCGCTTTGCAGGATGGCTCCATCCGTTAGGATCATAAGCTCGTCCGGAGAAGATAAAAGGTCAGCGTCACGGTTTACCGTCTGTTTACCGTCTTAAGTTCCTCAGTCTACTCCCTCACTGCTCCCCTTGCCTAGCGCAGGCGATGAGGTTTCTCAAATGAGTCACTCCGGCTGAGGGGCAATCATGGCTTCTGGACGTACCAGGCGATCGAATTCTTCTCCAGACAGAAAACCCAGCGCGATACAGGCTGCTTGCAGGGTTGTGTTTTCCTGATAGGCTTTTTTGGCAACTTGAGCGGCGCGATCGTACCCAATATGGGGATTTAAGGCAGTGACCAGCATCAGCGAATTTTGCAAAAAGTGCTGAATCTGCGCTCGGTTGGGCTGAATGCCTTCCACTAAATGCAGCCGAAACATCGTACAGGCTCCGGTCAGCAGCCGAATCGAATTCAGCAAATTGAAAATCATTACAGGCTTAAACACATTCAGTTCAAAATTGCCTTGGCTGCCTGCGATCGTGACTGCCGCATCGTTGCCCATCACCTGCACACACACCATCGTCATCGCTTCGCACTGCGTCGGATTCACCTTTCCCGGCATAATTGATGATCCGGGTTCGTTTTCCGGCAGGCGTAGTTCTCCCAAACCGCAGCGTGGACCCGACCCTAGCCAGCGAATGTCGTTGGCAATTTTCATCAGCGATACCGCAAGGGTTTTCAGCGCACTGCTGGTCATCACGATCGCATCATGGGCTGCCAAAGCTGCAAACTTATTGGGTGCAGCGACAAAAGGCAATCCGGTCAGGCGCGAGATTTCTGCCGCCATGCGATCGGCGAATTCAGGGTGCGTGTTCAGTCCTGTTCCCACCGCGGTTCCCCCGATCGCCAGCTCATATAAATCGGGGAGCGTGGTTTGGATTCGCGCCAAATCCTTTTCGAGCTGAGAGACATAGCCAGAAAACTCCTGTCCTAGCGTCAGCGGCACGGCATCCATTAAGTGAGTCCGTCCGATTTTGATAATGGCGTGAAAGTCTGCCGCCTGCTTTGCCAGTGCGTCTTTGAGCTGCGTTACTGCCGGAAGGAGCTGATGAACAATCTCTTCGATCGCTGCAATATGCATCGCTGTCGGAAACGTATCGTTAGAAGACTGCGATCGATTCACATGGTCGTTAGGGTGAATTGGCGTTTTGCTGCCCAGGACGCCTCCCGCCAACTCGATCGCTCGATTCGCGATGACTTCATTCGCGTTCATGTTGGTTTGCGTGCCGCTTCCCGTCTGCCAGATTCGCAGCGGAAAATGATCATCGAGCTTGCCTGCAATCACTTCATCGGCAGCTTGCTCAATCAGTTGCGCCTGTTCAGACGGCAGTTTGCCCAGCGTTTGATTCACCGTTGCCGCTGCCCGCTTTAAAGTGCCAATCGCCCGAATCATTTCCCTGGGCATAACATCATCGCCGATCGCAAAATATTGCAGCGATCGCTGGGTCTGCGCGCCCCAATATCGATCCGCTGGAACTTCGATCGCGCCCATACTGTCTGTTTCGATTCGGGTTGGGGCATTCACCATCACGCATTCCTCTGGTTGCACAACGACTCAGAAACCGATCGAACTAATCGATCAGGTCGAACCAATCGATCAGAACTCGATCAACCGATTCCCGATTTTTGAGTGTAGAGGATTCGTGAGGGAATTGCCCTGTTATTCAGTTCGAGTGAAATGCTGAATGAGGATTACGCTGCTGGATCGAGGCGGTTGTGTCGTTTCGTCGCTTCCTGGAATGCTAAACCGCATTTGATCTTGGTTTGCTCTTTGCTCAACCTGCCCTGACAGCCCAATAAGTACTGATAGTTGCTTGATTCGAATCTCGGTTTCGCAGCTTTGGAATCCCCCTTAGCTCCCCTTCAAAGGGGGATTCAAACCCTTCCAGCCATTGGGTTTGTCCCAGGAAAGTTTAACCCTTGCCTGTCCCCTTTTTAAGAAGGAGGATTTTAAGGGGGATTGAGGGGGATTTCAACCGATCGAGCCACAGGTCTAAGCTCCTTTCCATTGCCGTCTTAGCCTGTTGCTCGGTCAATCTAACTCGATGCAAGCTCTAATTCAGTTGGAATTAGTCGTTGTTCAATCCACGCAGGCTTCTTTCTGCGGTGTCCTTGTACATCTCGCCGAATTCTTTCACGGCTGCCTTGGACTCATCCACAATGTTTTCCAGTCTTGCATCATTCTTGCCTTCGACTTGGTCAGCTTCCTTAAACCATTCACCGGTAGTCTTGGGCCGCTCATTGTCGAGTTGATGCGCGTCTGCCTTCGCCCGCTCCATCGTGGCTTTCTTGTCTACACGGGGTACGGTATCGGTGGTGAGCAGCAGAAATCCAACCAGAACGATCGAGAGAACTTGCTTGATCTGAATGCTGCCGAGCAATGCGCCAATTCGAGCTGCCGCACGAGAAATTAAGCTTTTCACGATAAACCTCTACCAAAACTTTTTCAAAGGACAAAATCAGATTACCGGGGTAATGCAAACCGTCCCTCTCGCCAAAGTCAGACTTTGAGGGTAGAGATAGGCTGATAGGGAGTGATTCCGCCAGGAAACCAGCTTTATGACTCGTCCGATTTACCTTGATGCCCACGCCACCACTCCCGTAGACGATCGCGTTTTGCAAGCCATGCTGCCCTTTTTCACCGAACATTTTGGCAACCCGGGCAGTTTGCACGCCTATGGCTGGGAAGCAGAAGCGGCGGTCAAACAGGCAAGAGCAACCCTGGCAGCAGCGTTGTGCAGCAGTTCCCCTGCTGGAATAGGCGGCGTATCCCCAGAAGAAGTCATTTTCACGAGTGGGGCAACCGAAGCAAACAATCTGGCAATCAAGGGCGTAGCAGAGGCGTATTTTGCGAAAGGCAAGCATCTGGTCACTGTCCAGACCGAACATAGCGCAGTGCTTGATCCCTGCCGTTATTTAGAGTCGCTGGGGTTTGAGGTGACTTATCTACCCGTGCAGCCGGATGGATTCATCGATTTGGCACAGCTTCGCCGGGCAATTCGATCGGATACGGTGCTGGTGTCAGTGATGGCAGCCAATAATGAAATCGGCGTTCTGCAACCCCTGGCAGAAATCGGGGCAATTTGTCGGCAGCAGCAGGTTTTGTTTCACACCGATGCAGCTCAGGCGATCGGCAAAATTCCGCTCGATGTGGAAGCAATGCAAATTGATTTGATGTCGCTTACGGCGCATAAAGTTTACGGACCTAAAGGAATTGGGGCGCTTTTTGTGCGAAGACGGCAGCCCAGAGTCCAGCTTGCGGCTCAACTTCACGGCGGCGGACAGGAACGAGGACTGCGATCGGGAACGCTGTATCCGCCTCAGATTGTTGGGTTTGCCGAAGCGGTGCGGATTGCCCTTGTTGATCGAGAAACTGAGTCCCAGCGCATTCAGGATTTGCGCGATCGGCTCTGGCAGCAGCTTCAGCCCCTGGGTGGCATTCATCTGAATGGACACGCAACGCAGCGATTGCCGGGAAATCTAAACATCAGCGTCGAAGGCGTAGACGGACAGGCATTGCTGTTAGGCATTCAGTCGTTTGCGGCGGTTTCATCAGGGTCTGCTTGCGCTTCTGCAAAATCGGCTCCATCCCATGTATTGACTGCGCTGGGTCGATCGCCTGAGCTTGCCTATGCTTCGATCCGGTTTGGGATCGGCAGGTTTAACACCGTAGCAGAAGTCGATCGCGTTGCTGCAAGGGTGATTGAAACGGTGCAGGCACTCCGTGCTACAAAGCAGCCGTATGCTCAAAACGCGATTTACAGGACGTTTGAAAAGTCATGACGCTGACCAAGCTGCTGCTTAAGCCGATCGGCGTACGACTTTTGATGAACTATTCGCCCTATTTTTAATCGATCGCTTGCTTAAGCGTACTAATAGGAATAAATCAGGATAGGTATATCGATTCGCGTACCTTTACAGGTGTACAAGAGCTGTTTACAAACCCGCCTAAAGTAAGTTTGCGTTTAGGTTCCCATATCTCAAACTATAAATAAGTCAAATGAATTTACAGCGCTTATCTAATTCACAAATCGTTTGCCGATTGAAGCCAAGGTAGAAATAACCGAACCTTCAATTTGCAATTCATTAGGTAAGATTTCATTACAAAATAATCAGAACGATTAATTAGGAGCTTATTGCATGAACTCACGAATTCCTTATCAAACGGGTGCCAGACCTCACAACTTGAATACTGCCACTGAAAAAGCCGTTCAACCTGCTAAACCCACCGTTCAGTTCTCAATGAATAACGATACAACGCTGAGCAAAGACAAATAGTATTTTTAATCAGTATTCAACATTCGGTTCATTTTTAATGAATGGGTTTGATTAGGGTTTGATCAGGGTTCGATCGCCGTTTCTTTCAGAATGGCTCGGCTAGAAGTCGATGTAGTTATCCTGGCTGCAATCATCGCGATTGTTATTGTTCCGGCGATAATCTCCCGATCAAATTACCGTTCTTCAGTACACTGCTTCGATAGAAAGCAACGGGTCACCGTTAAAACGTCACCTAATCCAAACGATGGCAGAACCATGGTCAACCTACTCTACGCACTGCACGATCTTTCTCAATATATTGCGACCCTAACGATCGCTTCAAAGAGCTCAGGTCAAGCAATTGTTGCCGCTACGGGCTTGTGCCAGGCTATTCAGCCGCCGCTTCAAAAGGCAGACAGTTTTAGTGAAACGAAAGCGATCGGTTAGCTGTTTTGCTCCTGCTGAAGCAGCTTCTCTCTTGAATCGCCCCAATACGCACTATACGTCCACACTTCGCTAATTCCCCGCTCCTTAACTGACCAGCGATAAATCACTGCTTGGGGATCGATGCCGATCTCAATGAGCTTTGCCCCCATGTAGTATTCCATCTGGCGTTTAGTCATGTCTCTAACGCTGTTGGGTTTGCTCTTTTCGATCGTACGGGAAAGATGTGCCTGCGTATGTTTAGCCATGTGCGCTCGGAATCAACTGCGAAAGTTTTGAAGTTAGCTGGTAGAGGTTAACTGTTAGTGTTAGTGATGAAATTTGTCGCGAACCTAGTGGCGAAACTAGCAACGCCAAACGATCGCAAATTGCGAATTAATTTTTCTTCCCAGGCTTTTACCCAGTTTAACGCTCCTAGTTCGAGGCAGCGTTGCCCCTAGCAGCAGAATTACGATTTGCAGCATTACTGTTTGGCGTGAAGGTGATTTCCTCTACGGTTCCCGCTGAACCCATTGTCTTTGCAGCTCCCTGGTTGTATGACAGCGATACTCCGCCAGCGTTACCCGATACGATCGTTAGCTCTTCTTGCGCTGACCAGTTGCGCTGTGTGCCCTTCGTCAAAGTTCCTTCATAGGTTACGCGGCCGTCGGCGATCACCTGTACCCAAGCATCTGCGGTGATATTCATTGCCACGCGAATGGGGGAATTGGTCGCGGAAGAACTGGATGGAGAAGAAATGGCTGCGCGAGCACTAGCTACCGGGGAAACCGGACTGGGAGAAGCGCTCGGCGTGGAAGAAGGAGAAGCTGCAGGAGCAGTAGGAGAAGCAGGAACAGTCGCGGCGGGTGCAGTCGGCGCAGTGGTGATTGCAGGCTCAGACCGTTGAGGCCTAGACAGCAGGCGAGACAAACCGTAAGCCAGCCCTCCTAAAACCAGCAGCCCTGCAATGATCAGCGGCACTGGACTGCGACGATTATCCCGCAGGGGGAGCTGCCTCGCATTGGACGAGTTGGGTTCCCGCTTGCGGCGATCGGGTCTAGATGAATCAGGAACGCGGGTTTCGACCAGACTTTGGGTTGATTCTGCTTGTTCTCGTTCGGGCGATTCGAAACCGATCGCTTCACGCTCGACTGGAAAACTGCGCGACAGCGTCATTCCATCTAGCCCCAGCGCGTCTCCATAGCGGCGAATAAACCCTTGCACAAAAACGGCTTCCGGCAGAATTGTGCTCTGCCCACCCTCTAGGGCTCGTAGAATCCGTAGGGGAATGTAGGTCTTGGCGGAGATGTCATCGAGCGATCGACCCTGATCCTGACGGATGTGTTGCAAGTATTCGCCGATCGCGTTTAGTTGCTCAAGCTGTTTTCTGTCAAAATCGCCCACCCTTTCATCTCCACTAACGCAAGAGAACTCAACTTGGTTTCTACCTTAATCTGAGGCGGGAGCGATTTTCAAGCAGGTTACTCTAGGTAAAGTTTTTTTGAGTTGCGTCGTTTCAAACACAGACTGAAGCAGAAAAGCCGTTATCTGATAAGGTCTTAGCAGGGATTTACACCCCCCTTAGATGGATGTAAAGCTTAAATGAAGAGAGCCAGTTAGAATAGAAAAGGGTGAATGGGTGCCCCTCAAATCTGTTGATGCTTCCCGGCTGTAACTTTCTCCCTGTAGCAGGCTTATGCTAGCTTCAATCAGTTGCCGCTAATTAGCTGCCTCAAAAAGCCCCTCTAGTCATACTCAGGTAATGTTTACACAAACCTTAAATCTATTCTGTTGAGCCTCAAAAGCCGCTAAATTTGTATTCTGGCTTACACAAATGCACGCTTGATTAGCTGGGCGCGATCGTATTCCCTCTAAAAATAACTGGTCTGTTGGGTTAGCAGTATCGTATTAGGCTTTAGTATTGAGCTTTATAAGTGATTAAGCTTTATTAAGTGCAACTGCTGCTCATTCGGTAGCAAGCCATTCCCCGCATTATGGTCTTCTTTGCCTAACAGCCTGCCTTCTAATCGAAATGCACTTTAGCGGAGTCTTAGATGACGATCCAAAATGTAGCAATTCCTCGAAGCTCAGCCACTTCGGACTCGAATTCTAAGCCGCTCGTGCTAGTTGTCGATGATGATAAAGATAATTTGCTGCTATTGCAGTACTCGCTGGAGCTATTCAACTGTGGATTTGTTGGCAGAACGAATGGGATAGATTTAGTTTCGATCGCCCAAAGCATTCAGCCACACCTGATTTTGCTAGATATTGTCATGCCTCGGCAAAGCGGTATTGAGCTGCTGCGTCAGCTTCGGGAAAGCGCCTCAACCCGCCCTATCCCTGTCGTGGCAATTACTGCCCTCGGCAGAGCTGACGATCGGCTGCGGCTGCTGGCAGAGGGGTTTGATGATTATCTCAGCAAGCCGTTTACGCTAGACGATTTGCAGGCAGTGATAAACTTCCACTGCTGTCAGGCTACGCGGAGATAGTTTTCGATCGCGTGTGGCTAACACGGCGTGAAGCGGATGGTCGAATTTCGGGTGGATTTTGAAGAATTGCAATCACGCCCGTTCTCCCGGTTTCGAGCGTAGCATCGCTCAGAAAGTCTAAGACACTGGTACTCAAAACCGATTCAATCACTTCCCGCATGCGTGGCTCAATCAAATGATTCAGATCCTCGCGCACCTGCTTGGCAAGCGGACGGTGTCCTTCTTCTAGCAAAAGCTGTTCGGGCTGGGTCACGGAGTTTTCGATCACGATCGTAAGTTTTTCATCAATGAGCTGGCAGAAGACCTTACTGGGTTGATGTCCCAAAAAAGTGCGATAGAGCAACTGAATTTGCTGCGAGAGGCTTCGTTCCATCTGCCCGCGAGTGAGTACTTGATTATTCATGAAGTTTCCAGGCTCATCTAAATCGCTACTAACAACAGGCGAATCTGAATCGCTACTAACAATAAGCTGACAGTTGATTTACAGGTTCGCTATAGGAAAGATTGAGGTAGCTAACCGGGATACCAGACCGCAGAAGCCACTCTTCCTCGGATTGCAACCTTCAGCGGGGCACGTTACGCTGATCGGCTTACCGCTTCTCTCGTAACTGATTCTCCCGTAACTGAGGCGGTTCGCTGATGTCCGCTCCCTGTTAACGTTCCATCGCTACTATATCGGTCGCTTCGCTGAACTTCATGCTCTCTACGAGGGATTTTGTTTTGAAGCAAGGGTCATTCCCAGGATGTACCAAAAGCCGCTACAGGAATAGCTTGTACCGTTCTTAGCCGTATGCCTGATACCCTACCCTACATCCGACTCAGCCAAGCGATCGCTTCCCGAATCCAGGCTTCTGCATTGTCCGATTTAGAAAGAGCGGTGCTTTGTCCAACCGCTTGCAGTGCGTGGGTAATTTCATCGCTGCTGTAGCCCAGTGCCAGCAGGGTCATTTCGACATCTTCTTGCACAGCGGCAACCGGAGCCGCACTGGGGGTTGACCCCAAGCCCGACTGCATTCGCCATTCTGCCAGCTTAGTTTTGAGTTCCAGGGCAATCCGTTCGGCAGTTTTATTGCCCACACCGGGCGTTTTAGACAGCAGCCGAATGTTGCTTGCCACGATCGCCTGCACCAAATCCTGCAAGCCCAGAGCATCCAGCAACGCCATTGCCACCTGCGGACCAACACCCGTGACGCTGATCAGCTGGCGAAACAAATCTCGCTCTGACGGGGAGCCAAACCCAAACAGCACTGTCTGGTCTTCTCGCGTCTGCATATGGGTAAAAATCTGGACATCTTCGCCCACGGGTGGGAGCTGCTGCGTGAGTCTGGCGTTTACCTGCACGTCATAGCCAATCCCGTTTACATCGATCGTCAAAATCACCCGACTGTTGCTGATCTTCTGCACGCCAGCAACCGTGCCCTTCAGGTAGCTAATCATACAAAATTCATGTCAAACAATGCTTCACACAAAAGAGGGGACTGAAGACTCAGCCCCCACTGCATCCCGTATCTTCTAGCGTACTAAATCCGCTTCAGATCGGGGTACTCAGCAATCATTTCGTCGCTGCTCAGGGTGTCGCCTTCTGCCTGTGGTGTCCATAGCACTTCCAGAGCCAGAAGCCGATCGCTCGAAACAGAACCAAGAACGCTCAACGCCTGCCGCAGATCTTGAGTGGTGTTGATTGTGGGTAGGGGAAGACGCCCGGTCGTTGCCACAATGATTGTTGCGACAATATACTCGCCCGGATCCCGGGATAGCTCTAGGGCACCGCCCGCACCTTGAAGCTGCTGCCGCAGGGTGGATTGACGCAACTGACGATTGACGTTCGAGAGAGTTTCTTCGGCAAATTTGCTGCGTTCTGCGATCGCCAGCCGATTGAACTGGTTTTCGGCAGCTTGCAGACTAGCTTGCTCAGCGTTGCTCGACGCATACACCCAATATTCGGGGTGACGCAGCAGTGACAGCGTAGACTCCTGAAGCACCTGAGCCAAGCCTTCAGAACTGCCTGTATCGGCATTAGTGGCAATCCGGTTCAGATCGGCTTGCAGATCGCGGGCTTGAGCCAGTAGACCGACCTGCACTTTTGCTACCGTCACCGAAGAATCATAGCCGTCATAGCCGTCGCTGTTGTCGTTACCGCCTTGCGCTGCTCCCCGCAGTGCCCGCGTCAGGAAGCCTGCGACCGCAAGAAAGATCAAGATGCTGAATAAGCCACCGCCCCCGAAGCCAAAAAAGGGCAGTATGAAGGGAAACCCAAATCCACCACCGGGGTAGTAGCCGCCACCGCCGCCATATCCACCGTAACCCCCACCTCCATAGGGGCGACTGGGAGCCGGAGCTGTACGGGTCGGAGCGCGAAAGCTGCCGCCACCCACACGCCCTCCGCTTGCTGCCAATGCGCCGCCGGCATGGCTAAAGGCGATCGTAATCACCAAACTGGCAATCAGAAAAGGTTTTAAAGCAGGCTTAATTAATGCAAACAGTTTGTTGAACATAGTCCCGTGCCTATCCAAGCTGATGAGTAATCGTATCGGCTTTGGCTGGGTTCAGGATTAGTGCAGGCGCACAGCATAATGGATTGAACGCTGCTACTGCTCCCAAAAGTTAACCAAATGTTACAAAGTCGCTACCCTTTTAGTTTACCGCCTTCTCTTTAAGGGGATAAGCAGGCTTAAGGTGGATTTTAGCGGAGATAACCGTACTTAATGGCGTAATCCTCCCCCCACGATCGTCACTATTTCCAGCCGATCGCCTGCCTGCATTTTCGTTTCTGTCCAAAACTGGCGATGCAAAATTTCACCGTTGTATTCCACTGCAACGAGCCGTGGATTCATGCCAAGCTGAGTCAGTAAATCGGGTAAGAGCGTTTCAGCAGAACACTGGCGCGGCTCTCCGTTGACTTTCAGGGTGATGAGGTGGGTGGGGGACATCGTGACTTGAATCCTCAAGAAATCGCATGAGCGCGGAGCGTTTGCACTCGATCGAGCTGCGAAACAAAATACTGGGTCATCAGGGTAGGTTCCTCGGCTGCCATAATTGCCCGTACAACGGCAACTCGCTCGGCTCCGGCAGAAAGCACTGCGTCTAAATTGTCTGCACTAATGCCTCCGATCGCAAACCAGGGCAACGCAGCCTGAGCAGCGGCATGGCGCACATACTCCAGTCCGGCGGCGGGTCTGCCTGCTTTGGTGGGCGTTTCATATACTGGACCCACACCAATGTAATCGGCTCCTTCTTCGATCGCCCGGTGCATTTCTTCGGGACTGTGGGTAGAGCGTCCAATAATGCGCTGACTGCCCAAGAGCTGACGGGCAAGGGCGATCGGCACATCGTCCTGTCCCAGATGCACGCCGTCTGCGTCTACTGCCAGTGCAAGATCAATGCGATCGTTAATAATGAACAGCGCATCGTAGCGATGACAAAGCTGTTTCAGGCGTTTCGCATTCTCGATCCGGGTGAGGTCGTTGGTTTCTTTGTCGCGATACTGCACCAGAGAGAGTCCGCCCTGTAATGCCGCTTCGACCACTTCGAGCAAATGATCAGAAGGCGATGTCACAAGATACAGGGTCGATTGTCTTAGCTTCTGCTGTCGCTCATAGCCGCCCAGCCGAGTTTCGAGCGTGTACACCCGGTAGCGCATTTGCTTGCAAGCAGCTGCCATGTCTCCCGAATAAAGCTTGCCGTATTCTTCCAGAACGCGCAGTGCCTCCTGAGTGCGGGAAAAATTGACCTGAAGCACCTGGGCCACACTCGATCGCTCGGCTTCCTGAGGGTGGGTGAGGTCGGTGCCGCGATCGTTTGGGGTATCTCTGGCGGCGCGGAGGTCGTTGCTGTGCCAGTGGGCAAGTTCCTGCCGGAGCTGCTTGCACTCCTCGGTGAGCTGCGTCTGATTCAGTCCAAATCGACACCATTCTTCGATAATTCTCAGCCCTTCACGGGCGCGATCGAGGTTAGCATCGAGAATCCGATAAACGGCTGACTGATAGCCTTCGTTCTGACTGCCCGCTTTACTGCCCATCTTGCTGCCCATCCTGCTGCCTATTGCGTTGATTGTTCCGCCCATTGTGGGATCGAATCCAGTGGGATCAAATCCAGTGCGCTCGAAGAGGATGCTCTAGAAGTATCCACCGTAGGTATCCATCGTGCTGCATTTGCCCCACCCTCCCAACTCTGGAGGACTTTCGCTCCGGGGTTGGGTTCAAGGTCTCTCAATGAAGGACTTCAGGCTCCATTCCAGCTCAAAGTCTCCCAATCTTGAATCATGTAGGGGGCGGTTCGGGTCGCGACTCACACTTTATTAAGTACCTTGTAAGCACCTTTTAGCTATTTGTCATCCTAACAGGACAGCCTCAGCCGTACGCAGCAGAGCCACCGTCCCAGTAGAATTTTTGCTCGTCGAACCATTGCCCCAGCAAAAAAAATTTACCTTATCCTGTCACTACTTTCAGAAAATCAGGCAGAATTTAGTTCATTACTCATCCTCTAGAACGCTATAGACAGAGTTGAATTCGGAGAATTTGCAGAACGATCGCTAAACTTGGCGTTAATCGCTGCTAATTTTTCCTTATTGTTTACTCAGGTCAGTAATTGGGGATTGTTTATTCCGGTCCCTGATCCAGGTTAGTGATCCAGGCAAGTCGGGCAAGGCTGCTGTCCATATCCGTTGGTGTTGGGAAAGAATCCATGCGTTTGATGACTTCACGCGCTCAAAGTGGCTCCAAAGCTCAAAAATCGCTCCTGCCGTTTTTAGATGCGGGGTTGACTTGTACAGGATTGACCTGTGCATCGCTGACGATCGCTTTGACCCTGGCTTTGCTTAATGGCTGGAACAATGCAGCTGCCGCCCAAATCGAGCCGAGTGCACCAGGTTCGCTATCACAGCGCAGCCAAACCTTTCTATTCGTCAATCCAGCGATCGGTCAAGATATTCCGGGTTCTGGCAGTCAGCAATTGCCCTTTCGCACGATCCACCATGCGCTGCAAGTGGCACAGCCTAACACCGTAATTTTGCTTTCTCCCGGACTCTATAGTGCCGAGACAGGCGAAGTTTTCCCGCTCCAGATGCGATCGGGCATCACAATTCAGGGCGATTCCAGCACGGCAGGACAGGGCATTGTGATTCGTGGCGGCGGCGAGTTTGTGAGTTCCAGCCAGGGTTCTCAGAACGTAACGCTAATCGGCGCAATGAATGCGCTGCTTACTGGCATAACGATCACCAATCCCCAGGGTCACGGACTCTGGATCGAGTCGAGCAATCCAACGATCGCCCACAATACGTTTTCAGGCAGTCAGGCGTCAGGCATAACGGTTACGGGCAATGCACTGGCGGCAATTCAGCAAAATCGCTTTCGCCAGAACCGGGCAACCGGACTCTTGATCGCCGGAACTGCCCAGCCGGAAGTGCGGCAAAATTTCTTTGAACAAGCCGAGGTCGGAATCACGATCGCTCAATCTGCCGCCCCGTTAATCATTCAGAATCAAATCCGCCGCAATCGAACTGGCGTATTGGTGCAAGACAGCGCACATCCGGTTTTACGACGAAATGCGATCGAACACAGCAGCGAAGTCGGGGTAGCTGCCGTGAATAACGCCCAGCCTGACTTAGGCACCGCCGAGGATGCAGGACAAAATCAGTTTCGGCAAAACCGCAGACAGGATGTGAACGCTGCCAGCACAAGTCAAACCGTGCCGATCGCAGGCAACCAGCTTTCCGCCCAGCAGGTTTCGGGCAGGGTTGATTTTGATGGGATTGTTACTCAAATTGCCGCTGTGCAGGCGGATCAGGGTTTTGTTCGACCCGCAGAAACAGGGCAGACCCCGGAACCGCAATCGATCGAAATGATTCATCCTGCCGATCCCTCTGCTTTAAGGGCTGCTCCAATTCCCCCTACTCCAGTTTCTGCTTCAATTCCTTCTGCTTCAACAGTTTCAACCGATTTTACCGATCGCCGTTCGACGTTGGTGGCTACCGCGCTCATTGGTCAACTGCCGCCGAGGGAGATTAACGCTGATCGATCGATCGCTGCCCCACGTTTTGCGGTGTCAGGCTCTTTACGGACAGATCGCGTCTCGCCCATGCAAAACACTGCCCAACCTGAGGCGATTGCTGAAGCGGATCCAGCAGTCTCGATTCCAATTCCAGTGCCGCCGCCCGAAAATTCTGGGGTGCGGATGAATCCTGCCGATTCGCTGAATCTACTGCCAGAGGCGTTGATGCCCTCGCTAATGCCCTCGCTGCCGTCGTCTTTTGAACCCGTTTTAATGGCTGCGGTTTCTGTGTCTGTTCCTTTCCGTGCGCCTCAGCCGTTTGCTGCTGGCATTGCTACTCCTTTTGAAAACAGTTCCCCTGCCATTCCGGTAATACAGTCGTCTCTGTCCCTGCCTGCGCCGCCGCCTTTGCCTCAACTGGCTGTCGTCCCGAGTGCCTCGCCTGAAATCGACGATCGACTGACGCTTCAGTCCAACGTTTTGCCTGTTCCCGATGGAGATGCACCGATTGGGAATACGGGAGATATGCCGCGCATTAACGTTTCTGCTGGACAATCCTGGAATGCAGGCAGTGCTGTGTCCAGTCCGGAGCGATCGATGTTGCGCTATCGCGTGGTAGTGGAGGCAGGCAGTGAGCGAGTTCAAGCATTGGTGCGATCGCTCATTCCCAGTGCATTTCTGATTTCGGGTCGAGGGAGACCGCTGATGCAGGTGGGAGCGTTTAGCGATCGAGATAACGCCGAGGATGCGGTTCGGTTGCTCAATCAGAGCGGGCTGAGAGCCGTGATCCAACGACATTAGTAGAGCCTGTCTTTAGTAGAGCCTGGCTTGCCCCAAATCATGCCGCTAAAATAAAAAGGAAAACCTAAAAGTTCGGCATGAGGAATGAACGGTCGGTTTGAGTCTCTGAAACAAAGTTTCATGATTCTTAGTTTTGTGACGGCTGCCCTGCTCGTCATTACCGACTGGCAATTGTCTCAAGCTGACCCTGAATCCCCTATTTTGCCGCCCATCTCAACGCTGCCGCCTCAAGAAGAAGCCCCCTTTAGACCCGTTAATCCCACTCGTGCCGGACTCGCCACAACGCTGCAATCTGCCCTCAATCCTGACCCGATCGCTGCCCACACCAGGCTAGTGGTGCGTCTGGGCGATCGTCAGGTCGTGGTTTATCAACATGATCAGGAAATTGCGAACTATCCGATCGCAGTCGGGCGCGAAGGCTGGGAAACCCCGGTTGGCAGTTTTCGGATTATCTCGATGCAAAAAGACCCGGTCTGGCGACATCCGTTCACGGGCGAACTCTTCTTCTCAGGCGCCGACAATCCCCTTGGCTCTCGCTGGGTCGGCTTCTGGACAGACGGTGTGCATCAGATCGGCTTCCACGGTACCAATCGAGAAGAGCTGATCGGGCAGGCAGTTTCCCATGGCTGTCTCCGAATGCGCGATGCCGATGCTCAGGCACTTTATGCACAGGTTGCAATTGGAACACTGGTTGAAGTTCAACCCTAGTTCGATCGCCTTTTCTCCACCGTCCACAGGCGTTCTTCAAGATCGTCTGGATCAGTGCGGTCTTCGTAGACTAGCTTGAGGCGATAGTCCGATCGCAGAATTTTTCGATTATTGGGTTCAGGATTGAGCAGATAAATTGGATCAAACCCTTCAGCAATGTTCAGATTGCGGAAATCTTCAATAAGCTGCAATCGAATGTCTGGGCGGAGCCATGCACTAAATGCCAGCGTATCGGAAACCGACCCGTCGCTAATGACCAGAGGATTTGGCTGTTGATTAATCATTTCTGAAACGATCGGGTAATAGGCACTGCGCGGATTGCTCTTATTCCACCAAACCACTGCCTGAGAACTGACACTGCAAGCGATAATTCCTGCAATCACAAACCCTGCTAAGAGCAGTTGACCCACTTTTTGCTGCCATTTTCGACGCTCAGTGGTCAGCGTGGTGAATAAAAACGCGAATGTAATCTGAATGCCTAAGATAAACGGAAATAAATAGCGAATCCGCAGCGATCGGCGGCCCCCGTTGATCAAATCAGGAATTGCCAAACAAAGAAATGTGACGCTTACCAATAGCCCGATCAATAGCCAGGTGCGAGGCGGCGTATGACGAATCAAAAAATACAGCGCAAACGCAGCTAAAAGAACAATCAGGAGATTTGCAGAAGCCAGATCGCGATCGAGAAATGCCTGATTCAGGTGAAACACCCAGCGATCGATCATGGCAGATAGCGGCTGATTTCCAATCAATGCAGAAGTCGATTCGCTTACTTGTTCTTGGCGAATAAACAGCAGCGCAATCCAGGGAATAAAACTAATGACTGCACCTGAAGCCGTGAGTAGAAATGCAGTGAGATTGCCAGTGATCCGCCGTTTACCAATTCCTTCCACAATCAGGACATACAAACCCTGCGCCAGCAGCACAAAAGTAAACAAAAGCTGGGTATAAAGTCCGGCGACGACCGTTACTCCATACGCAATCCAGTGGATTGGTCTTCCCAAACGCAAAGCCCGCAGCATCAGCGCACTCGACAGCAGCACCCACACCGTGAGCAAACTGTAGGGACGCGCCTCCTGAGCAAACAAAACGTGAATCGGCGTAATTGCATACAGCCCGATCGCAGTCCAGGCAACTGCCGGATTTGCAAACAGTTCGCGACAAAGCCAGTACAAACAGGGAATCGCCAGAACGCTGAATACTGCTGTCAGGAAGCGCATGGTTCCGACCGAATGCCCGACAAACCCAACCCAGAGCCGCGCCAGCAAAAAGTACAAGGGCGTGTGTTCTGCCGTTCCAGTGAGGGCGTTTAGCGTGTCTCCCCATCCTTTCTCAGGACGCAAACGCTGATACTGCCGAAACTCCTCGACGCTGAGCACTTCTCCGGTAAAAGCTTGCTGCAAAACTTCGACTCGTGTGTTGCCCAGTGTCCGCAGCGAGGTACTAGTTTCATCGATCCAGTAAACTTTGCGATCGAGATGATAAAACCGAAAGAAAATGCCAATGACCAGCAGCGCAACCACGCCATAGCGCAACCAGGCAGGCAACGATCGCCACTCTTTCCCAATTGTCCTGATCCCGATTGCCCCATCGGGGGAGCTGCTTCGCATCGGTTCTGCCACCACTGACCCTTTCTCCCGGAGTCGCAAACTGCTAAAATCCCCCAAAGTTTACCGGATTGCCAGGGGCGATCGCAAAAGGGGGAAGCAAACGGAGCCGATCGCCCGTCTAAGAAAAGAGAATGTTTGAAAAGTTATGGCTATGCCCCGAACTGCTCCCCTGGGTCAATTCTGGCGGGAACCGAGCCTGCTCTCAATACTCAAAGTTCCCCCAAAGTCCCCCAGCATGAGGGGAGTTAGGCGGCAATGTCAAACCCCTCACACTGCATCAAACATCCTCTCAATCGATCGTCATCTCCTGAATCCATGCTTGCTAAACGTCTCCACACCTGGCTAATTCCTGCTCACCCTTCGGTTTCGCAGACGCGCTTCTGGCTGAGTTTGAGCCTGACCTTTGCTGCCCTGTTTGGCATTCTGGGACTGCAAAAAGCATTTGCGAATTTTTACATTGTGCAGGACGACGCCCGGCAGCATATTTTCTGGATGCAGCGATTTCTTGACCCCCAGTTGTTTCCCGATGACTGGATTGCAGATTATTTTCAGTCGGTTGCGCCCTGGGGCTACAGCGGCTTCTATCGGGTGTTTGCGGCGATCGGCATTGATCCGCTATTGCTGAGTAAGCTGCTCCCGCCCCTGCTGGGGTTGATTGCTACTTACTACGGCTTTCGGCTTGCGCTTCAGTTGCTTCCCGTTCCCTTGACCGGATTTCTTGCCTGTCTGCTGCTCAATTACCTGTTTTGGAGTCAGGATGACTTGGCTTCGGCAACGCCCAGAGCCTTTATGCTGCCGATATTTCTGGCGTTTTTGCACTTTTTGCTGAAGCGATCGCTCCTTGCCTGTCTCATCCTGATCGCGCTGGAAGGCTTATTTTATCCGCAGTTTGTGTTTGTGTTTGCCGGACTGCTGCTGTGGCTACCCTTGCGCTGGCAATCAGGGCAACTGAGGCTCTCTGAAAATCGCTGGGATTACTGGTTTTGCGGGGCGGGTTTGCTGGTGGCGTTTCTGGTGCTGCTGCCCTATGCGCTGGTGACGACGCAATTTGATCCGGTAGTGAGCGTAGCAGAGGCAAAACAACTGCCCGACTTTTACGTCGGCGGACGCAATCCTTTCTTTTATCCCGATCCGCTTTATTTCTGGCTGGTTAGCTTTCGAGGCGGGCTGTTTCCTACGTTTAAACCGTTTCTGCTGGCAATCGGTTTTTTGCTGCCGCTGCTGTACCTTAAACCGCTGCGAAACCGATTACCGCTGCTGCGTCAGACCAAACCTCTGATGTTGCTGCAAATCACGATCGTTGCCCTCGGACTCTTCATGATGGCGCATCTGTTGCTGTTCCGGCTCCATCTGCCCAGTCGCTATAGTGCCTATACGCTGCGAATTGTCTTGGTGTATGCGGCGGCGATCGTCCTGACGGTGGCATTCGATGGGCTGCTGCACGGGCTACAACGATCGCGGCAGATTGGCATAAAGGCAATTGCTTGGGCACTGATTGGGGTAACGACGGTGACTCTGTTGCTGTATCCCAGCTACGCCTACCCTTTTATGAAGGTGAACTACAAAACAGGACCAAACCCCCAGCTTTACCAGTTTTTTGCTCAGCAGCCCAAAGACACAATAATTGCTTCCCTGGTACAAGATATCGACTTTGTTCCGACCTTTGCCAAGCGACCGATTCTGGTAGGGCGCGAATATGCGATTCCGTATCACGACGGCTATATCACTCCCTTTCGCCAAAGAGCGAATGATCTGATTCGGGCACAATACAGCCTCGATCGCGCTGCTTTAACCGACGTCATTCGCACCTATGGCATTGATTTTTGGGTAGTGAGCCGCGATTCTTTTCGTCCAGAATTTCTAAAAAATACCTGGATTCGCCAATACCCGGAGGCGATCGAGCAGGCGGTAGCCAATTTGCAACAGGGAACTCCTGCCCTGGCAAGGCAACGGCAACGCTGCACCGTGCAACGTGACGGAAATTTGATCGTGCTGGACGCAACCTGTTTGCTGCGCGATTCTCGCTAATCCTGCCAGTGCAAGTTCGTCCTAATGTCTTATGTTTTAAGATAGTGAGTATTGCTTCTGAGAATCTTGTAAAACTTCGTTAAATTTCAGCCCCTCATGGATATTACAGAGTTTTTTCAGCAAAGTTCAGGAAAATGGTTTTCCCAGCGCACAAGCCATCACCTGGCGTTTAAACAGTCGGAAAGTGGCAAGTCAAATCTGACGATCGAGATACTGCCCAAAGACGACCCGGCTGTCGTCAAACTCTGTCAGCAGTACGAAGTCGATCCGGCTCTGGCACTTTGCGGAGCACGGGTGAGCTGGGACGGCACAATGGAATGGGACGAAGAAAAGCACGCTGGCTCGACGGTGCTAGTGCCGATCGCCGATGCTGAAAAATCAAACGAGGGCAAGCTTCTGCGCGAACAGGGCTACGCTGAAAAAGCTCCAGTGGCAGGACGCTACATCATGGGCAGTGACGACGCGCTGACGCTCATCACCGAATACGAAACGATGTATTCTGAAGAGCGGCTCTGGTTTGCCAGCCCCAATCTGCGCCTGAGAACCAGCATCCTGAAGCGATTTGGCGGTTTCAGCATGGCATCTTTCTGCTCAGAAATCCGTATGGGTGGCGCACAGCCCCAATCGACGATCGCTTCAACCACTGCCGCTACCAGCCCAGCCCCGACCGAAGCCTGATTCCAAGTCCCTGGCTGAGGAAGAAGTTTAATCCAGGGGCAGCTTTCCTACATTGCCCCCTCGATTTCACTTTCTGGTTTTGTCCCCATAAACGGGAGGCTTTGAAACCATTCGGACAGAATTGAGTTTTCCAGGAGCGGCGATCGTTCACCCATCTCCTAATTCACTTCAAAATCCTGCCTTTCGCCTTCAGGCTAGCAGGCTTAAAGCGGCGGTTCCGGGGACAATGATGAATTTTCAAGCATTTTCCGAAACCTAGTTTCTTCTGCCGATTTCTTCGACTGCGCCTGCGCCCCTTGCCTGCACAACGGCTTTGAGCCGCCAGTAGAAATCAGAAACTTCCAGCGTCGGTGTGAACTGGTCAATGGGTGGGGGTTCGCTCACGATCGCATGGCGAATTTCTTCTGAACTGATGATTCCAGAGGTGGAATTGTTTTGCGTTGTGTTCGGCAATTGCAGACAGCTTGTTTGATGCAGAGCAGTACCTTCTGCGGGGGAATTAGCTGTGGCATTTTTCCCACTGAGATTCTCCTGAACTGAGCCATCGATCGCCCCCGCCTGGGGAGTTTCGCTGCGATCGGCTCTGAATTCTTCAGCAGTCCCATCGATTGCAGTCCCCTTTATTGAGAGCTGAGCCGTTTTCACCCCCAGCAAAGCTGAACTGGACAGGTCTCCGGCACTCAGCATCGGACGAAGGCTAACTATGCGCTCAAATTCGCCGCTGAAGTGGTAGACCGCACGAGTCCGCCGTCGCCACAGGTTTAAAATTTGCTCGATCGAGATTGCTTTATAGCGTCCTTGATACAGGGCCTCGATTGTTGCCAGGCGAATCCAAAGCGCAGGATACTGCTGCATCCAGTAATCGACCAGTGCCTTGACCGAATATCCGTCCAGGTCAAATCCGTAGCGGCTAATCAGTTCCGTCACTTCTGCTGAGATTTCTTTTGCCAGTTGATTCATGGCTGTGGCAGGGGGAGACAGGGTCAGGAGCAGTTTCTTTCGGGGAAACTACTTTGCATTGCTTGAACAAACATTCTTGCAATTGCATTTCTAGTCTCTCAAGTCTTGCAGGGAAACGCCAACTATCAACCGGAAGGATTTATTGTTGCTGTACGCCATCAATCACATTATCTTCTGAATTTAAGCCCGAAAACGGACCCGGATCACCCGTCCAGTTAAAGTCAAACAGGCGGAATACGATCGAAGCAGCTTCTCGCCTTGGGCTGTAGGCAGCTGTAATCGAATAGGTACGGCGACTATACTCTAGGGTGAAGACCGTATCAATAGTGTCTCCGTTGTCAAGATTGTAGGCAGTTTGCACACCAAACCGAACCGGACCGTAAATTTGCTGCGTGATGCCTGCGCTAAGCACCTGTACATCGGCAACGCGATCGAACAGGAAGGGCGACTCTCCGCTGAGTGCAACGCGCGAATAGGAAATGTTAAAAGCGGTGTAGTCCAAAAACGGGCGCGAAAAATGACCAAATTGCCCTGACAGCGAGATCGATCCATTCACGCTAGCCTGGGTTTCATTGTTGCTGTAAGCACTGTACACCCCACGAATACTGGGAGTCACAGCAACATAGGGTACAACGGGATTGGGAGTATAGCGTAAGCCCTCGGTCGGCGTGGCTGGTAGCGGCGTTCCTGCCCAAATCAAAATTGGGCGCGATAGAGAGACAGTCGCTTGATAACGAGTCAAATCAACGCGCCTATCTTCTTCGTCTGCCTGCGGATCGACGTTTTGTTCCCGCAATAAACTATCTCGATCGGTGCGGGCATTAATGAACTGAACGCCAGCCTGATAGTCCAACAGAATTCCCGTTTGACCCAGTGTAAAAACTGGTGAAGTAATCACCAATCCCAGACTGCTTTGCACATTCTGAAAGCCTAACGACCCGTTAAATAGCCGATCGCGATAGCTATATTCCACTGCCACCGTGTGATTGGCAAAAATACGCTGCTGTGCGCGCAAACTTGCCCGGAACGTATCTTCGAGATCCCCAAGATCCAGACTGGTAAAGACGGCATTTCCGACAATTGAGGTGGTGGGGGTGGGAGTCGCGGTGAGGCTGGCGATCAGACCATAGGATGAACCCGAGAGAAACCCGTCTTCCTCGATTGCCCTTTGCACCAAGATCTGCGGCGTCAGGCTAAAGTCTACGATCGAATTCGAAACGACATTAAAGGCACGCTCGATAAAAAATCCGCCCCGATCGCGTTCGTCGTAGCCGATATTAAATAAACCCGGATTCTGTCGCTCCTGGCTTATTACAGCGCGATCGATCAAGAGGGGCAGCTCTAAGCCCTGGTCAAATACGGCTCTGGGATTGCGGGCGCGAATTTCTGAACTGGTGGGCGACAGGGGCGTTACTGTGACGCGGTTCGATCGCACTTCTAGCTCCGGCGGCGAGAAGGGATCGTTTGTAAGTCGCACATTGGTTGCTTCCCAGCTTTGCCCGTTGAACTGAAGCTGCTCGGCTTCAAAGCGCAGACGAGACAGCGTTGCTCCCTGCTGACTGGGTGCAGCCTGACCTCCGGTTGCCACTCCAAAGATCAGCCCCCCGCCACTGCCTGCTGCCTGAAGCGGCTGAGTCTCAGTGATTTGCGCTCCCACCGACTGAGCAGAACTGAGCGGACTTCCGACAACAGGACGCTGATTCGCATCAAAATCGGTCGAAGCACCGAGATTAACTTCGCCTCTGGCTTGCAGCACTGATCCCCGGTCAAAGCCAAAATTATAGGTAAACTGCTCTCCGCGCAGGGTTTGCTGTCCGCGTTGCAGAGCGGCGTTTCCATCTGCCACAGCTAAGCGATTGGGGATATTCACCTGAACGCGATCGGCGGTTAGAATTGCCTGCCGAAACCGCATGACAACATTCCCCTCGGCGCGAAACACCTGTCGCTGCTCGTCATATTCCTGGCGATCGGCAGAGAGTTCGATAACTTCCGGGACAGTTTGTGCAGCTTGGTTTGGCGTTTGATTCGCGGGCTGTCTTTGATCTGCTCCCGTTCCGTCAGCGGGGACGGCAGGAGCCTCATTTTGACCCGGAATGGTTAAAACTTGCCCGGAGTCTGAACTTCCTGGCGCAGCCGCTTCTGCTGGGGACTGCCCATTTGCCGTCGCAGATTCCACCGAAGGGGGGAGCGGAGTGGAGGGTGAAGTTGACGGACGCCGGGGGGAAATTTGACCCGATCGCGCAAAGTCTTCGACTTCAAGCGCAGGCTCGTTCCGAGGCACAGTTGATCGCGCCTGAGTTACTGCAATCAGCGCATCCAGTTCAGCAACCGGGCGAATCGAGGCTCGACTAGAACCCGTTCCGGGTGGATTCACTGGAAGAACAGGGGATGGCGTTTCTGCTTGAGCGACGACCTCTTGGGGAAACTGCGATGCGATCGATCGTTCTCTGCGCGCTGGCTCAGGTGGGCTCGGTTCGGTTTGAACCGGCTTAGTTTGAGCGTCGGGCTGTGCGGGTTCAGCGAGTTCAACGGTGATCGCACCACCCAGTGATCGAGCATCTACACGCGCTTCCGCCCGCAAATCCGTAGACGAAACAGGCTCTATCGCATCAGGAGCGATCGGTGGCGAAACGGCAGGAGAAGCATTTGGCGTGACATGGTGAACGACTGGCGGTAGGGGTGGCGGAACCGGATAGGGCATACTTACAGCGCAACAGTAAGGACGGATAGCCCTCACTCAGGACTTCAGCCGTCTTCGACAGCGACTCGCTCTACAAAAGGGATAGCTTGTAAAGCGATATCTTGTTTATTGGACAGGCACAAAGCCTGAGGGGTTCCAGAATCTCGATTATTCGAGGTCGCGTTGACTGGGGTTCCGCGCCGGGTCGTTTGACAGGAAACCAAAGAAAAACAGACCGACAAAGAAAGCGACGACGATGTAGACCACGATCTTCAGCGTCAGCATGGCGATCCCTCCAAACCAGATATGTTAAAAATTAGGCTTCATTATCATACACCGTTCCCTCGCATTTCCCGGTTTCGCAGGCGGGATAAGGCGATCGATAAGTGTTTTCTCTTGCACCAAACAGCGTGTAGCGGTTGTCTCGGATTTGCTCATACGCCCGATCGCCAAGCCACTTTGCCCCCGGAAGAGCGCGGTATGCCTCAACAAAGATTTCTCCAAAGGGCAGCCGTTTGCCGATTTCTTCTGCTGCGTCACTGCCCTGCCAGCGTTGTTTGACATCGTTCGCATTCAGCAGGATGATGCCCTGCTCGCAGTCTTTTGCAGAAATGCCAACTGCTTTCAGACTTTCCTCATTCTGCATTGGCACATAGAGAAACTGGTTGCCCTGGTCTAACGTTTCGAGCAGTCGAACCAGATTGACGCACAGGTTACAGTTTCCGTCATAGATTACGTGGTACATGGTCTTGTTGATTACACTGCCCACTATCCTAAGCTAACTAGCTGAATTTCCACTCGTTAGAGCCTTTACCGATTACAGCTTCTACTAATTACAGCCTTGAGTAGAGGGAAGTAGAAGAGATAGCTCTTACGGAAGAGAAACAGGGCTAGTGCAAGGGTTAATGGGTCTGTAGGAAGGGGTAAATATTTTTCTATCTAAAGATATAAACTCATCTTAACCTACGTATTAACAATTCCTTTATCTAAAGACAGTAGGATGCAGGCGAAACTATCCAGAGTTTTTACCCTGAGCATTTCTCATGACATCCCTACTACGGCTTAAGCGACGCGCAGTTTTAGCTTCCTTGGCAGCCCTCTCTATGTCGGTTGCTGTTGCTTGCGCTTCCAGTAACAATGAAGGTCCTTCGGCAACGGCTCCTGCGGCAAGCCCGGCAGCAGGCAATAGCGGTGCAGCAGTCAGCCTCAGCGGTGCTGGTGCATCATTCCCGGCTCCGCTCTATCAGCGTTGGTTTGCAGACTACAACAAAGAAAATCCGAACACCCAAATTAGCTATCAGTCGGTGGGTAGCGGTGCAGGTGTTGAGCAGTTTTTAGCAGGTACGGTTGACTTTGGAGCCAGCGACCAGCCTCTGAAGGACGAAGAAAAAGCACAGTTTAGAGAAAAATACGGAGCTGACGCGATTCAGGTTCCGGTGACAGGCGGCAGCATCGTGATGGCATACAACTTGGAAGGCGTAGACAATCTAAAATTGCCCCGCGAGGTTTATTGCGGCATCGTCACGGGAGAAATTACCCAGTGGAACGACCCGGCGATCGCTTCTGCTAATCAGGGAACGAATCTGCCCAATGAACAAATCCAGTTTGTTCACCGTTCGGACGGCAGCGGCACGACCTTCGGCTTTACCAACCACCTGAAGGCAGCCTGCCCTGAGTGGAAAGCGGGAGCCAATAAGTCGGTGGAGTGGCCCGTAGGTACGGGTGCAAAAGGCAATGAAGGTGTAACGGCTCAAATTCAGCAAACTCCGGGCGCGATCGGCTACACCGAGTTTTCCTATGCCAAAGAGAATGGGCTATCGATGGCTGCGATGGAAAACAAGGCTGGCAACATCATCGAGCCAACTCCCGAAGCAGGTGCGCTAGCCTTCAAGGGTCAAACTGTGCCGGAAGACTTCGCGCTGCTGGTTCCCGACCCGACCGATGAACAGGCATACCCGATCACCACGCTAACCTGGCTGCTGCTCTATCCTCAGTACCAGGACGCAGCAAAGGGTGAAGCGATCAAGAACGTGGTCAACTGGACGCTGGACAACGGCAAAACAGCCGCCAGCGATCTGGGCTATCTCCCAGCCGATCCGGATCTGGCAGGTCGTGTGAAGGAAGAAGTCGCCACCATTAAGTAAGTCAAGGAAGTAAGTCAAGTCAAGGGCGATCGTTGCTTTCCGAATGGTTAACCTGGACGGTGAGTAGACGGTTGCCCTTCTTGACAAATCCTGGCGAACAAAAGTCTTGTCTGCTGCGATCGAAGGTTCAGTTGAAATCAAATTGATGGTGCAGTTTCAAGGCAACTCGCTCAATGAATTCGATGCAGTTTGTCTGAATGTCGATGGCTCAACGGCTGCTTGGTTTCAAGCAGGGCAAATCCTCTGGGGGCAAAGCCTGCGGTATGCTGGTAAATGGCTAAATTGAGCCATCGTCGAAGTTGACCTTGAGATTCTTTGTGAGATTTAGTCATCTGGTTTTTGTTACTCCAGCTCTTTTCTTAAAGTTATGACTTCGCCATCTGCTGCTCCCGAAGAATCGTTAATTCAAGCCTCAAGCAAGTTTCACGCCACGCGCTTAATCGATCGCATTTTTTACTGGCTGACGCTGATCCTTGCAGTGGGGATTGGTGCAGTTCTGGTCTGGATTACTTTTTCGCTGCTGGGCATTGCCTTTCCAGCCATTACCCAGTTCGGCTTAGGGTTTCTAACTCAGTCAGTTTGGAACCCGGTTGAAAATGCATTTGGGGCACTGCCGCAGATTTATGGCACGATCGTTAGCTCGATTCTGGCACTGTTGTTTGCGGTTCCGGTCGGGGTCGGCGTTGCAATCTTCCTGAGCGAAGACTTTTTGCCCCGTCAGATCTTGACTCCGATCGCCTTTCTGGTTGAGCTGTTGGCTGCAATTCCCAGCGTGGTTTACGGGCTGTGGGGCATTTTTGTGCTGATTCCCGCAATCCTGCCCCTACTGCGTGGACTTCACAGCGTGTTTGGCTGGATTCCTTTCTTTTCAACGCCGCCCTCGACGCGCCAGATGTTTGTCACCGCACTGGTGCTGGCGATCATGATTCTGCCGACGATTATTGCTATCTCGCGCGATACGCTGGTCTCTCTGCCGCCGCAGCTTCGTCAAGGAGCTTACGGGCTGGGGGCAACGCGCTGGGAAACAATTCTCAAAGTGCTTTTGCCTGCGGGTCTATCAGGCATTATCGGTTCGGTGATGTTGGCCTTGGGCCGGGCATTAGGCGAGACGATGGCAGCCGCCATGCTGATCGGGAATGCAAACCGGGTAAATGTTTCGTTTTTTGCGCCTGCTTCGACGATCGCCGCGCTGATTGCAAACCAGTTTGGCGAAGCAAGTGGGCTACAGCGTTCTTCGCTATTTTTTGCGGCACTGGTGCTGATGCTGCTGACGCTGGCGGTGAATATCCTGGCAGAGTACATCATCAGCCGCTTTCAGGAAGTTGAGTAGGAAGTTGAGTAAGGTCGTGTTCTTTGCAGTGACTCCAGTAAATTTATGACGATTCCACGCGATCGGGGCGCCAATTCAGCTTTTAATGTTTCAGACGATTCGCTCTTTGTGCCGTCACCCACCCGAAACCTGGTCGGCAAAATCATGACGGGTTTGGTTGGGGCTTGCGCTGCACTTTCGCTGTTGCCGCTGGGTTCGATTCTCTACACAGTCATTTCCAACGGATTTAGCCGTCTGAGTCCAGCCGTGTTGACTGAGCTGCCGCCGCCGCCTCTAGTTGATGGGGGAGGGTTTCGCAATGCGATCGTGGGAACACTGCTTACCAGCTTAATTGGTGCGTTGATTAGTGTTCCGTTCGGCGTTTTGACGGCAATTTATACTGTTGAGTTTGGGCGCGGCAATAAGCTGTCGCAGTTTGTACGGTTTTGTACTAATGTGCTGAGTGGTGTACCGTCGATTATTGCTGGACTGTTTGCCTACGGTATCGTAGTCCTGGTAACGGGTACTTTCTCGGCAGTGGCAGGGGGCGTTGCGCTGGCGGTTTTGATGGTACCGATCGTTATCCGCACCGCCGAGGAAGGGCTGAAGTCGATTCCGCCGGATGTAAGACAGGCGGCAGTTGGCATTGGCGCAACAAATTTTCAGTCGATTTCTCAGATTATCTTGCCTGCTGCCCTACCGTTTATTGCAACGGGCGTGACGCTGGCACTGGCAAGAGCAGTGGGTGAAACGGCTCCGCTGCTGTTTACTGCTCTGTTTAACCAGTATGATGTCAGAGGCGTATGGCAGCCTACGGCAACGCTGTCGGTTCTGATTTACAACTTCGCAATTTCACCCTACAGGAACCAGCAGGAGCTTGCGTGGGTTGCAGCATTGGTCGTTGTGGGTTTGATTTTGGTGGTCAGTATTGTGGCACGAGTCGCAACTCGCCGTAAGGTTTATTAGCGTTCCATCAACGAGCTTTTCCTTGAATTCATTCGTTTAGTTCACCTGATTTGTGGATCTGCTTTTTTGAAGAAAAAGTTACGATCGATTTAAGAAGGTTGATGTTTATTCCGATTTGAAGCGCGCAGAGTTCTACGCCTAAACCACTCTTCTTCATTCACTATGACGAATTCTCCAGCACAGTCCGAATTTAGACCGAGTTCTGTGGGTAACGATGTGGTTATCCGCACTGAGAATGTGTCCATCTACTATGGGTCGTTTCAGGCAGTTCGTAATGTTTTCTTGGACATTCCCAAAAACAAAGTGGTTGCGCTGATCGGTCCTTCGGGCTGCGGCAAAAGTACCCTGCTGCGCTGCTATAACCGTTTAAACGATTTGATTCCGGGAGCGCGAGTCGAAGGCAAAATCACCTATCAGGGCACGGAGTTGTATGACTCGAAAGTAGACCCGGTCGAAGTGCGTCGTCGGATTGGAATGGTGTTCCAGAAACCCAATCCTTTCCCCAAGTCGATCTACGAAAACATTGCCTTTGGTGCGCGGGTTAACGGCTATAAAGGCAATATGGACGAACTGGTAGAGCGATCCCTGCGGGGTGCTGCACTGTGGGATGAAGTCAAAGACAAATTAAAGGCCAGCGGTCTGTCGCTTTCTGGGGGCCAACAGCAGCGGCTTTGCATTGCACGGGCGATCGCGATCGAACCGGAAGTCATTTTAATGGACGAACCTTGCTCCGCCCTTGACCCGATTTCAACGCTGCGGGTTGAGGATCTGATGCACGAGCTGAAAAAGCAGTTCACCATCATTATTGTCACGCACAATATGCAACAAGCCTCTCGCGTAGCGGACTACACTGCGTTCTTTAATGCTGAGGCAGGGAACGGCGGCAGTCGCTATGGTTATCTGGTGGAGTACGATCGCACCGAGAATATTTTCAATTCGCCCCGGCAGCAGGCAACTCAAGATTACGTCAGCGGTCGCTTTGGCTAAGGATTTCGAATCGTAGTTTCGGTGAAATATTCACTTAATTTGAAATGAGCCGATGGCTCTATCGGGGAAACTGCTTCGCACTGCCCTTGCTGAATAATCCGCGACGAATGGCCACCCCCTTTTCATTCGCATTGCTGCACATTGTTCGTCACGGCTATTTATTCCCTTGCCGATCGGGTGAGGGCTTTTTTATCGCTTGAGCAATGGCTTGAGCAGATCGGTTCTAGTCCACTTGCCCTTCGCTGCCGAACTGGAGATGCTAAAAAATAGAACCTTCTCGGTGAGCCGTTACCATCTCGTGATCCTCCATGACCTTTGAAAGACTGTATCCCCTGGCGCATTGAAAATTAGAAAACTCGTATCACAATAAGAGAAGTAATAAATCGTAATCCTTCTAGATTTCTCCCGGCTATGACGCTGACCCCAACTCCTCTCCTGGCTGCCCCTCAGACCTGGATGTGGCGTGGTTTTCCCATCTGTTATCAAACTCAAGGGCAAACCGGGCCTGCAATCGTCCTGATTCATGGCTTTGGTGCATCCTGGCGACACTGGCGCAAAAATATTCCGGTGCTGGCAGGCATTGGGCGAGTATATGCGGTCGACCTGATTGGCTTTGGCAACTCGGCAAAACCGAAGCCTGGTGAGGAAATTGACTACACCTTTGAAACGTGGGGACAGCAGATTGCCGATTTCTGCAAAGAGGTCGTCGGTACGCCTGCTTTTCTGGTAGGAAACTCGGTCGGCTGTATTGCGGCAATGCAAGCAGCGGCAGATCATCCTGAAATTGCCCGGAAAGTTGCCCTGCTCAACTGCTCTTTACGGCTTCTGCACGATCGCCGGCGTGCCCAATTGCCCTGGTATCGGCGGGTCGGTGCTCCTTTATTGCAGAGCGTTCTGTCTGTACGCTGGGTTGGGCAAAATTTCTTTCGCCTGATAGCCCGTCCAAAAACAGTGCGGAAAATTCTGCAAAAGGCGTATATCAACCCGGAAATCGTCACCGATGAATTGGTCGATTTGCTCATGGCTCCGGCGGCTGATCCAGGTGCGGCAGATGTGTTTCTTGCTTTCACCCGCTATTCCTATGGTCCCTTACCCGAAGATCTGCTAGAACGCCTCTCTTGCCCAGTGCTAATTTTGTGGGGAACTGATGACCCCTGGGAACCTGTGGACTTGGGGCGTAATCTGGCAAATTTTCCTGTTGTGGAGCAGTTCATTCCGCTGGAGGGCGTAGGTCACTGTCCCCAGGATGAAGCTCCCGATCGCGTCAATGCCCTCTTAGGGGATTGGATTCAAACATCAGTGCAGCAAGAAGCGCAGCAGGGGTAATTTGTTATGACCCAGAAACAGCCAACCCTGCTTGCACTTGATTTTGATGGCGTGATTTGCGACGGACTGCTGGAGTATTTTGAAACCGCATGGCGAGCATACTGCCGCATCTGGTTGGCTGGGGACAAAACGCCGCCAGAAGGACTGGCAGAAATTTTTTATCGTCTGCGTCCTGTGGTTGAAACGGGCTGGGAAATGCCCTGTGTCCTGCGATCGATCCTGCAAGGAATGCCCGAAGCAGAGATCTTGCGGAACTGGAGCGCGATTTGCCTGGATCTGGTACAAACCGAAGGGTTGGTTCCGGTGGAGGTCGAGCAGGTCGTCGATCGCGTCCGCGATGAATGGATTACGCTGGATCTGGCAGGCTGGCTATCGCTGCACCGATTTTATCCAGGTGTCACTCTACAGCTTCAGCGCATTATTACAGAGGGCATTGAGCTATTTATTGTGACGACGAAAGAAGATCGTTTTGTCCAGCAGTTGCTTGCTCAGGCAGGCGTGAATTTGTCTGCGTCGCGAATTTTCGGCAAATCAGTTCGCCAGCCCAAAGCGCAAACCCTGCGCCAGCTCCAGCAGTCAGCGGCTGCTTCTGAACCCCTGATCTGGTTTGTTGAAGATCGGCTGAAAACGCTTCAGACCATTGCCCCTCAAGTTGATTTGCAGAATGTTGAGCTATTTCTGGCGGATTGGGGCTACAATACCGCAGGCGATCGAGCGGTTGCACAGCAGGATGAGCGAATTCATTTGCTCACACTAGAACAGTTTACGCAGCCGCCAGAACAGTGGAGCTAGCTTTACAAAGCCGCAACACGTCAATCCTCGAAACCTTACGAATTCGCTTACAATCTCATCTGATGTGAGATGAATTGAGATGGCGCAATCGCAATTTTCGGCATTGCTGCTCCGATAGATGAATTCTGTAAGGGTGATCTGCAAACCACTGCTAGCGCAGAACTCCCTATCGAAAATCCGATTTCCATTCAGCAATGCCCAATTTTCCTGGTGTTGCTACGGATTGCAAGTAAAAATTCAAACTAGATCAAAGCTGGTTTTAATGCCTTTCCAGTCCTGGAAGAACATGTGGGAAACGTCATTGAGTGAAACCTATTTAGTTCATTAAGCTGACTTGTTCTCTCAGTATTAGCCAATTTTAGAAAGTAGAACTGACACACAAAATTTTTCCGAATCAGGTCTTTTTGGTAAAGTTTGGTTGTCCTTCAGGATGGAATTTTGAGGGATCACTGCATTCCCCGGTTCCGGCGACCTGTCAATCGCTAGAAGCTTTATGGAAGCTAGCTTGGACGGATTCTTCAATTGCTTGTAATCGATCGTCTGGTAGCAGGGTTTAAAGCAGTGATGAAGTTGAGTTTCATGACCTCATAGAGACTTTATAGATTGCTAGCCTGTACTTCTAAGAAATGGTGCTATTTATAGAAACTAGGACAATTTAACGATTTGTTTTTAGCAGGTGAATTGGTTTGCTTTGTTTGCCTTTTGGGAAGACTAGCTTTAGCAGTGAATTTAAGCCATAAGCAGTTTTCCTGCACTTTAGCAAAGCCTCGCTATCCCTCTGATTTGCCTTTACTGTCCTGCAAAGCCTGCTTCAGACAAGTGCGCCTCTAAAAACCATTACCCAATGCGTGTGTTTAACCTGATCGTCTAGTTCACCTCACTCCCGCCTTTGGGCGGTTATCTTTTCAGATGAAGACCGACTCCATTGAGCACCACCCGACCGACTCAGAGTTCACAGTTTATGATTGCGAAATTCACCTTAAGTTTCGCCTGATTGAGGAAAAACACACCCTGCTCGATCGCGATCGGCTCCTGGAGATTTTGCTTGATGCCCTCTCCTATGGGGCAGATGAGTATTTAGAGCCGATGCAATCCAAGGTTAACGTGCAGGAAGTTTCCGAAGTCGAAGCTTCCCCACAAATGCGCCGCCAGCTCATTCGCCTTCGCAACTCAAACGACCTGATCTAAAGCATGATGATCTAGATCATGAATGGATTGAATCTGCAATCCTAGTCTTCGCGCACCACATCGGTTAATGCCTGTTTGACCGTTGTGTACTGATACGCAAATCCGCTTTCCTGGGTTCGCTTTGGCAAAACCTGCTGTCCTTCCAGGACGACCTTTGCAGCATCGCCAAGCATTAGCTCCAGCGCGAAATTGGGCACAGGTAGCCACGATGGACGCTTCATCGCGTCCCCAAGGCTCTGGCTGAGTTCTGCCATTCGTACCGGGTTTGGAGCCGTTGCGTTATAGGTTCCGCTCATTTCGGGCTGGGTCAGTGCCTTGAGAATTAAATTCACCATATCTTCAAGGTGAATCCAGGAAAACCACTGGCGACCGTTACCAATCGGTCCTCCGGCAAACATTCGGAAGGGCAGCAGCATCTTGGCGATCGCCCCACCCTGACCGAGAACAATTCCAGTGCGGAGGATCACCAGCCGAGTCCCCGACTCCTCCACTTTTTGCGCGGCGGCTTCCCAGGCTTGACATACTTCTGCCAGGTAGTCGTTTCCTGCCGGACTGGCTTCATCAAAGGTTGCCGTTTCGCTCGTGCCGTAGTAGCCGATCGCCGAGGAATTGACCAGCACAGACGGGCGCGGATTTGCCTGAGCAATTGCCTCCACAATTTTTTCAGTGCCTGCTTTCCGGCTATCCATAATTTCCTGCTTGCGTTCAGGCGTCCAGCGGCTTTCGGCGATTGGCGCACCTGCCAAATTCACCACGCCATCACAGCCTGAAATTAACTGCTGCCAGGTTCCCGATTGCAGAGGCTGATAGGCGACGACTTCCACATTGGGATATTTAGAGACTGGGAAAAGCGACTTGGCGCGATCGGCGTTGCGCGTTAGCACCACCACGGAATGTCCCTCTGTTTGAAGCCGTTCAACCAGACGACTGCCAATAAATCCGGTTGCTCCGGTCACTGCAATTTTCATGCGCTACTCCTTGCGGGACTCTCCATATGTCATTTCATTTGCCTCAGCATATCGCTCTATAAAGCGCATCAGCCGTTCCCAGTGATCTTCGCGATCGACTTGCAGCACACATTCGACTCGCTCCAAATCATCGCCTTCGGGTCCGCCAAACACAAAGCGTACTGAGGCTGGCTCGATGTTGATATTGCCTTCGCTGTCGTTGAGTGACATTCCTCCGGCAAATCGATTGGTATAACTTTGGAAGCGATCGATCGATCGCAGGCCTTTAAAGGTCATCAGAATGCTGCGAACTCCGGTGGCACGATTGCGGCGAAAACTGATACCGCTCAGCTCCTCAGAAATACCTTCAAAAAACTGAATCGAGGGAGTTGCGTCTGCCATGAAGCTCACATCAGCTTTCGCTGTGATCATTCCTACCAGAGTTAGTATAAATCCCGCCGTTGCCTAAAACGACGATGATTCTCCTCTGTAGCGAGCGGGCGGGTTAGGCGATCGGGCAAGTTAGGGGTAGCGAAGGGTGGCAACGATCGGCAGGTGGTCGGAGTTTGCGTCTGGTCCTACAAATGCGTCAATCGCCTGAATCTCATCGGTATGCCAGATATAGTCAATTCTTTGCACCGGAAACGGGATGCCTTTTACTGAAATGGTATGACCCAAGCCCCAGCCGCGCTCCTGAAAGCTATCCTTGAACACCTGGCGAAGCTGGGCATAGGTTTCGGAGGTATCGGTCATATTGCAATCGCACAGCATCAGAGTTGGCAGTGATTGTGACCGCACAAGCGTCTGAAGAGAGGCAGTCTCGGCAGCTCGACGGCTGTAGCGATCGCGGGTTTCAGCAGCAAATCGACTCAGCGGGAAAAGGGGCATATTGTTGGGGGCAAGATGCGTGACCAGCACATTGAGCGGTCGATCGTTCTTACGTGGATTGTGACTTGCAGCCCCCGTTCCAAGGGCGGGTTAGGCAGGGCGGTCATGCTGTCGATCGGTAAACGGCTGAACAGCGCAACTGTGTGGAACAAATCAACCGGATGCACTGCGCGGTAAGGGTAATCAGGTGCGAGTACTGCTGCCAGGTTGGACACTTCACCAGGCTGTAATTCCTGCAAGCCAATTAAATCGGGCTGAGCAGTGCGAATCATCTGAGCAACTTTGCCATAGTTCTGATTATCCCAGCGCAGGTTGAAGCTCATGACTTTTAAGGTAGGCTGTGCCGGAGCGGGCAGCGCGGCTTTGGCAAAGGGATTGAACAGCGGATAAAACAGACTGAGAAAGAGCAGGCAGGCAAAGAGCAATCCCAGGAGCAACTGTCGCTGACGAGACCAGAGGTATAGGGGCAAGAAGACCACGATCGGCACAAACAGATAGAAAGCCAGCGTATTCAGCAAGGCTAACCACCAGAATCGATCGAAGAATAAGAGGCGGAGACTAAACCATACCAGCAGAGCTACCAGATAAAGCCAGCTTAGAAGACCAATGACAGAAAAACGTCTTCGTCGCCGAAAAACAAGCATTATCCAATCCTCGAGTCCCCCATTGGCTCATCCATAACCCCCCCTACCCGCATGCCCGTTGCAGCGTCGGCACAAAATCCGGGTAAGAAATTGCAGCCGCTTCCGCTCGATGAATCGTCGTTTTGCCAGTGGCAATTAGGGCAGCGATCGCCAGACTCATTGCAATTCGGTGGTCGGTGTGGCTATCGAGTTCGGCTCCCGTCAGGGGGGTTTGTCCGGTAATTTCTAAACCATCGGGTAATTCAGTGACGCTGGCTCCCATCTGGCTAAGTTGGGCTGCCATCACTGCGAGGCGATCGCTTTCTTTAACCCGTAACTCTTCGGCATCTTTGATCAGAGTGGTGCCACTGGCACAAGTTGCTGCGACTGCCAGAATTGGAATTTCGTCGATCAGTCGGGGAATTACGTCTCCGGCGATCGTGCAGGCTTTAAGCGGTGCATAGCGAACTCGCACATCGGCAACGGGTTCTCCGGCAACTTCGCGCTGATTTTCCAGCGTCACATCGGCTTCCATCGCCTGTAAAACTTCCAGAATGCCAGTGCGGGTTGGATTGACCCCCACATTTTCGATTGTTAAATCAGAACCGGGAACGATCGCAGCGGCTACCATCCAGAAGGCTGCGGAGCTGATGTCTCCTGGGACAATTACGGTCTGCCCGTGAAGCTGAGCAGGTCCAGTGACCGTTGCACTGCACGTTTCGGGATCAACCGTGATAGTTGCCCCAAATGCCCGCAGCATTCGTTCGCTGTGGTCACGCGAGAGGGCAGGTTCGGTAACGGTCGTTTTGCCCTCGGTGAGCAGCCCTGCCAGCAAAATGCAGGATTTTACTTGGGCAGAGGCGATCGGCGACCGGTAGTGAATCGGCTGGAGCGTTTGTCCCTGAACGGCAAGCGGCGCGTAGCCCCCCGCTCGGTGCCAGATTTGCGCCCCCATATGCTGAAGGGGTTTAATGACGCGAGACATCGGACGCGATCGAAGCGAAGCATCACCCGTCACGGTAAAAAACCGTCCGGGATGGGACGCCAGCAGCCCCAGCATCAACCGCATTGTGGTTCCCGAATTGCCTGCGTCGAGAAAATCGATTGGCTCTTGAAGCTGCCCTAAGCCAATGCCCTGCACCGTGACGCGATCGGTGTTAAGTTCAGAAATCGTTGCGCCCATTGCCCGAAAGCAGCTTGCCGTACTGCGCGGATCTTCGCCTAGCAGCAGCCCTTGAATTTGGGTTTCGCCGCTTGCCAGAGCACCCAGCATCAACGCCCGATGGGAAATTGACTTATCTCCCGGAATCTGGATTCGTCCCCGTAGCGCAAACCCCTCGCTGGGAGGGGCGATCGTCAGCGAATGATGGGGTTCAGTACGGTTCAGGTTGATAGCGTCGGTAGGCATTGGGATAGACTGACGATAAGCACGCTAGTCATCCTAACTCTTTCCGGAATCATTTGATTACCCTGTCGCCCGTGTCTTCTTTTACTCTTCATCGCTTTCTTCATTGCTATGTTGACTCAACATCGCCATCCGGTCTGTTTGTCTTTCATGTCCTACGATTTGCCGCTATGGTCAGTGGTCGAGGGGGAGGCAACACTTTATCAAAAAGACGCAGAGCGGTTTCATTTGCTGATGACCGAACCCTTAGTGCAGGGGTTTGATGCTTTTGACGGTCATGCTTTTGAAAGTCATGCTTTTGACGATCATCCTGTCGATCGCGAATCAGAAAATGCAATGCCGAGAACGCCTCGATTGCTATGGCTAGAGCTGTCGCCCTATCGCGTTACGATGACAATGCAGGGTAACGGCAAATTTAGCTATCGCCACTTTTGGGAACAGGGCGTTTACGGGGTGAGCCGCTATTGGCTTCAAAACGACGATGCGCGTCAGCAGCCGATTCGCCTTCGCAATTTTACGCGCAGCCTTACGCTCTCTAGTCAGCCGATTCCGCAACAGTTTCGGGTGGAGTATGAACTGTGGACGAATCAGCTCCAGGTTGGGCGATATGTTTTGAATTTAGAAATTCAGTAGAGATTTAGCAGGAATTCACGGGGAGGGGTTAAGCCGATAAACGGGCAGCGTAAAGTGAAAGCAGCTTCCCTGCTCCTGCTCGGAATCGACCCAGATTTGCCCGTAGTGTGCCTGTACAATGCGGCGACAAAGGGCTAGCCCAATGCCATAGCCTTCCTTTCCTTCATCGCGCTCAAGCCGAAACCGATCTTCAAAAATGTGCTGCTGATTTTCGGGCGGAATGCCAGGACCATTATCGCTAATGCTCACCTGGACTTTTTGAGTGGTGCGATGCAGAATTGCCACGGAGATCGTGCCGGATTCGGGGGTATATTTAATGGCGTTGTCGAGCAAGTTGACAATCACCTGCTTCACCCGCTCGGCATCCGCATAGACGTAGGGCAGATCCGAGGGAATATCGGTCGAAATCTGCTGTACTTTTGCCTCAATTCGATCGCCTAAATGCTCGATCGCCTCCAGGCAGAGTTTCCCCAGCTCTAGCTTTTGCGGCTGCATCCGAAATTCGGAGTTGCGTTCGCGGGCTGCCTGCAAAATGTCGGTGATCATGCGATCGAGTGCTTTGGTTTGGGTGCGGGCATGGCGAACCAACTGGGCAAACAGATCGGGCTTCAGCCGAAATCCGCCGTCTGATTTTGCAGTGCTGCCAAGTTCCAGGGTTTCAAGGGCGATCGACACCGCAGTTAGGGGATTTCGCAGATCGTGTGCCAGCATTGCAATCAGATGATCTTTGAACTGAAGCTGTGCCTGAAACTCTTCTTTCTCACGCTGAAGCCGAAAGATTTCGTCGGACAGTTTGAGTAGCTCCGCCGATTCTTTGATGGAGCGAATTTGCTCTAGTTTTTCGCTGTCCTGCACCTCAGCCAGGCGAGACGATTCCAGATAATCTTCAACCGATCGCAGCCAGCGTGACCACCAATCTTCGATCTGGGCGACCAGATTACTTCCTGCCAGAATTTGCTGCGGTTCAGGATGAATCTTGATGAGAGAGGGAGTTGCTACTAGCTTGAAGTGCTCTGCCAGGTGAGGTTGCTCACTCACGTCGACGATCTGAAGCGTATAAGGCTCACTGGAATGGCTAGCTGCTAGGGCTTTAAGGCAATTTCTGACCTGACGAATGCGTTCGCCCGAACTGGGTCGCTTATCCACAAACAGCAAAAGCTGAAGCGGAGCCTCGGAAATTATCATCTGAGACGGCAGTGCCTCCATGCAAATTGCAGACGCTAGACCAATAAAAACCAGACCAATAAAAACTAAACAGTAAATAGCCCTATCTTTTCCAATGGGGCCAAATCGCCGTACGTCTTCAACTTTACTTCATTATTCCGCTAAATCGTCTGCTGCCCTTCCGACTTCATGCCCGATTTACTCGTCAGCCTGATTCGACAAAAGACAGTGAACAAGTCGAAATAGAATAGGCTTTATCCCCTTTTGTTTTTTATCTTGCAATTGTAGCGATCGTCGCTTTGGTGGATATAAGGAAAGCAGAAAACCCTTTCTCTCATGCACGGGTTTTATTCCTGCATCCCGTCCCGAACTGACGGCTACTGCGATTGTTGCGATTCCCGCGAGGTTTGTCAGGTATGAAAATTCTGGTACTGGCTTGGGAGTTTCCACCGCGCATTGTGGGAGGAATTTCGCGCCATGTAGCAGAGCTATATCCAGAGCTGGTCAAGCTGGGGCATGAGATTCACCTGCTGACGGTGGAGTTCGGACAGGCTCCTCGCTACGAAGTGGTGGATGGCATTTCCGTGCATCGGGTTCCAGTGGGAGAGAGCCAAAACTTTTTCCAGTGGGTTGCCCGGATGAATGACAGCATGGGTCAGCACGGCGGCAAGCTACTGCAGGAAGACGGACCGTTTGATCTGATCCACGCTCACGATTGGCTAGTGGCAGATGCAGCGATCGCCCTGAAGCACATCTTCAAAGTACCGATGGTTGCCACAATTCACGCCACAGAACACGGACGCTGGAACGGACTGCACAATGATACCCACCGCTATATTCACAGCAAAGAAGCAAGGCTAATCAGCGAAGCGTGGCGTGTGATCGTCTGCACCGAGTACATGCGGCAGGAACTCGTGCGTGTCTTTGGGTGTGCGGCAGACAAAATGGATGTGATTTACAACGGTATCTGTCTCAAACGGCAGGAACCCCGGCGAGAGTTTGACTACTGGCGGTTTCGCCGTCGCTTTGCCGCCGATCAGGAAAAGATTGTTTACTATGTCGGGCGGATTACTTACGAGAAGGGAGTCAGTCTGATGCTGGCAGCCGCTCCAAAGGTGATTGGGGCAATGAGTGGACGGGTCAAGTTTGTGATTATTGGCGGCGGCAACACCGATAGCCTGAAGCAGCAAGCCTGGGAGACGGGTATCTGGCACAAATGCTATTTCGCTGGATTTATGGCAGAAGACGAGCTAAATCAGTTTCGCACGATCGCTGACTGTGCTGTATTCCCCAGCCTGTATGAGCCGTTTGGCATTGTGGCACTCGAAAGCTTTGCCGCCCGCATTCCGGTCGTGGTTTCTAACGCAGGCGGATTTCCCGAAGTCGTGCAGCACGGCAAAACCGGGATGGTGACCTATGCAGGCAGCGCGGACTCGATCGCCTGGGGCATTATCGAAATCCTTCAGCATCCCGAATTCGCGCAGCAGATGGTTGAAAACGCTTACACCGATCTGGATTTGCGGTTTAACTGGCACAAACTGGCGGTCGAGACTCAGGCAGTTTATCAGCAGGTGGTACAGGAGCGCTCGGCGATCGAATGGTGATGGCGATCGAATGGCGATGGGATAGGGAATGGTTGAAAAGCATTGCGGCAGGTCGCAGAGCCAAAGCCCTTTACTGCTCGATTGCCGATCGCCCTTGTTTGCCGAGCCGCACAAAGACGAAGTAAATCAGGTACAGCGCGTAGATGACCAGTCCTGCAACGCCCAGAAAGCCCAGGAAGCCGGACGTATAGCGGGGGTGGAAAAAGGCGTGATAGCCGATCGCAGGCTGGAGCCACACTTGACAAAAAGGACTGGCAAACGTCGCCTGAGAAAACGCGCACTGCAAAAAGGGCAGACTCGCCAGCGCACCCAGCGCACAATAAACTGTAACCGCCCATCTCCAGGCAGAAAATGCCAGCTTGAAGCCGCTCTTGCGCAGTTCAGAAATTTCCTCGTTTAGATCGACCCAGAACCACAAGCTGATCGGAATCAGCACCCGTGCCAGCAGACCTGTAATAAAGCTAATCGGCAAATTCCCAGTCATCAGATACACCGTGATCGCCAGCAAGCTTGCTACTCGCCAGTAGATGATCAGCAGTCGCATGGCAGGTTCCACTTTGGCAAACAGTGCCCAAACTAAAAGAATCAGCGGCAGAAGCACGGTAAACAGCACCGCCAGACGGTAATCCATCCAGACAAGCGATCGAATAAGGTCTTGAGACATGATGAGTCAGGCACAAAGGACTGGCGCGTAATCGCGGTACTCATTGTAGTCCAACCCTTTCGTAGTTGATCAGAAGTCAGCGCAAGTCAATCAGATTAATAAGAAAAGTTAATAAGAGAAGTAAACGGGAGAATTCGCTACCCGCTTACCCGGCTGTACCACCGCAGCAAAATTCGTGCCAGCCGATCGGGGTCATGGCGCACTAATCCGGTTTGTTCGTCTTCGTCCATCACATTTGCCACGATCGCCCGTCGCCCAAGCTGCATGACGGCTTCGCGATCGAAATAAACCGGATGGGATTGTTCTTGAGCATATTTAATCAGCGAACCTGCCGAAGGGGACTGCCGCTGCACCAGTACTGCATCAAACAGCAGTGCACCTGCCACTTGATCGATCGTGCGGATATGGTCAGACACCGTAAAGCCGTCGGTTTCCCCTGGTTGGGTCATGATGTTGCACACATAGATTCGCAGTGCTTTAGAACGGGCAATCGACTGGGCAATCTTCGGCACTAAAAGATTAGGTGCGATGCTGGTATAGAGCGAACCGGGACCAATAATAACGTAGTCGGCTTCCTGGATTGCCTGAATCGCTTTAGGTAAAGCCGGAGGATTCGCAGGAGTGCAGCCAATGCGAACAATTTTGCCGCCTGCTTCGGGGATATTTGATTCGCCTTCGATAAGCCGTCCATCTGCCATTTCTGCCCAAAGCCGCATATCGGTGAGCGTCGCCGGAAGAACTTGCCCGCGTACGGCTAATACCTGCGAAATGGCTGCGATCGCCCGCTCCAGGTTGCCGCCCGTGACTTCGCTCATCGCCGTCAGAAACAAATTGCCAAAGCTGTGTCCGCTCAGCCCATCCCCTGCCTGAAACCGATACTGAAATAGCTCGGTCAGCAGTTTTTCTTCGTCCGCCAGTGCCGCCAAACAGTTGCGAATATCACCCGGTGGCAAAACGCCGATTTCGCGCCGCAGTCTGCCCGAAGATCCGCCGTCATCTGCAACTGTGACGATCGCCGTAATGTTTGCGCTGTAAGCTTTTAAGCCTCTGAGCAGCGTCGATAAACCCGTGCCGCCCCCTACTACCACGATCTTGGGGCCGCGATTTAACCGTCGATGATTCATCAGGCGATCGACCAGTTCCTCGTTGCCCTCTGGCATCAGCACTTCAGTAATGGCATTAAAGCTGCGCGACTGTCCCCACAGCACTAGCAGCATCCCACCAATAATCACCAAAGGACCACTAATGTAGTTCGGAATCAGCGTCGTGATGATTCGCAGTGAGTCTCGCGTTAGCTCGATCAGGTAATAAACCGGAGTCAAGCTTGACCAGATCGCCAAGCCCAGCACCACAAACACCAGCCCACTTGCGCTAATCAAGAGCCAGCGTTTGACAAATAAACCAGGAGCCAGCCACTTAACCCATTGCCCCACCCGATTGGGAGTTCGGTAGCGGGATTCCTGCTTAAGCACCAGCAGTGCTTGTTTGAGAAGAGCCATTAACATAGCCAGCTAAATTTAGGGAAACAGTGAGATCAGCAGTGTAGAGGCAAAATAGAAGCAAGAAATTAGAAACAGGATAGAGCAAGCAGCCTGCGCCAGAAGATAATGCAGAAACTTCAGGCAGAGTTTAGGGATGCACTCAGCGAATGACGTATTAAGATTCAGCAGAGTTACTTTAGCAACGCTTTACCGGAATGGAACAGGAGTTTCTCCGCCTGAGATAATTCTTAGGGCAGCTTTGTAATAAGGTTTCTTTGACAAGGTTTCTTTGGCGAGGTTTCTTTGACAAGGTAGAACACCTTCCCTGCAAGACGATCGCCCGGAACCCTTCAGCCGTACATTCAGCTGTAGGAGCCAACGCTCAACCAACAATGAACCCTTAACGCTTAGACTACAAAAGGAAGACTGAGGATTCCGCAAGGACTGTTGGAATCAATGCGAAGCAGCTTTTCCTTCGGGTAATTGCACCCTAACCACAAGCGGATTGCCTGAAGAATAACACTGAGTGAGAAGTAGCGATCGTCATCCGTACAACTGATTCTATTTCTCATATCTCTCCTGTGCTAGAAAAACTTCTCGCTTGAGACAGAGAAGGCACCGCAGCCCAGTTTGTTCAGATGATTTGCCCAATTTTATTTGCCCGATTTTGTTAGATTTGGTCAATTCAATCCATATTGATGACTGACTATAGACCCGCGATCATCCTTCCTGTCCGCTTCTACTCGGAAAATGGCTGAACCATTGATTGAACTCAAAGGAGTCACAAAAGCCTTTGGTGATCAGGTCGTCCTGGATCACATTGACCTCCCGATCAAGCGGGGTGAAGCACTCGCGATTATTGGTCCTTCGGGAACCGGAAAATCGACTATTCTGCGCGTGATTGCTGGACTGCTGCTGCCAGACGAAGGCGAAATTTACGTTCAGGGACAGCGGCGTGAAGGCTCCGTGGATGACAATCCCGATCCGATCAATATCAGCATGGTGTTTCAGAACGCTGCCCTGTTTGATTCGCTCACTGTTGCAGAAAATGTGGGCTTTTTGCTGTATCAGCACTCGCGGCTATCCCGCAAGCGGATTCGGCAGCTCGTCGAAGAAAAGCTGGAAATGGTGGGTTTGCCAGGAATTGGCGATCGATTTCCAGCCGAACTCTCTGGGGGGATGCGCAAGCGAGTCAGCTTTGCCAGAGCGATTATGGACGATCCCGATGACCCTGCTTCTAGCCCCGAAGTGATTCTCTACGACGAGCCAACCGCCGGACTCGACCCGATCGCCTCCACCGTGATCGAAGACCTGATTCGCCAACTCCAGCGCGCCAGGGGTGGATGCAGCACTTACATCATCATCACCCACCAGGACAGCACCATTCGCCGCACTGCTGATCGGATTGTGTTTCTGTATCACGGCAAAATCCAGTGGCAGGGAACCCCAGCCGATATCGATACGACCGATCATCCTGTAGCGCGTCAGTTCTTTAGCGGCAGTATTAACGGACCGATTCAGATTGCTGGCTAAAAGCAGACTTGCCGTGTTGCCAGAATGCTGCACATCCTTAAAAAACGGTGGACGAAAGACCATCCACTATGGACAATAGACTTTCGGGAAGCCTATAGCTAGATTGCCAGCCAGATGAGAGTTTAGATTGGCGATCGGTCATCTACCTGTATTTTCCATTGGCATCAGAGGGCACATCATGCGATCGCGTACCGTTCGAGAAGGTTCTGTGGGCTTGCTCATTTTGCTGGGGCTGGCTTTGCTGGGCGGGCTAATTCTGTGGATTCGGGGCTTTGCTCCCGGTCGCCGCAGCTACATTATTACGGTCGGGTTTCCTACCGTGTCCGGCATTCAAGAAGGCGCGCAGGTGCAATATCGCGGGGTGCAGGTGGGGCAAACCAAGACCATTCGCGCCTCTGCCAATTTAGTTGAGCTGGATCTGGAAATTTCCCCCGCAACCGTCGTGATTCCCCAAAACTCTCTGGTTGCCGTTTATCAAACCAGCCTAACTGGAGAGAGTGTTGTCGAAATCACGCCTCAGCAAGATATCCCGGCCGCCTTCGCCAATGCTGACCCCCTGGGGCCAGACTGCAATAGCCAGGTGATTGTTTGTAACGGTGACAAACTTCAGGGACAAGGCGGAGTCACCTTTAACCAGCTTCTCGATGCCACCACTCGCTTTGCCAACACCTTTTCTGATCCCCGATTCTTTAACGAACTGCGTCAGCTCACGCGCAATAGTGCCGAGGCTGCGACTGGGGTTGCTAGCCTGACTGGAGAAGTCGCTATCCTTGCCCGATCGCTTCAGCAAGAAGTGGGTTCTGTGACGCGAGAAGCTGCCCTCTCTGCCCGATCGATCGGACGCGCTGCTGACCAGACGGCTCTTACGGCGGCTCAGGTGAGCGACTTGCTCAATACCAATCGGGTGACAATCGTCTCAACGCTCAACAGCATCAGCACTACCAGCACCCAGATTCAGTCGGTTTTAGGTCAGCTCTCTCCAGCCCTTGGCGGCAGCGATACCAACCTCGTCCAAAACCTGCAAACTCTTTCTGCCAATGCAGCTCAGGCGTCAGCGACCCTGCGAAATCTCACCGATGCTGTCGGCACAGCCGATAATATCCTATTGCTTCAGCAAACCCTCGACTCAGCGCGGGCAACGTTTCAAAATGCCCAAAAAATCACCGCCGATCTGGACGAACTCACGGGCGATCCCCGCTTTCGGGACAATGTTCGCAGTCTCGTCAACGGGCTGAGCGGTCTGGTCTCCTCGACCCGGCAGCTTGAGCAGGATGCTGCCATTGCCCAGACCCTTACCCCGATCGCCTCACGGTTTCCCGAAGGGACGATTAGCCCAGAGCGCAACGCTGAAGGAATCGCTGCCCAAGTCGAGCAAAAGCCTGAGGCGGGGCAAAGCACTTCGATCCGATCGAGCCAGGAGGAAATCGCCCCTGCTCCAACCGCAAGTGATGACTCAGATAGCGATTTGAGCACCCTCTTAAACCAGCCCCCCGCTCGCTCTAACCCCCTGGACCAATAGGAACCACAGCAGGGTACAAGAGCCAGTTTTCTGCCTCGCCTCAGACTCCTTTCAAAACCACAGCTAAAAAGGCGCACCGCGGCACGCCTCGAAGGAGCATGAGTAATTCACTGAATCTGACCTACACCCGATCGCCCCCCCATTCCCGAAACTTCCCGCCCCCTCCCAGCCCAGTACGGTCATCGCCCCCTATTCCGCTTGCTCAAACGCTTATCCCGCTCCAGAAGATGCGTTAGTCTAAAGACATTGAACTTAGATTGATGCAACAGGAATAGAATCTGAACTGGGAGGCAATTTCAGATGGGTCAAACCCTTACTCCTTCTAGCCTGAACAAATCTCAGGCAACGGCTGAACCGATGCAAAGCACTTCCCCAAACGGGGAAAACGCCCCCGCTTCTGGATTCAGTGATTTCGTTCAGGAGACGGCTGCGCTGACTCGTCGGCTGTTTATTCAGCTTCAGCGTCGCCCTTCGACTCTTATTGCGGGAATTATTCAGCCTGTGATGTGGCTGATTTTGTTTGGAGCATTGTTTCAGAATGCGCCGAAAGGACTGTTTGGTGAAAGCATGAACTACGGGCAGTTTCTCGCGGCTGGGGTGATTGTGTTTACTGCCTTTGGCGGCGCGCTCAACGCCGGATTGCCTGTCATGTTCGATCGCGAATTTGGCTTCCTCAACCGATTGCTGGTTGCGCCGCTGGCTTCGCGGTTTTCGATCGTCCTGGCTTCTGCGCTGTTTATCGCCACGCTGAGCCTGGTGCAGACGAGCGTGATTATTGTGATGAATGCGGTTTTAGGAGCAGGATTGCCCGATCCACTGGGACTTGGACTGGTAATTTTGATCGTGCTGACGCTGGTGATAGGTGTGACGGCTCTTAGTCTGGGGCTTGCTTTTGCGCTGCCGGGACACATTGAGCTAATTGCCGTGATTTTTGTGACCAACCTGCCGCTGCTGTTTGCCAGTACCGCGCTAGCTCCGCTCTCGTTTATGCCGACCTGGTTGCAGGTGGTGGCAAGTTTGAACCCGCTCAGTTATGCGATCGAGCCAATTCGCTATGTCTACACGCACAAAGACTGGCTATTCAGCAGCATCGTCATGCAAACGCCCTTCGCGTCGATTTCGCTGGGGACTGCCCTGTTGATTCTGCTTGGGTTTAGCACGATCGCCCTGCTGAGCATTCGTCCTTTGCTGCGCCGCAGCTTTGCATAATTCATCTTCCAATGGCATCCCCCAATGGCTTCCGATTGTTTCAAAATCTCTTGATGTTGGGGGAGCTAGGGAATCTGCCACTGCTCAAACGAGCCTGAAACCAGATTGGGAGCTTTTTAAGCGAGAATTCGTCTCCTATCCCAGCAACCACGCTATTCTTGAAGTCAATTTTCGGTGACAAGGTGAGGATATGAACGGAGCATTCAAACGAGTTTGTTTTACCTTAGTGAGCTTGAGCGCGATCGGCGGACTCTGTGCCCTGCCTGCTTCTGCTCAGACCAGCTCAAATCAGGCTTTACCGGGATTGGGCAGCAGCGATCAAAACAGTGACTCCTTTGGTGGCACAAATGGTTTAGATATGTATGACCTATTCCATCGGCTGCAAATGGGATCCATGCCCAGCATGTCGGAGTTTAACCAGGAACAGCAGCGTACGATTAACTCTGCTGCTTCTGATTTTCGCGCTCGTCAGCTAGAGCGACTGCGCCAGCAAAATTCTCAGCAAAACCCGCAGGTGCAGCCTTCTCAAACGGCTCCGGTTGCTCCGTTCCCTTCTTCTCAGCCCTCGATTAACCGGATGCCGCAATGAGCCAAAATCTGACTCTGGAGCCTGCCGCCGCCGAAGTCCTCACTTTCTGGTTTGGTGCGCCTGGGGAGGATACATCCTATGCTGCTTGCCGCAAGCTCTGGTTTGGCAAAGCTCCTGAGTTCGATCGCGCAATTGCTGAACGGTTTCGATCGCTGATTGAGCAAGCCGCCGCCGGACAGCTCGACTCGTGGCAGCGCACGTCGCAAGGGGCACTAGCTCTGCTGATTTTGCTCGATCAGTTTCCGCGCAATCTTTATCGGGGGACACCCCAGGCATTTGCGAGCGATCTCAAAGCTCTAGCCGTGGCGAAAACTGCGATCGATCGCAAATTTGATCAAGAGCTAGCACCCCTTCAGCGGATTTTTGTATACCTGCCGCTTGAACACAGCGAAATGTTGCCAAACCAGGCGCGATCGGTTGCCCTGTTTGAAAAGCTAAGTGCCGACGCTCCAGAGCTACAGGACACATTCGACTACGCGATTAAACATCGAGATGTGATCGATCGCTTCGGACGCTTTCCCCACCGCAACGCGATTTTGGGCAGGTTCAGTACACCAGAAGAGATCGAATTTTTGCAGCAGCCCGGCTCGTCGTTTTAACAAATCCATTTCCAAAGTACTTTTAGCTGGCTGGCTCGGTTGCTTCGGAGCTTTCCGAAGGGGTAACTGCCTGCTCACTTTGCCGAATTAACGCCAAATCGACTCTTTCCTCTTCTGGCTGTTCGACTTCAGCGTACAGTCCGGGTCCAAAAAATCGCTCGATCTTTTCCCGTTTCCCTTTCCAGGTGTTGAAGGAAATAAGGGGCGAATAAAACTCTAGTACTAGTGTGTAAGCTCCGTTGCGCGACTCTTCCCGGATGCCAATCAGATCGGGACGTTCTTCGTCGGTGGGCTCCAGCCCTAGATAGTCTAACGAGGTGTCCAGGTGCGCTTTTTGTCCGTAGCGATAGCGGGTGACATCCGATCGAATCTGGTTTTGGGTGGCAGTTGCCTGCTCTTTTCGCAGGTTTAGCAGGTCGGGGGTAACGGGCTGGCTGTAGGGAACGGGCTTGAGTTCGGCAACACGAAGGGCTAAACCACCCAGCAAAACTGGAATTCCATAGAAAAAGCCGATCAGGTTGAGTGTGGGATTGCCCGAAAAGTAGGCGGCAAATCCAACCACGGTTAGAATGCTGCCCACGGTTAAGCCCAATGCGCCGAGAGAAATTTGACGTAACATAAAGTTGAGTCCTGGAATTCCCTTCACAATTATTCACCATTTAGGTGTGTCGTTGCTGAATGATTTTCCAGCGGATTTTCACCAGAGCCTGTCTCTGAGCCTGCCCATGAGCCTACGGAGCACGAACGATGCCTGATTCTGAAACCCCGATCGATCCTCAAACTCTGCGCGATCGATTTAAGCAGATTGAGAGCCAGCGTGATTCGCTGCTGCGCCTGCTAGAGCAACCTGATTTAGGAACCCTGCGGATTGATGTCAATCAGGCGATCGAGGAAATTGATGATTTAATCGATGACTTCCGTCGCACTTTCCCCCAAGGATAGCAGGATCGCTGTTCCGAACCGCCCCCTAAGCGAACTGATTTCGGTGGAACCGAACCATTGCAGGCATTCTTTTTGTAACCGCAGGTTCCCACTGCTCAAAGTCCCCCCTCGCTCTTTAAGAGCGGCAAACAATCAGTTGGGGGGTTTAGGGGGCAATGCAGGATTTCTGCTACGCCTCAAACCATCTTGTATATCCGTCTTGATATCCGTTCGATTGCCATTACATCGCAGTTACATTACTCCGTGAAAGCGATCGGCTTGCGCTAGTCTAGATCACTGGGGCATTTACGCCTCCAGTCTCGAATCAATGCCGTTTTTAATGCAAGTCACGCAATCGATCGCATTCCTATGAGTCAAGCCTACACTGTCGAACTTCATCACCAAGGCACAGCCCACACCCTGACCGTGCCTGAAAATCAGACCGTCCTCGAAGCGGCTCAGGCTGCCGGATTGGATTTGCCCTATTCTTGCAGTGCCGGGGTTTGTACAACCTGCGCTGCCCAAATTTTGGAAGGCACGGTAGATCAGACCGACGGGATGGGCATTAGTCCCGCTTTGCAGCAGCAGGGATATGCGCTTTTGTGTGTATCGTATCCGCGATCGGATCTGAAAGTTGAAACTGAGAAAGAAGACACGGTGTATCAGCTTCAGTTCGGGCAGTTTCAGGAAAGCAAGAAAAAGTGATCACGCGATTTGTGACGATCGAAGTTTCGCTCACGGAACCTGCGGACTTGCAACGGTCGATCCTGAAGGCTTTGCAGGTGCAAGGTGAGCCGTTGCGTTGGGCGGTGGCGGGGGTGGATGCTGATCGTCAAACTGCCCAGATCGAAGCCGTTGTGCTGAGCCCGACTCAGTTTGCGATTCCTTTTTCGTCGGTTACTACGGTTTAAATGAGTTGAACTAGAACGGTGTGAGCGTGAATTCTCGTCCCTATACGGTGATGTTAATTGTACCGACGGGCATTGGGGCGGCGATCGGAGGCTATGCCGGGGATGCCCTGCCTGTTGCAAAAGCAATGGCTCAAGTTGCCGATCGCCTCATTACCCATCCCAACGTGATGAATGGCGCGTCGCTGTACTGGTCGCTGCCAAACGCGCTCTATGTGGAGGGTTACGGGTTGGATCAGTTTGCGGCGGGAAGCTGGGGCTTGCGTCCGGTGCATCAAAACCGGGTGGGGTTGGTGCTGGATCAGGGCATTGAACCCGAGCTACGGCTGCGTCATTTGCAGGTGGCAGATGCGGCACGGGCAACTCTGGGTCTGACGATGACAGATTATGTGGTCACGGATGCTCCGCTCGGCGTGGAACTGCGGACGGCAGAATCCGGTGCGACTTGGGGCACGATTCAAAATCCGGGCAGTTTGCTGCGGGCAGTCGAAAAGCTGATCACCCAGGCAAAAGCAGAAGCCGTGGCGATCGTCGCCCGATTTCCTGACGATCCGGGCACTGAGGCACTGATGCAATATCGGCATGGGCAGGGAGTTGACCCGCTGGCAGGAGCCGAAGCGGTGATCAGCCACTTGATTGTGCGGACGTTTCAGATTCCCTGTGCCCACGCGCCTGCCCTGTCGCCCCTGCCAATTGACCCGACCCTTTCGCCCCGATCGGCAGCTGAAGAATTGGGCTATACGTTTTTGCCCTGTGTGCTGGTCGGCTTGAGCCGTGCGCCGCAGTTTGTAACTTCACGAGAATCGATGCCTTCCACAGGGGCAATTTGGGCAAATGAAGTCGATGCGCTGGTGATTCCGGCAAGTGCCTGCGGCGGCAGTGCAGTGCTGAGCCTGAGCCAGACTTCCACCCAGATAATTACTGTGCAAGAAAACCAGACGAGTCTAAACGTTCCGGCTGAAGCCTTAGGAATTGAAACGATCGCCGTTCATTCCTACCTCGAAGCCCTGGGCGTTTTGGTGGCGCATCGGGCGGGGCTCAATCCGGCAAGTCTTCGATCGCAGATTGCCAATCTTCAGGAGTGCATTGCAGCTTCCCCAAAAGCAAATTTTCTTCAAGAAATTAGATAATCATTAGGCAATCTGTAACCCTTCCGAGGGTTTATTCGCATACCAGATTGCAGTAGATTGCTGTTAAAAATTGCTCGTTATTCCCATCCCAGCTCCCCTAAAGAAACTGTGTCTGAGCCACCTTCTAACCCCACTCCTCAGCCTGATGTTGAACCTTTAAGCCGGGTTCAGGTTCTCACTGCAATGGGCGTGACGGCGATCGTCCTGCTGCTGGCTTCGCGGCTTTGGCTACTGCTTGATCCGGTTGCGCTGCTGCCGCTGGATTGGTCAATCCAGAGTGCGCTGTGGGGCGTGGGGCTGGGCGTTGGCATTACGGCTGCTAGCTCGATTACTTATCGGCTCTGGGCAGGCTATCGTCAGAGTGCAGATTACTATCTAGCCCTGATTATTCAGCCGCTTGCCCTGCCCGATCTGATCTGGCTGGGGCTACTGCCAGCACTGAGCGAAGAACTACTGTTTCGGGGGGTGATGCTGCCCTCGGTGGGGTTGAACTGGTATGGACTGCTGATTTCAAGCCTGTGCTTTGGTGTAATGCACTTTAGCGGCCGCGAGCAGTGGTCATATATGATTTGGGCAACAACGATCGGGCTAGTGCTGGGCTGGGGCGCGCTAGAAACCGGAAATTTGCTCGTTCCCGTGGTGGCGCATATCGTGACAAATCTGGTGTCAAGCTGCATCTGGAAATGGCGGATGCGAGACGTGGCGGGCTAGGCAGACAAAAGCCTATGCTCGGCGAATACAGTCGTCCTGAATCGCATCTTGCAGCAATTGCAGCAGTTGCCGATCGCGCTCAGTCAGGTTGCCCTGCTCTACAATTTGCTCAATACGGATTTCTAGACCAGGAGTGAGTTCGCCCTGCTCTAGGGCTTGTCGGATGCACGCTTCGAGAGACATTGCCTTAGAATTGCTGGAATTCACGGTTTTACAGAGTGCAGCTAAAACAAAGTGCAACTAAAACTAAAGTGCAGCTAAAAAAGCTCAGTTAAACAGTCAAACACGATAAACCGGGAAGCGTTGAACTGAAGTCTTGAGTAAAACCTCATCATTTCAGCAATCTATTCCAGATCGATCGCAAAATCCCGCAAGATCTTAGCAATTCTAGATTAGAAAATCCGCACTTCTTCAAACTACACCGCAGCCTCACCCTGATCAGGAAAATTGGCAGTATTGTTTATCTAAAGAACTGGGATACAATTCTGCAATTTCTCCAAATCTCTAAAATGTCCAAATTTGATATAGTTAGCCCCTGTAGCTTGAAGCAGGCGACAGGGAGAAACGCTGCATCTGGGAATCTGCGTTGAGGAAAAAAGCAAGCCAGCCTCTTGTCCTGCCAGCCTTGTCCTGCCTAAGCTTTATTCTGCCTGCGCTAACCGGAGCCATATCCGAGCGGTTGACTGAATTCTGCACCGCTCCTGCTCAGCAGTTGCTAGAGTGTTGTAACGTACCTGAGTAGCGCAGCAATTCCAAAGCTGCATGAGTTACGCTTTGCCAGCCCAGCTTATGCTTTCTTAAAAAGCTCTCTTAAAAATTTTTAACTTAGAACAGCGATCGAACCGCCTGAATTTTGCTTTGCAGCATTCGTTTGGTGGTTTGCTCGATGCGGATGCTCATTTGCAGGGTCAAACTGTGTTTCAGCCAGGCTCGAAACTCATCACGGCTAATTCTGCCGCTTTGGTATTGTTTAACAGTGTATTTGAGAGTATCTACATAGCTCATTTTACAAGCTTATGCGGAAGGACTGAAATTGAGATGTGCCGCTCGGTAGAGAAACAAAAAAATTAACGTTATGTTAATTCGTTTAGCAATTAAAAAGTACTGTTGCGAGACCGGAATGGGAACGATCGCAGGAATCAAGTGAACCATGATTCTGCAATAAAAAACGCAATCAGAAGAAAAAGAAATGGGAGAATGGTAACACCTGCTTTACACCGAGCTTATGACCCTGACTCCCGATATTCGCTCGACTCCCAGCTTTGCCCCTGCCCCAATTTCAATTGATCTGCTGCAATCGGTGTTGGAAGAGCTTTATGCTCAGTATCGATCGCTACAGTCAGGCAAAATCGCAGATTATATTCCCGAACTGGCGAAGATGAATCCTGACTGGTTTAGCATTTGCGTCACCACGGTAGATGGGCAGCAGTTTGGCGTGGGTGATCGGGAGCAGCAGTTCACAATTCAATCCATTTCTAAAGTGTTTGTGCATGGATTAGCACTGGAAGATCATGGGCGCGATCGGGTGCTGGCAAAAGTTGGTGTAGAACCAACCGGAGATGCGTTTAATGCGATCGTTTTAGATGAACAGTCGAAGCGTCCCTATAATCCAATGGTGAATGCCGGAGCGATCGCGACTACCAGTTTGATCAAGGGCAACGGCGCAACCGATCGTCTGAATCGAATGCTGACCATGTTTCAGCGATACATCGGACACGAACCCTATATCGATATGCCCACGTTTATGTCGGAGCGCACAACCGGGCACCGCAATCGAGCAATGGCGCATCTCATGCTCAACTTCGGCATGATCGACGAGAAAATCGACGAAGCATTAGACCTTTATTTTCAGCAGTGTTCGCTGCTCGTAGACTGTCGCGACCTGGCAACAATGGCAGCAACCCTAGCAAATCGCGGCAAAAATCCTTTGACTGGTGTTCAGGCGGTTCCGGCCTGCTATGTCCGCGATATCCTCAGCGTTATGTACACCTGCGGAATGTACAATTTTGCCGGAGAGTGGGCTTACAAAGTGGGACTGCCTGCCAAAAGCGGGGTGAGCGGCGGCATTATTGTGGTTGTGCCCGCTCGCCTGGGAATTGCAGTTTTCTCGCCCTTACTGGATGCAAGAGGCAATAGCGCCAGAGGCGTAAGGGTCTGCGAGGAGCTATCACAGCGATTTGGCTTGCATTTGTTTGAGTGTGTGATGCCCGGCTCCCCCTTCGGAAAGGACGCAATATCATGAAAGATTTTTCTGACAAAACAGTTCTCATTACCGGAGCATCGGGCGGCATTGGTTGCGCAACCTCGATCGCCTTTGCCGCAGCCGGAGCGACCGTCGCCCTGCATTATGGTCAGCGATCGGAAGCCGCAGCCCAGGTAAAACAGGAGCTTGCAGGAGAGGGTCACATTCTGGTGCAGGCGAGTTTAACTGACCCGATCGCAATCGAACAGATGGTGAATGAAACGATCGCCAAACTCGGCAAGATCGACATTCTGGTGAACAATGCTGGCGTCTATCAGCTTCATCCACTGAATCAAACGTCTTATACCGATTGGCAGCAGGTTTGGCAGGAGACGATCGGCGTGAATTTGATCGGGGCGGCAAATGTGGCGTATTGCGTGGCGCGTCACCTGATCGATCGACAACAGGGACGAATTATCAACGTCTCGTCACGTGGGGCATTTCGGGGAGAGCCAATTGCTAACGCCTACGGAGCCAGCAAAGCAGGATTGAATGCGCTTAGTCAATCGCTCGCTCAGCACCTTGCGCCCTATGGAATTGGCGTGATGGCAGTTGCACCCGGATTTGTGGAAACGGAAATGGCGCGATCGGTGTTGGAAAGTCCTGCGGGAGAAGCGATCCGTCAGCAAAGCCCATTTGGACGAGTCGCTACCCCGGAGGAAGTTGCACACACGATTTTGTTCCTAGCTGCAGAGGGATCGCTGTTTCTCAGCGGGGCGATCGTGGATGTCAACGGAGCCAGCTATTTGCGATCGTGAGATCTGCAATTGTGAGATCCGTGACTGTGAGATCTGCAATGGATGGATTTAGCGGATAACAGTTTGACATTGCATTCGGCAACGCAAAGGCGTATCAGTTTCAGCCGGAGTTTTGTCAATATATTCCATCACGCTGGCTTGATCCGCTGCCGATAAACTCTGGTAATAACGCAGCGCAGCATCGATCGAAAACGGGACGCCCATCTTATCAGGGAAATTTGGCAAAATGGCTGTCCAAACCACTGCGGCAATTCGGTTTGCCTCACACCATTCGCGCACGGTTTGATCCACGTTAATTTGTGCTGGGTATTCCTCGATCGAACTTCGGTTATTTGCTCGATCGATATAGCCAATATATTCTGTGGTCGTTCCTTCGCGTTGTTTGAGATCCTCGATTGCATCTTCTAAGTTTGTACAGGTACTAATTGCAAACTGTGTTGGGCACATTGCTCCATTTTGCGAATCAATCACAACTGTGAGCCGCTTGTTCTCAGCAATTTTGGAAAATTCGAGCGGCAAAACGGGACCACCTGTTTCCCAGGAACCTTCATAGCGTAAATTCTGCGGCTTCCAAATCAACGATCCCCAGCCTAATATTGCGATAGTCATTGTCAGTATTCACTCAATCCTTACTTGATTGTTCAATTTCTGATTCATCAAACATCACATGCGTGATGCAAATGCTGTGTAACGGTGAATGAAGCCTTTTGTCATCGTAACGAACTGAATTTATAAATTATTAGTTCTCAGGGAGGAGTTTGAGCCGCAAGGTTTTTCCTGAAATTCACACCAACTCTTGCAAATCCATTGCTAAACAGGACAGAATGCAGAAAAAGACGATCGCCTTTTACCATGCACTCATCCAACCTGCACGCATCGAATCCGCAAACCCTCCAAATGAATTCTGCTATCCATCCTGAGGCTAGTCCTGAAGCTAATCTTGCAGGCAATCCTGAAGCGCAACCCACGTGGAAAATTAAGCTTCTCTACGATAGTCAATGTCCGCTCTGTCTGCACGAAGTCAACTTTTTGCGGCGCAAAGATGCCGATCGCGGGTTGGTTGCCTTTGTGGATGTAGTGGCTGACGACTATGACCCACAGCTTCACGGTGGCGTAGATTACGAAGCAGCAATGGCACGAATTCACGCCGTTTTGCCTGACGGCACAGTGATTCAAAACGTGGAAGTTTTTCGTCGCGTCTATGAGGTGCTGGGCATGGGCTGGGTTTATGCCATAACCAAACTGCCGATCGTCGGCTGGATTGCGGATGCGGTTTATGGAATCTGGGCAAAATGGCGACTTCAGCTCACCGGACGGCCCAACCTGAAGACGATCCTGGCTGAGCGAAATCAACGGCTTTGCGAGACAGGGCGATGCGATATCGAACGCCGCTAAACGAGTACCTAGGCACAATTTGTTAGTGCTCAGGCACAATCTGTCCGGCTTTGACCGTGAGGATCTGCGAAGACTTGAGCCACTGGGCATCAAATGAGCCGAGATGGGTCGTGGTAATCAGCGTTTGGAAGTGATCTTGAATGGTTTCAAGCAATTTGTTCTGCCGGTTCAGGTCTAGCTCTGCCAGCACATCATCCAGCAGCAGCAGGGGGGGTTCTCCCACGATCGACTCAATCAGCTTTAGCTCTGCCAGTTTTAACGCCAGGACGAGGGTGCGCTGCTGTCCCTGAGAGCCATACTGCCGCGCCGGAGTTTGATTAATCGCAAACTCGATTTCGTCTCGGTGCGGTCCGACCAGCGTTGTGCCCTGATGCAGTTCGGCGATCGATCGCTGCTCTAATCGCTGCAAAAATGTTTGCTGCACAATGTCCGGGTCGTCTGCTTCGAGATGCACGTTGGGCAAATATCGCACTTCCAGAATTTCTTTACTGTCGCTGATTGCTTCATGCCAGGACTGCGCCACCGGAGCCAATCGTTCCAAAACTCGCGCCCGTCGCCGAATCACCCGTGAGCCGATCGCCGCTAGCTGGCTATTCCAGATTGCAAGTTGAGTGGGTTCGGGGGCAGGGGTTTCGCCTTCGAAGGCATCGCTGCGCTGTTTGAGAAAGGCATTGCGCTGCTTCAAAATCGTGTTGTACTGCTGCAAAATATAGGCGTAAACGGGTTCGAGCTGGGTCAGCAGGGTATCCAGCCAGTCGCGCCGCTCGCTCGGACTGCCCCGCACCAGATCCAGATCCAGGCTGGAAAACTGCACTGCATTCAGCACGCCCAAAAAATCAAGCTGCCGTCGTAGGGCTTCCCCATTTAAACTCACGGTGCGTCTGCCGTTGCTGCGAAGCATCAGCGATAGATCGATCGTGCCTGTGTCTCGCTCTAAGCTGCCCAGGATTTGTCCGATTGGTTCTCCTTCCAGCACCAGTTCTCGATCGCGCAGTGCCCGATGCGATCGAAGGGTTGCCAGCAGCTCCACGGCTTCCAGCAGGTTCGACTTGCCCTGAGCATTATCGCCAACCAGGATCGTTTTAGGGGCAGAAAAGGTAATCTGCTGTTCCTGGTAGTTGCGAAAGTATTTTAGTTCAAGGCTTTTCAGGTACATCGGGAGCGGGCGGGGAGGGAGCCGGTAAAGGGGAGGATCAGGGGAGTGAGAGGATCAGGGGATGGAAGGTTCAATCATTGAGTGTATCGAATGCGCGATCGAACTTCATCTCTTTCAGGGTAGGACGAGAAATCAGGGTTCGGTTGCCAGGGTGAGCGGCAGGGTGAGCGTTACTGTTGTGCCCTGTGCCAGTTCGCTTTGAAGGTTGATTGTGCCCTGGTGCAGGTCGATCGCTTGTTGAGCGAGCGCGAGTCCCATGCCAAAACCCGCAGGAAAAGGGCTACTCGTTACATTGCTTGCCCGATAGAAAGGGCTGAAGACTTGCACCTGTTCTTCTGGCGGAATGCCAATGCCTTCATCCCGAATGCGGAGAATCAGTCGAGTCGGTTCGTAAAATAGCTCCAGCAGCACGGTTCCACCTGGGGGCGAGTAGCAAATTGCATTATCAAGCAGATGGTGCAGGGCTTGCTGAAGCAGAACTGGATCGATCGAGAGCTTGCCGGGAGCTTTTCCCCAGGGGACAAAGGTAATTTGATGCAGATTTTCGGGTGAGGAGAACTGTTCTATCAGATCACGGCAAAGCAGCGTGGGGTCGATCGCGATCGGCTGAAAGTCTGTGGGGAAATCAGTCAGGGGAACGGATAAGGCTTGCTGCATGAGCTGCGGGATGCGCCGGGTGGTTGCGTCAAGGATGGCAAGATGACGATCGTCCGATTTCGATCGCGGGGTTTTGCTGGTAAGCAGTCGCTGAGTTGCGGTTTGAAGGGCAGCGATCGTGGTTTGCCATTCTCTGGATAAAACAAGCGGGTGTTGAGGGTTGATTGCAGTTTGCTGATGCTCTTCGGTCAGGGCGGTTGCGAGCTGCGTTTTTTGCTGGAGTAGCTCGGCATGATTGGCTTTAAGCAGGGTCATCCGCTCCTGAATCTTTTCCTCAATTCCCTGATTCAGCATTTGCACCGCTGATTCGGCAGCCGTGCGAGAATCAATTTCCTGCTGGAGTTGGGCGTTTTGCTGCTGAAGCTGAGCCTGGAGCCTCCCGACTTTGAGATGAGTTTCAATCCGTGCCAGCACTTCGACCACCTGGAACGGCTTGGTAATGTAGTCTACACCGCCGATCTGAAATGCCTGCACTTTGTCCAGTTCCTCATCCAGGGCACTTAGGAAAATTACGGGTACGTTGCGGGTAATGGCATTGGCTTTCAGCAGTTCACACACTTTATAGCCGCTCATTCCCGGCATCACAATATCGAGCAGCACCAGATCGGGCACTTCTGCCTGCGCCGCGCTGATTGCCATCTGCCCGGAAATAACTTTTCGCACATCGTAGCCTGCATCGGTTAGCAGCGTTGCCAGAAACAGCAAATTATCTGGCAGATCATCCACAATCAAGATATTGCCGCCCGTCATTTTGTCATTGCCCAAAGGCGGCACGGCTGGGGAAGAGTCGCTGTCTAGCATAGGGCATCTGTGATCTCGATTAACTGCTCAAACTGAAGGTGGTCAACCAGATGGGCGATCGCTTCTCGCAAAGCCTGCTGCTCTGCTGGAATCTGATCAAGAAGCTGCCTGACTGATTCATCCCGGGCAACCCGCGCCGCCCAGTTGACTTGAGCAATCCATTCCTGAGGCATTCCCTGAAAATCTGCTGAATTGAGCACAGGCATCGCACCCGATCGAGCGTTCGCTGAGTTCACTGAGTTCGCTGAAACCTCGGCTGTGGATTGTTCGTAATAATACTTCACTCCAAGATGCTGCTGAAGCGTATTCAGCAAAACCTCCTCGGAATAGGGCTTAATGACAAAGTCATCGCATCCGGCAGCAAAGGCACGCTGTCGTTCTTCTTCAAACACGGTCGCGCTCACCGCGATAATTTTCGTAGTTTGCCGCTGCTGCTGCTGTTCCAGGGCACGAATTCGAGCGGTTGTCTCTAGTCCATCGACTTTCGGCATCCGCAGATCCAGCCAGATCAGATGCGGTGAGAAAGTTTGCCATTGTTCGATCGCCTTTACCCCACTGTGGGCAATTTGCACCTCAAAGCCTGCCAGGGTTAACCACTGCTGAGCGAGATTGGCATTGGCTTCGATGTCGTCTACCGCCAGAATGCGGTACGGAGGCTGACCGGGTGCGAGTCTGACTTTTAGATAGGCATAACGGTTATTCTGCTGGGAAATTTGCTTGCCATCGCTCTGAAGCGTCGCTGGGTTCTGCTCATGCCGCTGGGCTGGCTGATAAGGCAGCGTAAACTGCAAGGCTGTTCCCTTTCCGGGCTGGCTCTCGGCATTGATTTCACCACCCATAAGCTGAACCAAACGAGCACTAATGGTCAAACCTAAGCCGCTGCCCTGACGCGATCGTTCGCTGCTCTCGGTCTGCATAAAGGCTTCAAAAATTGAGTTCAGGTCTTCGGGTGCCATGCCAACTCCGGTATCCATCACGGTAAACTGAAGAACTGCAGGAGACTTGAACGTGGCCCTCAACGTAACGCTGCCATAAAGCGTGAATTTAATCGCATTGTCCAGCAGGTTGATCAACACCTGGCGCAGTTTGCCCTCATCGGCTTCGATCCAGGTGGGAATATCAGCGGCAGGATCAAGGCGAAGCTGTAGCCCCTTTGCCTTTGCCCGCATGTGAAAGATTGACTGAACGTTTCCCAGCAGATCGGGCAAATGAACCGGGCTTTGCTTGAGCGTGACTCGTCCTGCCTCGATCCGGGCAAGGGACAGCACATCGTTAATAATTTGCGTCAGGTGGTCGCCGCTGCGGTTCAGAACTTCCAGATATTCGCGCTCGATCGCAGTCAGATTAGGGCTACGGGTAAGCAGTTGAGCATATCCCAGCAGCGTACTCAGGGGCGATCGCAACTCATGGCTAATGTGGGATAAAAAGGTGCTTTTTGCCTGATTTGCGGCTTCGGCGGCTTCTTTTGCCTGCTTTAGCTCGGTTTCAAACTGTTGACGAACGGCTTCTCGCTGCTTGGCTGCGGTAACGTCACGCACGAATACCACGACTTCATCGGAACTGCTAGCAACAATGCGAGCTTCTTCGCAGTGAGTTTTGCCATTGTTGTGCAGCTCGTATTCGTGGGTTTGCAGTTCTCCTGTGTCGAGGGCTTGATGAATACAGCGCATTCGATCGCGGGCAACCGTTTCCGGCAGCGTATTGAATACGGTCATTCCTTCTTCCTGCATGGGCTTCGGGGTCAGCAGCATAACCTCTCCGCCATGGTGATATGCCAGTCCCGATCCTTGGCGGTTAGTCAGCAGCACCAGATCGGGAATCGACTGAAGCACGGCTCGCATTTGTGCCTCACTCTGGCGGAGCGCGGCTTCGGCTTCTTTTAAGTCCGTAATGTCTACCGCAACCCCATCCCAGATTGTCCGCCCATCGGCTAACCGACGCGGAACCGCCCGCGAACTTGACCAGACAATGCCTTGAGGAATGCCGTTTTGCAGTTTACGCTGTTGCACCTGCGCTTCGTAAATGGTCAAATTTTTCAGCGAGAGCTGGGTCAGGCGCTCGACTTCTTTTCGGTCTTCGTCGAGCAGCAAGTCGTACAGCACATTAATATCCTGCATGACGGCTTCTGCGGAGACACCGAGCAAGTCCTGAATTCCGGTACTGATGTAGGAAAACGCCAGCGAGTTGTCTTTGGGGTCATGCACAAGCTGGTAGAGAATTCCCTTCGGAATATTGTTGCTGATCGATCGCAGCAAAGCTTCCCGTTCCTGAAGTGCCTGTTCTGCCCGTTTGCGCTCGCTCATGTCCTGTACTAGGGCAAGTTCTCGCCGCAGGACAACCGCTCTGACAAAATGAGAAGCAATCAGCCCCAACACTATTCCACTTACCAGAACTAAAAGATATCGCCAAGACTCATTCACAAGCAAGAATTTGTTTTTTAAGCGTTGATGTTAGAAAAGGGCAAGCGGCAGGGTTAAAAGCGGAATTAAAACAGGAAATACGATCGTATTTTCAGGTAGAAGTGCTTAAGGCAGGAGCTAAGTTGACTGAGCGCTGTTTTGTATCGCTTTATTTTCGTTTGTAAGGATAAGAAACTTGTAAGGATGGAATATTCAACTTGGGGAAAATTGCCAAAAATTATTGCTGTTTTTTATCGTTCAACTTCTAATACTCATCTAATACTCATTTTTAATACTCATTGAGTTTGAGCTTGCATCAGATTCACTCGACCCAGTAATCAGCAGAGGCAGCGAGGGGAAGGGGCAATGAATGGGTGGCGCGATCGGCTCAGACCTCCCTCAATTCCCTTAAAAGAGAGGTGTAAAAGAGGGACATGGAATGGTTCAGCTTTTCCTTGACAACCCCAATCACTGCAACAGTTCCTTTCCCCTCTTGAAGGAGGATTGGGGGGATCTCAAAGCTCCTAAGCAGGTTCTAAGTCCCTGCCGATGCCCTGCCTTAGACAGAATCGGTATAATTTCACCGCGACTTGCTAAAAGACATCGGGCAAATAAGCTTGGGTCAATCTAACCTCCCAAACATTATGGAATAAAAAGCGATTTCTACCTATTTCTTTAATTTCTACTTAAATTAGCGTTTATCGTTCGGTTTCGTTTGATGAGCGACAACCCCGCAATTCGCCTCTCAATTCGCTTCTTTCGCTTCTTTAAGTGAGCCCTTATTCCTTAATTGATTGCCTGGTTTCTGCTCTGGCTCGTTTTCCTGTAGGGATGAAGCGAAATCAGAAGTGAGTTCAATCTCGCTGATTTTTAAAATCAGGATTGGAGCGAGAGCAATTTAGCACTGCTTCACATCGCGTTGAGATGATTTTTCCGTTTCTTTTCTTGAAGAAATCACTAGACAGGAAGTTGATCGATGCCCCGATTCGAGCCAATAACCACCATTAATGAACCCTTCGCCAAGCGGGTCAGGGGGCTGGGATTAATTTCAAATTGGTTTTCCCGGCAAACAGCCAGCAGGTTTAAGCCGTAGCGTCTCCGCAGATCGAGGTCGGAAATCGTCTTGCCGTCAAACTCTGCCGGAACCACAATTTCAACGATACTGTGATCCGGGTCTAGCTCAAACCGCTCCAGCACTCCGGGGCGGGTCAGCGATCGGGCTAGCTCACAGCCCATTTCGTGCTCTGGAAACACCACATGATCGGCTCCCACTCGCTTGAGCAGCTTGCCGTGAATTTCAGAAGAGGCTTTGGCGACGACGTGGGGCACCTTGCCTTCTTTCAAATTGAGCGTCGTGATAACGCTCTCTTGAACGTAATTGCCGATCGCCACAATAACCGTATCAAACTCAAACAGCCCTGCTTCTCGAAGTGCGGCAGGTTCTGTAGAGTCAATTTGCAGCGCGTGGGAAGCAATTTCATCAGAGAGTACCTGGGCGACTCGTCGCTCGTCTGAATCGACCCCCAGCACTTCATAGCCCAAATGGTGCAGCGTCATGCAAACCGCGCGCCCAAATCGCCCTAACCCAACCACGGCAAACTGACGGTTATTCGATCGCAGGCTCTTAAAAAAGCTGAGAGAAGAAAGGGAAGATAGGGTCACGGAGTTATCAGGTAACGTGGCATTTTTTCTCTGACGTATTTTCTAGCCTAAACCAGAAGGGAAACAATCTATCGATCGAGAGGGGAAAAGCTACTACCCCACGAGCAGGTTCTCATCTGGGTAGCGCACCAGCGTTGGGCTGGGATCGCCAAGAAAGGCAGACACTAGCAGCAGCACACCGACGCGCCCGACATACATGGTGGCAATGAGCACTAGCTTGGCAAAAACCGAAACGCTGGCAGTAATCCCGGTCGAAAGCCCTACGGTCGCAAAGGCCGAAACTGCCTCAAACAGCACCCGGATAAATTCCACATCAGGGTCGGAAATCGCGATCAGGGTCGTGGCAATAATCACGGTGGTCAGAGAGCCAAACACCACGCCGATCGCCTTGCGGAGCAGAGCGGTTGGAATTTCTCGCTGATAGCACAGTACTTCAGACTTGCCCTGCAAGACGGCTTTTGTGCATTCAAACAGCACCCGAAACGTTGTGGTTTTGATGCCGCCCCCCGTACTGCCCGGACTCGCGCCGATAAACATCAGGGCAATGGTGATAAACAGCCCCGCATCAGTCATTTTGCCGTAGTCGATCGAGTTAAACCCGGCTGTGCGCGGAACGACTCCCTGAAACCAGGCAACCATCAGCTTTCCGGTGAAATTGTACTGTCCAAAGGTTTCTTCGTTGCGGTACTCCACCAGGAAAAAGGCGAGCGTGCTCAGCACCAGCAAAAAAATCGTTGTGCTGGTGACAATCTTAAAATTGAGCGGAAACACAACGCGTTCGCGGCTGCGAGTAATGCGATCGCGCAGCCAAATATACATTTCTTGAATCACCTGATAACCGATGCCGCCAAAAATGATCAGCAAAGGAATAATCAGGTTAATGGGCAGATTGGTCGCATAGCTGATGAGGTTGTCCGGAAAAAGTCCAAATCCGGCATTGTTAAACGCGCTGACGCTATGAAAGAGTCCCAGCCAGAGGGCACGATCGAACCCGTGCTGCGGCGCAAAGACGGCCATCATCAAAAATGCCCCGGTCAACTCAAAGACCAGCGTCGTCGCAATAATCGACTTCACCAACTGCACCACGCCCGATAGCCCTGGACTATCAAGGGATTGCTGAATCGCCAGCCGCTCCCGCAAGCCAAACCGCCGCCCCACCAGCAGCAGCAGAAACGTGGTTGCCGTCATATAGCCCAGACCCCCGATCTGGACCAGCAGCATAATGAAGAACTGCCCCCAGAAGGAGAAATAGGTTCCCGTATCCACGACCACCAACCCCGTCACGCAAACCGCCGAAGTCGAGGTAAAGAGGGCTGTAATAAAATCGCCCCAGGTTCCTTCTGCGATCGAGATCGGCAGCATTAACAGCAGCGTTCCCAGCAGAATCACGGCAAGGAAGCCAAAACAAATCGTGCGCGGCACGGTGACAAACTTGGACGGCCGAAACGACAGCTTTTTCAAAAACATTGAAACGTATTGATTGTGAGACGCTTGTGAGACAGGGTGAACCCTTTGCAGCGAGAGTTTTCCTAGTGTAAGCGATTCCAACTGCTCCAGTGTGGTAACCCGTTCGGGCAATGGGGCTAGGCGGCTAGAAAGCCAGGCGGAGCCTTAAAGTCAAGCAGCAGCACATCGCGATGGCGATCGCTCAAATTCCACGCCTCATGCTCGGAGGTGTCATCAAACACAAGGCACTTGCCTTCTTTCCACAATCGCACTTCGTTTGCCACTCGCAGAGCGCACCGAGGCGGCACATCCAGACCCAGATGGCAGCGCAGCACACCGCTCGGTCTGCCCGAATGGGGCACAATATGCGCTCCGGGAGCCAGCCGCGAAAAGCCCGCCGTGATCATGCCGGGAATTTGCTTCACCAGACGCGCCGTCTGCGGACAAAGCTCACAGTTGAAGTCAATCTTGACCCCGACAAAGTACAGCCCAAACACATCCCAGCCCGTCCGTTTGTCGAGCAAATATCGCTCTGGATAGGGAATGAAGTCTTGGCTTGGCAGTTGACTCAGCTCGTACTGAATAACCTTCCAGTTGTCTTCCAGCAGCGTAACGAAGTCAAATTGGTTCGCGTCGTAATACATCAGCGGTTCCTCATCGGCTATTCTTCTCCAGCACTATTCTTGATCGGGCACTATTCTTGATCGGGCAGGATTGGCTTCCACAGAATCAAGCCCACCACAAAGCGAATCCGATTCTTCCAGCTCCGAATCCGCGTTGCCATCCGCACCACAAACTGAACGTAGCCAAGTCCCTGCTTGATGTCTTCCTTCAGCGTTTGCTTTGAGGCAGGCGATCGCGGTGGTGGACCTTCCGTGCCGGGTTCAAAAATCCATTGATCTGGTGAGTGCATGAGCAGTTTCGTTTCCTCAATAAAGTTCGTTTAGACGTTTGAGCAGTGTGCAATGTTCTACATCGCTCCCTCAATCCCTAAGTTTGGCTTGTCGCTCTAAAAGAGCGAGGGGACTTTGCAACCCAGGGATCAATAGATTCCCCTTGAAAGGGGAGGGTAAGGGGACGGTTTGGGTCTCAGCAATGACTTCTCAAACATCCTCTAATAAACTAAGCAAGAGATACCAGAATGCCGATCCGCTTGGCAACTTTCATTTATCAGCTCATTGGACAGATAAGACATGACCCTAACCCTTCAGCAGCAGATTCAGCAGTTTTACGACACTTCTTCCGGTCTGTGGGAGCAAATTTGGGGTGAACACATGCACCACGGCTATTACGGTGCATCGGGACAGGAGCGCAAAGACCGCCGACAGGCACAGATTGACTTAATCGAAGAATTGCTGAAGTGGGCAGACGTGCAGCAGGCAAGCCAGATCCTCGACGTCGGCTGTGGGATTGGCGGCAGCTCTCTTTACCTGTCAGAAAAGTTTAACGCGCACACCACCGGAATTACCCTTAGCCCCGTGCAGGCAAACCGCGCCGCAGAACGGGCGAAAGCCGCAGGACTCAGCGATCGCACCCAGTTTCTCGTCGCAGATGCCCAGCAACCTCCCTTTCCCGACAATTCGTTTGACTTTGTTTGGTCACTGGAAAGCGGCGAACATATGCCCGACAAACAAAAATTTGTGCAGGAGTGCTATCGCGTTCTCAAACCGGGCGGCAAATTTCTCATGGTGACTTGGTGCCATCGCCCCACCGAGAATCAGCCCCTCACCCCTGACGAACAAAAGCACCTGCAAGACATCTACCGCGTCTACTGTCTGCCTTATGTCATTTCCCTGCCGCAGTACGAAACGATCGCCCGCGAAACCGGATTCCAGAATCTCCAAACCGCCGACTGGTCTGCTGCCGTTGCCCCGTTCTGGGATATCGTGATCGACTCTGCCTTCACCCCTCAAGCAATCGTCGGCTTACTCCTCTCTGGTTGGACTACGATCCAAGCTGCTTTCTCTTTGGGTTTGATGAAACGCGGCTACGAACGAGGTTTAGTCCGCTTCGGCTTACTCCAAGCCACCAAACCCTAACCCCTCGCCCCTTTTCACTTCCATTCCTTCAACATCTTTTTATGCCACGATCGCATATCCGGCTCTGGAATCTCGTAGAATCATGCCGATCCCCAAAAACAACTCCATGAGCCAGATTTCGCCACCCCGCCCGTCTCGATCGAACTTAATGCAACGCCTTCCCTGGATTTATGCCTTTTGGAAATTCTCCCGTCCCCACACCATCATTGGTACGACGCTGAGCGTTCTTGGACTGTATGCGATCGCCTTTGCGCTAAATCCTGCTTCTCTATCGTTGCCCTTGCTGCCCCTGTTGACCTGTCTATGCGGCAATGTCTACATTGTGGGGCTCAATCAGCTTGAGGACGTGGCGATCGATCGCATCAACAAACCCCATTTGCCCCTGGCATCGGGTGAGTTTTCCCGCCGGGAGGCACAGGCAATCGTTCTGACGACCGGACTGCTGGCATTGGGTTTGTCTGCGGTGCAGGGTGTGTTTTTGATGGCGACCGTGTGGCTCAGCGTGGCGATCGGAACTGCCTATTCGCTGCCCCCGCTCCGGCTCAAGCGGTTTCCGTTCTGGGCATCGGTCTGCATTTTTACGGTGCGCGGGGCGATCGTGAATCTGGGTTTATTCCTGCACTTTAATCAGCAGTTGGGCGGCAGTTTTGGGGTTCCGGCTCCGGTTTGGGCACTGACGCTGTTTGTGCTGGTGTTCACGTTTGCGATCGCGATTTTCAAAGACATTCCCGACCTGGAGGGCGATCGGCTCTACCACATCACTACGTTTACAATGCGGCTGGGACAAAAGGCGGTGTTCAAGCTGGCACTTTGGGTCATTACGCTTTGCTACAGCGGCATGATCGTGGCGGGTACATTGCTGCCGAATGTCAGTGCCCTTTTCCTGATCCCCACTCACGTTCTGGCTCTGATTGCGCTCTGGGTGTTAAGTAGCCGTGTGGACTTACGCGAAAAGCAATCGATCGCCCAGTTTTATCAATTCATCTGGAAGCTGTTTTTCCTGGAATATCTGGTGTTTCCGGCTGCCTGTTTGCTGCATCAAGGTTAAGTTTTCGCGCTTGAGGAATTTTTGGGAATAGCATGGCGATCGAACAAAATCTCGGCTATTTCTTCTTCGACAAAGAGATCCTGAAACAGGCACTCACAACCCCCGCCTACGCGATCGAGCATCAGCTTCCGGGCAATCAGACCGTTTATCAAATCCTGGGCGATCGACTGATTCAAATGGTCGTGATCGAACTGTTGATTCGCTATGGCTACTCCGAGGCAGACGACCTCGAATCCTGGTTGAGTCAGCTTGTCAACCCGGAAACCTTGAGCCAGATCGCTCAATTCCTCCAGATCGATCGTTTTTTGCGCCTCAGCAGCGATGAACAAGCCAGCGACACCCTGCCTGACCCCGCTATGCTGTCAGCGACCTTTCAAGCAACGATCGGCGGCGTTTATTTTGATGGTGGATTTCGATCGGCAAGCGAAGTCGTGAAGCGATTGTTTGAATCGTCTTTCGCTCAGCCAGAGCAAGAGTAAAGGACTTGCGCTGATGCCATTAAGATACCATTGAAACGATGAGTGAAAATTCTATATCTGAATGCCTTCCCTGGGCTGCTTAACAGGTATTCCAGATGCTCCATTACCCCAGGCTAAATTGTCCCCAGAATTGAGAGATTTACCCAAGGGGATCATCGCTGAATCACACCCTATTACAGGAGATTGATCTTAGACTTTAGACGATGAAGCCGCTTCCAGAGCGGCAATATCTTGAACGATCGGCTCAATCGGCAAATCAACGGGAGGAATGCCATGAGGCGACGCTGGCTTGGAGTGCTGCTGTTTTTGGTGACGATCGCTGCCGTTTTGCTGGGCTGGGGACTGCACCCGCAAAGATTCCTTCCCCTTGCCAGAGAAGTTGAGTACTCGTCGCCGTTTCGAGTCTCTAGCGATATGCCCCTTGTCTTGCCTCGATCGAATTCCGATCGCCTGATTGCCGATGTTGAGCAACTGGCATTTGTGCGGCATGAGGCAGCCGATCGTGCCCGTGCCCGCAGCTATATTATGCAGCAGCTTCAGTCCGCAGGCTGGCAGGTGCAGGAGCAGCCCTTTGGCGAGGGTGGTGTGAATCTGGTGGCAGAGCGTCCTGGAAATGGCTCAACTGCTGGCGTGATTTTGCTGGGCGCACACTACGATACAGTCGAAGATTCCCCTGGAGCAGACGACAACGCCACCGCAGTCGCAACCCTTTTGGAAACCGCCAGGCTCTTCCAGCAAAAGCAAACCCCGCGTTCGCTGCGGTTGGTCTTTTTTGACCTTGAAGAAGCAGGTCTGCTAGGCAGTGAAGCCTACGTGCAGCAGCTTCAGTCGGAGCCAACTTTTGATGGGGCAGTGATTCTCGATATGCTGGGTTACGCCTGCCAAACTCCTGGCTGTCAAACTTTTCCAAGTGTGTTGCCGATTGCCCCACCCACCGATCGCGGTAATTTTTTGGGGGTGATTGGCGATCAGGGCCATCCTGCCCTGACCCAGAGTTTTACCGATGCTAATCGGCCAAACCTGCCGCAGGTGTTAACGCTATCGGTTCCCACCATGGGACGCTTTACGCCTGACCTGGTTCGCAGTGATCATGCTCCTTTCTGGCGATCGGGGCGCGGTGCAGTGCTGGTCACGGATACTGCAAACTTTCGCAATCCCCACTACCATCAGCCAAGCGATACCCCAGAGACGATCGATCGCGACTTTTTCCTAGGTTCAGCCCAAACTGTGATCAATGCGATCGCCATTTTGCTGCAAGGTGCGATCGGCAATTAGCGTGAACGGTCGCCGAATCTCGTATGCTATGGATGGAAAATTTGCTTTCCGCGCTGCTGTTCAGGGTCATGCTATGTTGTCGCAGGAAATCCTTGCGCTTGCTCAACAAGGTCATTCGATCGCCATTGCGACGCTGCTGAACTACGTAACCCGATCGCACGGAGTCAAGGCAAAAGTCCAGCGTCAGAATCACTGTTTGCACGTTTTGCTGGAGGCGCAGCAGCTTCTTGATCAGGAGAAAGCGATCGCCTTTTTGCAGCGTATTCTAAGCGTCTTGAATGTTCAGTCGATTCAAACCATCATGGTTTATAGTCGTCGCCAAGGGGAGACTCACCTTGACTGGCGGCAGACGATTCAGTTTCCTTTTCCTTCTTCCTTCGAGCCGTCTTTGCTCGATACCTCTTTTTCTGAACCACCCGATCTGCTTTTGTCCGATTTGCCCCTGCCTCGGAGAAATTTTGTGACTCAAGCCTCTAATTCTTTCCCGGAATCCCTAGAGCCTGCTTCCCCTGCCCCGATCGACGCTCCAACAGAGCTTCAAACCGAAGATGAGCAGAGCTTTACGGTTCAGCATCCTGCGTCTGATACGCGATCGCCAGCCTCTCCACAACCTTTAGAAGAAGTGTCCTACGCTGCGGCTGCGAATTCTCCTTTTCCTGACCTGTCCGGTTCTGATGATCTGCTGGAGACACCAGACGTGCTCAAGCGTCCAGAGTCCGTGATTTTTTTGCTGTTCATTAGCCTGTTTGTCTTCTGGGATGCCTACGTCGATTTTCTGGAAGCAGATTTCTCACCGGGAGCCACAGCTATTTCTGCCAGTCAGCTTGCTCGTCGCCTGAAGGTTAGCCGCAAAACCATTCGGCGCAGAAAACGTGAACCCGATTTTTCTACCTGGACTCAAAGCCTTGACCCGGATCAGATTGCCTGGGTTTATCGAAAAGGCTATTACCTGTCGCAGTCCTGAACTTTGACTTTCTCTGCCCCAGGACTTAGGATAGAAACAAATGAAGGGGAGTAGCTGCTGGCTTTTAGAGTTTGCTTCTGAATGACCTTTGAATTGCTTCAGGAAGCGATTATCTCTGCAAGCTAAGTGAGTTTGAGTCAACATACTGGTGATGAACCTGGCTCAAACGCAAAAGCAAAAGTTTTTGATTAGCGAGACCTTCACTAAGTTCACAAATTGATGTGAGCTGGTGAAGTGTTTTATCCTCATCACGCTCCGTCAGCCGTGACGTCGATCACTGACTGAATCGAGAGGAGCAACTGAGGATGTTAACCGGATTTACTGCGGCTCTGCTGCTAATTACTGTTTCCGAGCTGGGTGACAAAACGTTCTTCGTTTCTGCAATCCTGGCAATGCGTCACCCCCGTCGCTGGGTATTTCTGGGTGCAGTTTTAGCATTAGCCGCAATGACCGTTCTCTCGGTGCTGCTGGGACAGTTCGCAACTCTGCTGCCGGAAATCTACGTGCGCTGGGGCGAAATTCTGCTGTTTCTCTGCTTTGGGCTAAAGCTGCTCTACGACGCTCGCCAAATGTCGCCCAATGGCTGTTTAGCAGAAGAGCAGGAAGCCGCCGAAACGGTGATGGAAGCCGAGTCCAAGATCAAGCCGCGCCGATCGCTGGGGGTTGTCTCTCAGGCGTTTGGACTGACTTTTTTGGGGGAATGGGGCGATCGCACCCAGATCACGACGATTGCGCTGGCAGCGGCAAATCATCCGATAGGCGTTTCGCTGGGAGCCATTCTGGGTCACGCACTTTGTGCCCTGATTGCAGTGCAGTGCGGCAAGTTTTTCTGTGGGCGCGTCTCCGAACAGAAACTGACGGCGATCGGCGGCGGCTTATTTCTCCTGTTTGCTTCGATGAGCTTTACTCGGCTGATGGGCTGGGTGGGGTAAACGGGGTATAGCGTCCGCCCAGGTTTTCGACGATCGCTTTAGTATTTGCCACCATCATTTTGATGTAGCTATCGCCATCGCTGCCCGGTGCACCGATCGAGTCGGAGTAAAGCTTTTGGGGAGCCAATTTCACGCCCGATTCTTCGGCAACGGTGGTAATGAGCTGCGGATTGATCGTGGTTTCAGCAAAGATGCTGGGAATCCCCAAGCCTTTCACTGACTCGACTAACTTTTGAACCGTCTGGGCACTGGGCTGCTCTTCGGTACTGATGCCAATGAGGGTTCCTGGCACGGTCAAGCCATAGACACGCGCATAGTATTGAAAGGCATCGTGGGTTGTAACGAGTTTACGGCGATCGGGCGGAATTGTCGCGACCTGCTGCTGAATCCAGGTATGAAGCTGCTCTAGTTCCACGATGAGCCGATTGGCATTTTGGGTAAACTGCTCGCGATCGTCCGGCGAGAGTTCGATCAGCGCGTCCCGAATTGCCTGCACCATCTCGATCGTATTCTCTGCACTGCCCCAAACGTGGGGATCGGGAACTGTTTGCCCATCCTTTTGCAGGTCTAGCGGTTTGATCACTTCTCCGACCGCCACTTTTTTAGCGTTTGCTCCTGCGCCTTCTAGCAGACGAATTAGCCCCGGTTCCAGGTTGAAGCCGTTGTAGAGGATGAGCTGCGCTTCTTCCATTGCCTGGGAGTCGGTTGGAACTGGCTCATAAACGTGTGGGTCATCTCCTGGCTTTAGGATGCTGGTCAGATCAATTTCGCTGCCGCCAATTTCAGTCGTCCAGTCGCTAATCATGGTGCTGGTCGAGACGACGTTTGGCTTGCCGTCCTCGGCTGTGGACTGATTTGAACCGCATCCGGTTAAACCCATTACCCCGATCACTATCCAAAGAAGCATATAGCGGGATAGAGCTTTTGCCCCTTTTCCTGCCCGAAACCGTCCGTTATCTCTATCCCTTGATTGCATCAGTTCCTTTCCCATGACGGACTACAGCCTTTTCACATTGGTTTCATAATCTATGGTAGATTCGATCATATTGCGTTTTCATATTCTTCTCATTTTTCCTCCTCACGCTGCTGCTTATGACTGCCCTACACCCGACTGCCCGCTTCCAATCCTCTGCTCGTCGGTCTGCTCGACCTATGACTGCACCCCACGTCATCGCAGTTGAGCATTTGAGCGTTCAGTATCAGTCTGTCCGGGCACTTCAGAATGTCAGCTTTACGATGACTCCCGGACACCTGGTTGGTATTTTTGGACCTAATGGCGCAGGCAAAAGTACGCTGATCAAAGCCATGCTGGGCTTAATTCCCACGGTGTCTGGCTCCGTTTTTTATGGCGATCGCCCCCTTGCCGACCAGAAAGAGCGCGTTGCTTATGTCCCCCAACGATCGCAGATTGACTGGACCTTTCCGGCAACGGTCTGGGATGTGGTGCTGATGGGCAGAGTTCGCAAAATGGGCTACCTGAATCGGTTTTCAGTCACTAGTCGGCAGGCGGCTGCCGAAGCACTGGAACGAGTCGGAATGTCGCAGTTTCGCAATCGGCCTATCGGTCAGCTATCGGGCGGACAGCAGCAGCGCGTGTTTCTTGCCCGCTCTCTGGCACAGGAAGCAGATGTATTTTGCTTTGATGAACCCTTTGTCGGCATCGACCAAAAGACCGAAGACCTGCTGTTTGGCATCTTCCGGCAGCTTGCCGATCGCGGAAAAACCGTCCTCGTCGTTAATCACGATCTGGGCGAATCAATTACCCACTTCGACCGGCTACTGCTGCTAAATCGTGAACTGATTGCTTGCGGCGATCGGAATCAAGTGCTCACGGTTGAAAATATGACTCGTGCCTACGGCGGTCATGTAAGCTTCTTTGGCAAACAGGCTGCGTAGTTTCTTGATGGGAAAGCGTTTTTGAGAAGTCTCAAATTCCCTACCGTGCCCCCCAATTCCCCAACTTTGCGGGACTTTGAGAATCCTGAAGCGAGCCGGGTTCTCCCAAACTTGACCTGCCAGGGGAAGGGTTCGGATCACAGTTTTTACCCTCTTACTGCTCGAAATATCGAACGTTTTCTATGCTTTCCCTCTTGCTCGACCCACTTCAGTACGGCTTTATGCAGCGATCGCTCGTGGTCGCAATTATTGTTGGAGTCCTCTGTTCGGTAGTTGGCAGCTATCTGGTAGTGCGACGGATGGCGTTACTGGGGGATGCAATTAGTCACTCGCTGCTGCCCGGACTAGCGATTGCCTTTATTGTGGGCGCAAATTTGTATTTGGGGGCGTTTGTAGCGGCGTTGCTAAGTGCGGTGATTATTAGCTGGATTCATACCCGCTCGCCGATCAAAGAAGATGCCGCAATGGGCATTGTCTTTTCTGCCTTTTTCGCACTAGGAGTGACGCTCATTACGGTCGTCCAGAAGTCCAACAAAATCGACCTGAACCATTTTCTGTTTGGCAATATTCTGGGCGTGACTCAGTCAGAAGTTCGGGATACGGCGATCATCGCTGTCCTGGTGCTGCTGGCGATCGTTCTTTTTTATAAGGAACTGCTGTTTTTTAGCTTCGACCCGCTTGGGGCACAGGCGACGGGTTTGCCGACCAACTGGTTTGACACAGGCTTGATGATTTTGTTTGCCCTTACTGTTGTTGCCAGCATGAAAGCAGTCGGCGTCATTCTGGTTCTGTCGCTGCTGATCACGCCTGCTGCCACTGCTTATTTGCTCGTGCCGCGACTGCATCAGATGATGCTTGTGGGTGGGGCGATCGGCACTGTGTCGAGCCTGAGTGGGATGTATTTCAGCTATTACTACAATTTGCCTTCTGGTGCAGCGATCGTTCTGGTTGCGTCGGTGCTGTTTTTCCTGGCACTGCTGCTCAGTCCAAGCCAAGGAATTTTGGTGCGGGCATTTCAGCGAGCGTAAAAACCAGACAAAGCCAGCCAATTTTTTGGTTGCCCTTGCTGAAATCGGGTCAGAACCAGCTATACTCCGTTGGATGTGATCTCAGCAGGCAAGCATTACGAATGGTCGCGGTAGCAATTCTGGCGGCAGGGCGAGGGACTCGGATGAAGTCTCGTTTGCCCAAAGTGCTGCATTCTCTTGGTGGACGATCGCTTTTGGAAAGGGTTTTGGACGGCACGACAGAAATTCAGCCGAGCCGCCGTCTGGTGATTGTTGGGTATGGGGCAGAGCAGGTGAGTCAGGCTCTCGCCCATGTACCGGATGTGGAACTGGTTGAACAGCGAGAGCAGCTTGGAACCGGGCACGCCGTTCAGCAGCTCATTCCTCACCTGGAAGGGTTTGAAGGAGATTTACTGGTACTTAATGGCGATGTGCCGCTGCTACGTCCTAAAACGCTCGGTGCTTTGCTTCAAACGCATCAAACGCATCAAAACGCTGCTACTATTCTCACGGCTCAGATTGCTAATCCCAAGGGCTACGGCAGAGTGTTCTGCGATAGCGAAAATCGGGTAACGCAAATTGTAGAAGACCGGGACTGTACGCCTGCTCAACGGCAAAACCAGCGCATTAATGCCGGAATCTACTGCTTTAACTGGTTAAAGCTGGCGGAAGTATTGCCCCTGCTTCAGAGCAACAACAATCAGCAGGAATACTATCTTACCGATGCCGTGACAGCAGTCTCGCCCGTGATGGCAGTGGATGTCGAAGACTATCAAGAAATTCTCGGCATTAACGATCGCCAGCAGCTCGCCGATGCCTATGAGATTCTGCAAACGCGCATCAAGCAGGAGTGGATGACAGCCGGAGTAACGCTGATCGATCCGGGCAGCATTACGATCGATACTGAAGTGCAGCTCGAACCGGACGTGATCATTGAGCCGCAAACCCATCTGCGCGGCAAAACCGTGATTCGATCGGGCTGTCGGATTGGTCCGGGTAGCCTGATTGAAAACAGCGAGATTGGTGAGAATACTACTGTTCTGCTTTCAGTGGTAAGCGATAGCAGGGTGCAAGCAAATAGCCGGATTGGTCCGTATACCCATTTGCGCGGTCATGTGGAAGTAGGACAAGGCTGCCGAATTGGAAACTTTGTCGAGCTGAAAAATTCGCGGCTGGGTGAGCAAACGAACGTGGCGCATCTCTCCTACCTGGGGGATGCGAGTTTGGGAAATCGGGTCAATATAGGAGCAGGTACAATCACGGCAAATTATGACGGTGTACAAAAGCACCGAACCGAGATCGGCGATCGTTCCAAAACTGGATCAAATAGTGTGCTGGTCGCGCCCGTGACCTTGGGGGCAGATGTGACCGTCGCTGCTGGCTCGGTTGTGACTGAAGATGTACCCCACGACGCGCTGGTGATCGCCCGTGCCCGTCAGGTCGTTAAGCCAGGCTGGAAATTGAATCGATCGGGGTATGCTGAACAGCAACCGGAACAGCAAGCAGAGTGACTTAGGGCAAAAAATTTCCCCTACCTGTGAAACTTTTTCGTAGATTTACAGAAAAAAATTAAATAGGGGGTTACGCCCCTCACCCCTTTAGTGCAATAATCTGTTATGTAGATGCACCCTGATGGTTGGGAGAGTTTTCCAAATGGCTCTCCCTTTTTTCTTGCTTACTTTTCCTGGCTACTTTAGCCTGACTACTTTTCCCAACTGCTTTTCCTGCCCAATTTCAGACTGTGGCAAAAGGTCAGCAGAAAGCATTAGTTGAGCCAATTGATCGGACACTAGACTGAAAGAAGGGGCAAAGCCCTGCTGCTCATCAAAGTCGTTCATTAAAGTCTGGTGTGTCGTCCATGTCTGTCAATATGCCTGCCGATCGTTCTGCGAATTTATCGGGGAATTCAATTCTGTCACTTCCCTATGAGCCCGCCTTTGAGCGGTTAGGGGAAGACTACTTCGATGGGGTAGCTGCGGCAAAGTTTCCCCAACAGATTTTGCGGTTTCGTAACGATGATGTGTTGCGTCAGCTTGGGCTCGACCCGCAGCAGGTGACCGATGCTGATTTCATTGAGGCGTTTGGGCGGTTTGAGGGGCGTTCTCCATTCCTGGCAATGCGCTATCACGGCTACCAGTTTGGGGAGTATAACCCGCAGTTAGGCGACGGGCGCGGCTTTCTTTATGGGCAGGTGCGTGGGATTGACGGTGCGCTTTACGACTTTGGCACAAAAGGATCGGGCAGAACTCCCTACTCTAGAGGCGGTGATGGACGCTTGACCCTGAAAGGCGGAGTACGGGAAGTGCTGGCGGCGGAAATGCTGCATCAGCTGGGTGTCAGAACCTCGCGCTGTCTCAGTCTGGTGGAAACCGGAGAAGGGCTATGGCGCGGTGATGAACCGTCTCCGACCCGATCGTCTGTGATGATTCGTTTTTCTCGATCGCATATTCGATTTGGCACCTTTGAGCGGCTGCACCATCTCGGACGCAAAGATTTGATTCAGAAATTGCTGGATCACGTTCTGGAAATTTACTATCCCCACCTGAAAGGACAGGAAAACGCTTACTTGCAGTTCTATACCGAACTGGTCGAGCGAGTGGCAGATCTCACCGCACAGTGGATGTCGGTCGGCTTTTGTCATGCCGTTCTCAACACAGATAATATGTCCGTCACGGGCGAAAGCTTCGACTACGGACCCTATGCCTTTATTCAGCAGTACGACCCACAGTTTACTGCCGCCTATTTTGACTACTACGGACGCTACTGCTACGCGAACCAGCCCGCCGCTTGCCAGTGGAATCTGCAAATGCTGCAAGTGCCGCTCAAAGCTGTGCTTGATCCATTTGACATGGAAGCTGCCCTCGATCGCTATCACGATCGTTATCAGCACACCTACCGTCAGCGGATGCTGCGAAAATTAGGGTTTGAGATCGGTTTCGATCAGGTTTCCGAAGAAGTTGCCGATGAGCTTTTGCATCTGACTTTGCAGCTTCTCTTTGAAACCAAGCTAGGCTATCACGATTTCTTCCTGGCACTGCGGCAACAGTTTGATCGCTCCTGGCGCGACGCCGCAACCAATATTTTTAACCTGGCAGTCACTCAGGCTCCTGGCGACAAAACCGATGCGGTGGAAAGTCTGCTCGATCGCTGGCGGCAGTTTTACCATCAGGTGTTGAACAGCCTACCCGAATCAGAAATAAGCCGGATCGCCCAACGATTAAGTCAGCACAATCCGGCAACAGTTATTATTCGTCCCGAAATCGAAGCCATCTGGGAACCCATTACCCAGGAAGATAACTGGCAGCCGTTTTATGCACTGCTCGATCGGATTCGATCGTCGGTTGTTTCAGAGGAGATTTGAAAAGTCGGGAGAGTCAAGCGGTGGTTGAACTCTCCCTGGATCCCTCGCATTAATAGGGCGGGCAAACAAGAGCAAGCGAATGAGGGCAAGAATTGGCAGAGCCTTCTTTAGCGTCTTACCGAGTCTAGACTCGCAACGGGGACTAAAGATTGAGCTGGTTGCCTCTCTTGTATTGCAAATAGGCAGCCACAAATAATCCTGCCAGGGTGACAGGAATCAAACCAAGCACAATGCCAGAAAGTAACGGTTCTACCACAGCTTTATCTCCTTATCTCCGTTTGAATTTTAGCAAACAAAGCGACATTGCCGCTTCTTAACGGTTTTTAGTCTTCTTTCATAATCTCCGCGACGGGTTCAATTTAAAATATCCTGAGTAAAATAAAATAAGAAAGCGGTAAACTTTAAGTAGAGCAAGGCTTTCAGGTACTGTGGTGACAAGACTGCCTGCATTTGCTGAGCTTTGATTCCTGAGTAAGAGCTGGGAATATTAAAATATGCTTAGCTATAACGTGAAGTAAGTTAAATTCCTAAAATATATTGTTAGCTCCTGTTTGCCGTTCTCTCCCTTTTTGCCTCTCTTGACTAAAGAGCTTTTGGAAAAACCCCTTACAGCGACCTCGCCCGAGCCGACGGTGCAAAGAACAGTTATCACGCTGTTGGCTGTTCTACTTCTGGTCGTGCTTGCTTTTGTTGGCATTCATCACTTCCGCCATGCTGATCCCTATGTAAGAGATGTCCTATCTCATGCTGGCAATGCCCAACGGGGAGAAGTCATGTTTCAGATGAACTGTGCGAGCTGTCACGGATTTGATGCAAGTGGCTGGGTTGGTCCAAATCTGCATCGCGTTGCTTCTCGCAAGTCGCGAATTGGTCTTATTCATCAAGTTACGAGTGGGTCTACCCCGCCAATGCCTCAGTTTCAGCCAAGTCCTCAAGAAATGGCTGACTTGCTGGAATACCTGGAAAGTTTGTAGATCCTTTTGCCTTTAAAAAAGCCCCTTGCCAGAGCAAAGGGGCATAACGGATCTCAATGAACCTGGTTTTATCCTGCCAGCATCCCGATTTTTTACGCTTTAGGTAGAAGTAGGTTTAGCAATTGGTCGGTTGAACCGAGGGGTTTACCCTTGAAAAAAGCCAAATTTGCTGGACTTGAAGTAGGACAGTTGGCTGAACTGTCTGGCAGGGCAATGCTCGCACGATCGCCTTCGATGCAGACCCCAAACCGTTCTGGTGATACAAATCTACAAAAAAGAAATTCCCTGAAGGACTGGACAAAGGCGGCAGTTTAGTGGTACATCTGTTCCAGGAATGATCTGTTTGTCCTACAACCAGCCTACCAACCTATCAACCTATGGAATCCCTAACAGAAGTCCAGCAGCAGCTTTTTGACTGGCTGGTCGACTACATCAAAGAAAATCAGCATTCCCCTTCAATTCGGCAAATGATGCGAGCAATGGGGTTAAAATCTCCTGCTCCAATTCAAAGTCGTTTAGAACATCTGAGAGCCAAAGGATACATCGACTGGACCGAGGGTAGGGCCAGAACGATTCGCATCCTCAAGCCGCAGGGACTTCCGATTTTAGGAGCGATCGCTGCTGGCTCTGTTGTTGAATCTTACACGGACTCTGTCGAACAGCTAGACTTTTCCTGCTCGTTGCTCAAGCCGGGGGACTACGCACTGCGAGTCCGGGGAGACAGTATGATTGGAGCCTTAATTGGCGAAGGAGACGTGGTCATTATGCGTCCTGTGCAAGACCCGAAGGCACTCAAAAACGGGGCGATCGTCGCAGCACGGGTCAACGGAGATGGCACAACGCTGAAGTACTATCATCGTAAAGGCAATCAAGTCACGCTCAAGCCGGCAAACCCAAACTACAACGTGATCGAGGCTGCTGCGACTGATGTTGCAGTACAGGGATTGCTCGTTGCCGTCTGGCGGGGCTATAGCCACCTGGCATCTTAACGAAAATCTTGAGTCAATCCCTGTAAGCAAAAAAGCCTGCAATGACCCATCCTGCTGAATCATTCTTGAGCGGTAGGACTGGGACTTGCGGGTACACCTCCCTCAGACGGCGCAGCATTGAGTGCGTCCGGGTTCGATTCTGGTGTCGTAGCCTCGGCGGGTGCTGTGGAAGAAATTGGAGCAGCGGCAGTCTGGGCAGTAGGCTGGTCGAGATAATCATAGACCGTTGCGGCGATCTGACGAATTAGCTCTTGAGCGCGATCGTCATTGTGCGGACGCTTCACCATCGCAGTAATCGCATAGCGTTTGCCGCTGGGCATATCGATTAGCCCTGTATCGCCGACAAGGGAGCCGATGTCACCTGTTTTATGGGCGATCGTTGCCCCTGCCCCTAAAGAAGTAGGCAGCAGTGTATCGGTTAACGTTCCCTGCATAATCGCGATTGCACGATCGCGTGACTTCATCGACAGCAGCTCACCCTGACTCAGCAGCGACATCACCGCCGCAAGTTCCTTAGGAGAGGTCGTATTCGTTCCTTCCAGATCGGGCAGCACGTTGCGAACGGTGGTTTGCTCTAAGCCCCACTCCTTAAATCGCTGGTTTACAGCTTCGATGCCGCCCAGTCGCCGCAGGATCATGTTAGTTGCCGTGTTGTCGCTAATCACGATCATGTTGGTCGCCGTTTCCAGTGCCGTAAACTCTGAGCCAACGGGCAAATACTGCATATCGCCTGATCCCGTTGCAATATCGTTTTGCTGCATCGTTAGCATTTCATCGAGCCGAATTTTGCCCGCATCAACATCCTGAAAAAAGGCAATCAGGAGCGGCACTTTGATCATGCTGGCGGCAGCAAAGGTTGTTGTTCCGTTCAGGCTGTAGTAGTTGCCGCTGTCGAGATCGGCAAGAAAGACACCGGGCGCGAGATCGGTCAGGTCTTTGGTCAAAGGCTGGATTCTGGCTGCCAGTGTGGTCATTTCTTGACCCGGTTTAAAGGCATTGTGAATTGAGGTATTTGCAGGAGCTGCCTGGGCGTTACTGCTTCCCGAGGCGACGTTTTCCTGGTTTGCCTGCGCCGATCGCACCGTGGGTTCCCAAATTGAGAGCGCAGTTCCGGCAATTGCCCAAATTCCAACGCCTAGAATCAGCAGCCGGATTCCCTGCATTAAAGGAGGGGTAGGGCGACGCTTGGGGTGAGGTTTGCGCGTTCGACGCGACTGTGAACCGGGAACTGAATCAAGAGCTGGGTCAGCCGGAATTTGCGATCGCCGAGATAATTCATTCGGACGAGCAGGCATCGAACGAGCCGGAGAAGATGGGCGGCTTGGTTTGGCTCGGTTTGGGTTAAACCCAACAGCGGGCGAAGAACGAGTTGTCGATTGCTCTGATTTAACTTCTGAAGCCGAAGCAGGCGACACGCGGCGAGAACGACGGCGAGATGGGCGACGACGCTGCGACTCTTGGGGGCGATAGCTTGGTTCAAGCACGGGCAATACCTCGACAACAGGTAGATAAAGAGAGTTCTTACATTTAGCGGAGTGCGCCTGGAATAAGGAATTCTCGCTGGTAGCAGTACTCTAGGGGAATGAATGCTGAGCGGATTATCCTACCGGAGCAGATTTTTAAGCGAACCTTAACGCTATATCTAGAGTTTCGCTGTTTATTTTTAATCGTTATTTACGAATCTGACAAGCACTTAACGCATAGAAATTTTTGAAGAGGATATGGAGGAATTTTCGCGAGAGGATATAAGCCCTCCAAGATTAAACGATGCAGCTTTGGAGCAAAACGGTGCTTCACAAAAGTTCAAGCAGACTTATTCAGGGGGCTTCAGACGATTTTTCTTGCCCTAAAGCCCACTCTGCCTGACGCAAGATTCCGCGTAGCATTGCCACTTCTTCTGAAGAAGGGAGCGATCGCCCCAACAGTCTGCGAAATTTTTCCATACGGCTAGGTGCAGTATGGGGATAAAGATAGCCAATCTTCAGCAGCAGTGCCTCTAACTGTTGGTAGTACGCTTCCAAAGTTTCAAACGTTGGCGGAGGTTCTGAAGCGGCAGCGATCGTCGGAGGAACTGCTGGCAGGGCTGAGAAGGACGGCAGCTTGAGCGTTAAATAAAGCTCGTAGCAGCAAATTGCAGCCGCTTGCGCCAGATTGAGCGATTCATATTCTGAGCTGGCAGGGATGCAGACGAGCCGTTGGGCATAGTTCAATTCCTGGTTCGTGAGTCCCCGGTCTTCCCGTCCAAAAATGAGCGCAGCATTGGCTGAAGAACCCGTTTGGAAATCAGCAGGAACCAGCCAGGACAGCGCATTTCGGGGTGGCTCTAGCGGCATCTTCAGCGTTGTGTCACTGCGACCCGTAGTGGCAATAACCCGATGACAGTCCTGCAAAGCTTCTGGTAAGGTCTGCACTCGCAGCGCGGCTTCCAGCACATCGGCAGCATGAACCGCCATTTTCCTTGCCTCGTCACCCAGGGGATCACATTGTGGATTCACTAGCACAAGCTGTCGTAGCCCCATATTTTTCATAATGCGAGCTACTGATCCCACGTTCAAAGCTCCCGCAGGCTCCATTAACACAATTCGTATGCCCGATAAATCATTTGGCATCAATATAGATCAAAAATTCAGAATCTTCAAAATCGGAAATTGAGATGAAACCATCTCGCTCTCTGATATCTTCTATCTTTTACTCGCTACGATCGATGACGTATCAATATCGAAATGAATCAACGGAATCTTTAACAACCGATGGCAAAATCGCGATCGAAATCTGATCTCCCGACTAAAATCTGTCCTGTGTGCGGTCGTCCCTTTGCTTGGCGCAAAAAATGGGCAGACTGCTGGGACGAGGTGAAATACTGCTCCGATCGCTGTCGGCGACGACGCCCATCGACAAAGCCAGACGAAGCAGATACTGGAAGCGTGACAGATGCAGATTCGTTTACCGTTTGCTTTGCCATTTCCAGGTAGGATTAGCGATTAGGATTTCGATCACAGGCTTCCGCCAGAGGCGTAGCAATCCAGAGGCGTAATAATAGGGTTTAACCAGGGGATTTTCAACGATGTCGATCGTAGATGGACAGCCCAAGCTCATCATTCATGGAGGTGCGGGCAGTTCGCTCAAGGGGGAAAAAGGAGCGGATTTGGTGCGTCAGTCGCTCTACCAGGTAATCGATGCGGTTTACGACAAATTGCTGTCGGGCTTGGATGCGAAATCTGCGGTGATTCTGGGCTGTCAGCTTCTAGAAGACGATCCCCGCTTTAATGCCGGAACCGGATCGGTGCTTCAGTCCGACGGGCAGATTCGCATGAGTGCTTCTTTAATGGATGGCAATGCCCAACGCTTTAGCGGCATTATCAACGTGTCGCGAGTGCAAAACCCAATTCAGCTCGCGCAGTTTCTCCAGAGCTCAGACGATCGCGTGCTGTCAGACAATGGCGCAATGGAGCTGGTGCGCGAACTGCAACTGCCTGCCTACGATCCCCTGACCAAGCTGCGGCTTCAGGAATGGATTCTGGAGCGTGAAGGCAATTTTGACAAAGCGATGGCGGGCGTGGTTGCCGAAAAAGAGCTGGTGAGCGAGGCCGGACGGGGGACGATCGGGGTAGTAGTTCGCGATGCCGCTGGGCAGCTTGCCGCAGGCACGTCCACAGGCGGAAAAGGCTTTGAGCGAATTGGACGAGTCAGCGATTCTGCGATGCCTGCTGGAAATTATGCCACTGCCGACGCTGCCGTAAGCTGCACCGGAATTGGCGAAGACATTATCGAAGAGTGCCTTGCTGCCCGGATTGTGATTCGCACCACCGATGGCTTGCCGATCTCTGCTGCCTTCGATCGCTCCTTCCGGGAGGCACATCAGCGAAACCGCGACCTGGGTGCGATCGGGATCGATGCCACGGGAACGATCGCCTGGGGCAAAACCAGCGAAGTGCTGCTAGCGGCTTATCATGACGGTGAAACGATCGGCGATACGCTCGACATGGCTCGATCGATGGGCACGGGCAGCCGATTGGCTTAGATCAGCTCAGGGCAGGAGCAAAGGAGCAGAAATGCCGCTTTTATTGGTTTGTGTGGTGCTGTTTTTTGGTGTAGCGCAGTTCTACCAGTGGTCGAATGGGCTAGACAGCTTGCCCTTTCCCGTTTTGTTGCTGGCTGGGGCAGCGTTGGCGATCGTTTCTAATCTCAGTCAGCGCGATTCGCAATCGATTTCTTCATCGTCTGAGGCTGCTTCAGTTCCCGTTCAACAGGCTGCCACTCCTGCCCCTACGCTGCCGCCGGATATTCGCCCGGTGGCTGAACTTCGCCCCAAAGCTGAACCTCAGCTTCCCCAATTTGAACCGTCGATCGCGCCTCAAGCTGAAAAATCCATCTCGTTTACGCTTAATCCAGCATCTGCTCGAACGAGAGAATCAACCGCATCACCCGAATAATAAGCTGGGGGGCAACGTAAATCCGAAGAGCAACAGAAGCAATTTGTTGCCCAGTGAGTTGATCGGGGCACTTTAGGCTGAGAGGTGATTTGAGCAGTGTTCGAGGTGCTACATTGCTCCCTTAGCATTGCCCCCTCAATTCCTAAACCTGGGAAATTTTGAAACCCGAAAGCAAGTCGGTTCCTTCTAGAATTGACCCGTTAGAGGGGCGATCGAAGCCAGCACGGTCGCTTGTCAAACCGTCTCTTAACCTCATAAAGTTGCCCTACGGATTGCCCTACCTATGGTGAAGACAGCCCTTATCTGCGGAATCTCAGGACAGGACGGAGCTTATCTAGCTCAACTGCTGCTGAGTCATAGCTATACTGTGGTCGGCACATCGCGGGACGCCCAAATTTCTACGTTTCGCAATCTGGTACGGTTGGGAATTCGCGATCGCGTCAAAACCTGCTCGATGGCACTCAACGACTTTCGCAGCGTGCTTCAGGTAATTAACAAAGTGCAGCCGGATGAAATCTACAATCTGGCAGGGCAAACCTCGGTTGGACTCTCGTTTGAGCTGCCTGTAGAAACGATGGAAAGCATTACGCTGGGCACGCTCAATCTGCTGGAGGCGATTCGCTTTATTAATGCCCCAATTCGGCTCTACAATGCGGGGTCGAGCGAATGTTTTGGCGATACGGGCACAGCACCCGCCGATGAAACGACTCCCTTTCGTCCGCGTAGCCCCTATGCAGTGGCAAAGGCAGCGGCTTTCTGGCAAGTGGCAAACTACCGCGAGGCATACGAGCTGTTTGCTTGCTCTGGTATTTTGTTTAACCACGAATCGCCTCTGCGCCCCAAACGCTTTGTGACGCAAAAAATTGTGCAGGCAGCGGCAGACATTGCGGCAGGTCGAGCCGAGAAACTGTCTTTGGGCGATATCTCGATTCGGCGGGACTGGGGTTGGTCGCCGGAATATGTGGAGGCCATGTATCAAATGCTGCAACAGGAGCAACCGGACGACTTTGTGATCGCCACTGGACATACCCATAGCTTGCAGGAATTTGTGGCTGAAGTGTTTGATTACCTGGGCTTAGACTGGCACGATCGCGTGGAAGTCGATCGCAGTTTGTTTCGCCCCACGGATATCGCCGTGAGCTGCGGCAATGCAGCCAAAGCAAAGCAAATGCTGGGCTGGCAGGCAAAGTACACGATGAAGGATGTGGCACATCTGATGGTGGATGCGCTGTAGGGGCTGCCAATCGATCGGGTTGGGTTGGAGAAGATTGGGCTGGAAAAGATTAGGCTGGAAAAGATTCTGCAAATTTCTCAGTCGGGACAACCCGTTTGATAATGTAAGGATGTTGCTTGTGCTGCGGAATTCATGCAAAAGCTGAAAGATGCTGTCAACGTCCTGATTTTCCTGGCTTTGATTGGTTTTATTGCCAACAGCCTGTTTCGGATTACCGTTTTCTTTTTGCACGGCAGCTAATCGCAGCTCAGTTCATCTGACAGTAAGTTTTGCAAAATTCCGTCCATTGTTTACCTCATTTCAAAACCAGAGCTTTTATGTCTGACGCTTTCTCTCCAGCCATTAGCGATCGCATTTGCGCTCACATGAATGATGACCACAAGGATGCTGTAATCCTCTACGCTCAGGCGTTTGGCAGCGTGGATGATGTCACCGCAGCCCGGATGCAGAAAATCGACGCTGAAGGAATGGATTTACTGGTCGAGTCGAACGGAGCAGAAATGCCGCTACGGGTCACATTTGATCACACGCTGCAGGACGCTGAGGATGCTCATCACACGCTGATCGGCATGGTGAAGCAGGCGTTGCAGATGATTAGCCCCGCTCACTAAGTAGCGGATTTGGAGATCGCTGGAATGTACCAATGCTAAATACAAGTTCTGCCGTTTTGCCGCCGCCGATTGTGCTTGATCCCCTGCTGCAAAGCTGGCTGCAAGAAGACATTGGACGGGGCGATCGAACGACTCAAGCCCTGATTCCCTCGGCTGAAACCGGAACAGCGCAGTGGATTGTCAAAGAACCAGGCATCGTTGCTGGACTGCCGATCGCCGCACAGGTGTTTCGGCTTTTAGATCCGAACATTCAATTCGAGTTGCGGGTGACAGAAGGGCAGCGGTGCAACCGGGGAGAAACGATCGCCACCATCACAGGCTCTTTTGCCGCTTTGCTGACAGGTGAGCGGGTTGCCCTCAATCTGACCATGCGCCTGAGCGGAATTGCTACGGCAACCAGTCGCTATGTTGATAAAATCGCCGATTTGTCTGCCCAACTGGTTGATACGCGCAAAACGACTCCGGGCTTACGCATTCTCGAAAAATATGCTGCTCAGGTTGGTGGAGCCAGGAATCACCGCATGGGGTTAGACGATGGCGTGATGATTAAGGACAATCACATTGCTGCCGCAGGCGGAATCCGCCAGGCGATCGAGCAAATCCGCACTCGCATTCCCTATCCTTTAACGATCGAGGTCGAAACCGAAACCCTGGCTCAGGTCGAGGAAGCGTTGCAGCACGGCGCAGACATCATCATGCTCGACAATATGCCGCCCGACCAGATGCGTCAGGCAGTACAAAAAATCCGATCGACCAGCGATCGGATCAAGATTGAAGCTTCAGGAAATGTGACTTTGGAAACGATTCGATCGGTTGCCGAAACCGGGGTTGATTTTATCTCCAGCAGTGCCCCGATTACGCGATCGACCTGGCTCGATATCAGTATGCGGCTCAAGCAGGGGATTCTTGATTCCTCACAGGCATAATTTGCGGATTTCCGAGCAGGACCGTTCCACTAGAATCCTGATTGACTCACGAACCCGCTTTATGGGCGTAGAATAGCCTACCCCAACCCGATTGTTCACCCTCAACTAACCAGCGATGATTCAGCACGAATCGCGGATAGACAACGCCCTTGCCGTTTTCGACTGCGCCCGTGTAGCCGCCGTTTGGGTCAAGCAGACTGCCATAAGGATCGTGACAGATGTAGCCATGACTGGGTGTTCTGCCGACGACGACAATCATATGTCCTCCAGTGGGGCTTTGCAGCGTGCCACGATGGAGAATGCCAATGACGATCGGTAATCCAGCTTCCAGGGAGCGATCGAGGTCATCGTATCCGAGGTTGGTGTTCCAGGTCGATTTGATGCCGACTTGTGCCAGAGCTTTGGTTTGTGCCCCGTGATCGGTGGTGTCACCGTACTTGCGAACGATTTGGTAATAGGCATCATCGCCCGAGATCTTCGCGCCCAGAAATCGCGCTACCATTGCACAGCTTGAGGTGTTGCAGGTGCGCTGCGGCTCGTAGAGATTGTTGGTTTGCTCGTAGTAGGGCACATTCAGGCGCAGTTCCCGGTTCTTCCCAGCAGCAGGAATCCGTCCCCACATGCAGGCAAATCCTTCCAGGGTTTTAGGCTGGCTAGTTTGCTGAAGCCATTTCAGCGCAGCGTTTTGGTGCGGACGACCCTGATAAAACCGAAACACCTGCACAAAATCGATCGTCCCTTTCTCTTCCCCGTTACGCCACATTTGCGCGAATTCTGCCTGTCGCTGCTGCCCGGTTGATGCCTGAAGCCACTGAATTAATTTAATTTGCTGTGGATCGCTGCGAAACTGCTTCGCGATTGCAATGAGATCGATTGACGAAACTACGGATGAAACGGCTTGAGCGGGAGAATTGATGCTGGCAACCATAAATGACGTTCAGCCTCTTGAGAAATGGTAGAAATACACCCATCGCGCTTCATGGAAATATGCCTTTTGCAGGTATTTCAGACAGAGCGAAGAATAATTTCACAATAAAAGTCCAATTCTGCTCCTTCCTTCCGTGCATTTTCCGAAATCGCGGCAGGCAAAACAGAAAGAGAACCAATTGTCCCGTAGAATTGCGGCTTTTTGAGAGAATTTATCCAGGATGTGATCACACTGCCTTCCCATCATCAAGCGGTGGAAGCAATCGGGGCGGAGAACAAGTCTATTAACCTTGCCCAAATATGCCAAAGTGCTGAATGATAGAGAGTCGACCCGCCAGAGGCGGCAGCGCGAAGCGATCGCTATCCTGGTAAAGAGACAAAAGCGGCAGTAGTTTTGGCAGGTGAGACATGATGAATGCGACGATCGCCCAGTTAAAGCAGCAGTTTGAGCAGGCATTGGTAGCCGCCTTTGGTGATGAGCTAGCAGGAACCGACCCGGTGCTAGTGCCAACGAGCAACCCAAAGTTTGGCGACTATCAGGCAAATGTGGCAATGTCGCTTGCGAAGAAACTGGGTCAACCGCCGCGATCGATCGCCGAGCAAATCATTCAACACTTGAGTGTCAGCGAAATCTCTGAGCCGCCTACTGTAGCAGGAGCCGGATTTATTAACCTGACGCTCAAGCCTGCCTACCTGGAATCTCAGCTTCGCCAGATGCAAAACGACGATCGCCTGGGTGTGCCTGAAACAAAGGAACCCCAGCGGACGATCGTAGATTTTTCTAGCCCGAATATTGCTAAGGAGATGCACGTCGGTCATTTGCGATCGACCATTATTGGCGACAGCTTTGCACGGGTGCTGGAATTTCTGGGGCATGATGTGCTGCGGCTCAACCATGTAGGCGATTGGGGCACACAGTTTGGAATGTTGATTACTTATTTGCGTGAGGCGTATCCAGAGGCGCTGACGCAGCCCGAAGCCCTTGATCTGGGAGACTTGACCGCATTTTACAAACAGGCAAAACAGCGATTTGACGAGGATGAAACTTTCCGGGAGACTTCTCGGCTCGAAGTGGTGAAGCTGCAATCAGGTAATCCCGAAACCGTTAAAGCATGGCAATTGCTTTGTGAGCAGTCGCGCCAGGAATTTGAAGTGATTTACAAGCTGCTCGACATTCACATTACGGAGCGGGGCGAATCTTTCTATAATCCGCTGTTGCCTGGAGTTGTCGCTGACCTGGAGAAAGCAGGCTTGCTGGTCGAAGATCAGGGGGCAAAGTGCGTTTTTCTGGAAGGCTTTATGAATAAGGACGGCAATCCGTTACCGCTGATTATTCAGAAATCGGACGGCGGCTATAACTACGCGACGACCGACCTGGCAGCCCTGCGCTACCGGATTCAGCAAGATCACGCCGATCGCATGATTTACGTTACCGATGCCGGGCAGGCAAATCACTTCGCTCAGGTGTTTCAGGTGGCGCGGCGGGCAGACTGGATTCCCGATACGGTGGAATTGGTTCATGTGCCGTTTGGCTTTGTGCAGGGCGAGGACGGCAAAAAGTTTAAAACGCGATCGGGTGAAACGGTTCAGCTCAGGTCACTGCTGGATGAGGCGATCGATCGGGCAAGGCAAGATCTCGTTACTCGGCTGCAAACGGAGGAACGGCAGGAATCAGAGGAGTTTATTAACCACGTCGCTCAGGTAGTGGGCATCAGTGCGGTGAAATACGCTGATTTGAGCCAGAACCGCACCAGCAACTATGTGTTTAGCTATGACAAAATGCTGGCACTTCAGGGCAACACGGCTCCCTACATGCTGTATGCCTATGTGCGAGTGCAGGGCATTAGCCGCAAGGGGGGAATTGATTTTTCTAAGCTGGGAGCCGATGCACCGATCGTCCTGCAAGAAGAAACCGAGCTGGCACTGGCAAAACACCTGCTGCAATTCGACCAAATTCTGAGCGATGTAGAAGCCGAACTCCATGCCAATCGCCTCTGCCAATATCTTTTTGAATTGAGCCAGAAATACAATCAGTTCTACGATCGCTGCCCTGTTTTGCAGGCAGAAGAACCGCTTCGCACCTCTCGACTTATTCTCTCTAACCTCACCGCCAGAACCATCAAACAGGGACTTACTCTATTAGGAATTCCGGTACTGGAACGGATGTAGTTTAGAGGATATTTGAACAATTCTGGTTGTGACCCAAATCTGATTGTGACCCGAATTGCGCCCTTATCCCAACTGTGGGGAAATCACTCTCCTTTCAGTTTCAAATTCCTCAAAGTCTAGCTTTCCTTCAGAATTCAAAGTCCCCCAGCATTGAGGAATTTACGGGCAATGTAGGACTTCTCACACTCCTCCAACACTCTCCGCTCACCAGCTATCGCAGGAACTTTTGCTGTGACAGGAAAGCCCCTACCCCCGCCTAAAAACCCGAAGCTCCTCCAACAGGTGCGTTTTATCGCGATCGCCCTACTGGTGCTGGCAATTTGCTTTCGCTTTGCCCACCTCGATCGCAAAGTGTACTGGCACGACGAAGCTTATACCTCAACGGTGATTACGGCTCGTCCCGGAAAGTACTTCAACGAAGACATCTTTAAAAATACGCTGGCGAAACCTGCCGATCTGCTGGCATATCAGCGTTTTGTCCCGGATTTGGCTTTGGGCGATATGGTAGTGCGAAAGGGCACAGAAGATGTGCAGCACCCCCCGGTTTATTACCTCTTGCTGCGGTTTTGGGCACAGTGGTGGGGGACGGCTCCGGCAGTGACTCGCAGCTTCTCAGCCCTGCTCAGCCTATTGATCTTTCCGGCACTGTACTGGCTCTGTTGGGAACTATTTGAATCCCGCTTAAGCGGATGGGTCGCGATCGCCCTGTTTGCTGTCTCCCCGTTTCACCTGGTATTTGGACAAGAAGTGCGGCAGTTTGGCTTCTGGACAGTTCTCACGCTTGTCTGTAGTGCGCTGCTGCTGCGGGCAATCCGTTCCTCTTCCTGGCGCAATTGGGCATGGTATGGCGTATCAATGCTTGTTGCCTCTTACACTGCTTTATTTACGCTGGGTGTTGCGGTCGGTCATTTTGCTTATGTTCTATTTGTAGATTCAGATAATCGATTTGTTAAACTGCCCTTGCAGATGGGAAAACGCACGATTTCCTGTTTCATCACGCTGCTATTGGTCGCTTTATTTTTTATTCCCTGGATATCCTTCATCATTACATCGAGGGATACGCTGAGTGCGACAACAAGTTGGACTTCGATCTCGCCAGCACCACTAACTTATCTACAAGCCTTAGCGTTTAACTTTAGCCGCAGTTTTGTTGATTTCAACGCTAAGTTTAGTGACTCCCTTGCCTATATTTTGGCAATCCCAATTTTGATTCTGCAAGGTTATGCCCTGTCTGTGGTTTGCCGCAATGCACCCAAGAAAATCTATTGGTTTATCCTCACCTTTGTGGGCAGCACTGCCCTCATACTATGGCTTCCAGATCTTCTGCTAGGGGGACAGCGGCTCACTGTCATTCGATATCCTATTGTTTGCTATGTTGGCTTACAACTCGCAGTCGTTTATCTGCTATCAGCCTATTTAACCGAAACTCAAAAATGGAAGTCTAGCTTTGCAAAGCTGGTTTTCTCCCTGCTAATTCTGTTAGGAATTCTCTCTTGTGGGGTCTATTCTCAAGCAAATACCTGGTGGAATAAAGATGTGAATTCTAATTACCATCAGCTTGCTAATTTAATTAATGAAAGCGATCGTCCCCTCATCATTGCTGATGCTTTCAGCTACTATCCGATCAGTCTTATTTCCCTCAGCTACCTGCTCAAACCGAATACCCAGTTACTATTGCTGCCAGCCGTTGGAGATTCGTTTTCCGTTCAATCCCTCCCTGAAGGAGTTGAAACAATCTTTCTATTCAATCTGCCAGAAGTTTTTCGTCAGCAGTTTGAGTCCCGATTTCAAAAAAAACTTATCCCAGCATTTCAAGATCCCTGGAATGAGGTTTGGAAAGCCAATTAACAAGCAAATATCAATTCGTATTACGACCAGAGAAAAACTTTGATAGCGCGGTTATAAGTTTTGGCTTGTCAGTCATGTTTGAAAGTCTTCGGTTTAATCTCTAGGGTTCTTACCCTAGGAGATCTTGAATATGGCTTACCTTATCGAGCCGCAAACGGTTGTCGGTTGGCTTCTGCATGAGCGATTTGAGCGACAGGCGGTGAAAATTGTGCTGCTGGGCAATCCCCATGCTGTGGATCAGTGTGTGATTGAACTAGAACGAAAAGGCTTCTGCGATAGCTATGCCTGGAGTCCATCACTCAACATCCGCGAAAACGCACCCCCAATTCAACCACTTCCGGGCGAACTGATGCGCCTATACAAACGCTGGTATCCGCCCACCGCCCAGCGCATTTTCTCGTAGGGGCGATCGTCTTTCGGATTCAATGGTAGGATTTTGTGGCTGCAAATTGCCTTTGCAATGCCAAGGTTTTGAGCAGCCGCAGATTGGTAGATTAAGCTGCCTTGCTAGATGGTGGATCTAGTATTTGTTTGACCTGATTAAGTCGCAGAACGACTTCGTAGTTGTCAGGATATAGTTCGCTAACAAATTGAATCAGATGATCAACAGTGCAAGGTTTTCGAGAACCACCATTCCACGTGTGAAAGTCCTGATGTACTTCTTGAGTCAGGGCAATGAGATTATCTACACAAGCCGCAAGATGAGGATAGTGCTCCTTTGAAAAAATATGATGCGCGACAATTTGGACGTTTTTGCTATGCTTTCCGTAAGCTTTTCCAGTAATTTGACAACGTTTACCATCTCGCTTTTTAGCAACTTCCATAGCAGCATCAATTTTTTTCTGCTGTGCTGCCTGTGCATCAATGATGAGTTTGAAGGTTCTCCTGCCTACAATCTCGATCGCCCCACACCAACCTTGTCGATCTTTAACCCTCAAAGTTTTAGCAAGATTTTGAGATAGTTTGTAGAAGCCGGATAGCGAATAATACCGAACGCTATCAATATCGTCAAAATCTTCGTAGATCTTCATGGGATCATACGATTTTTGAATGTCATCGAATGCTTTGTTCAGACGTGCTGGACTGGTGCAAAGAATACTTACAACATCTTTTTTTGAGAGAAAGTGACGGCTATTTCTAATTGTGAGTGAACTACAGTTTTCCTGAATTTTTCGGCTAATAAAGGCATTGCGAATCTTTTCTTTATGTCTCGTAATAAATTCTGTAATGAGTGCCCAAATACTTTTCGGTGTCTTCTCATCCATGTATTTCGCGATCGCATAAGCTCCCTGCTCAGAGAAGAGCCGTTCCCCTAAAGTCTTGTTGAGATAGATAAAATGCTCATTCTCGCGCAGTTCCCATTGATCGCTTGAATCAGCATCGAAGAAGGTAACAATCTCGTCTAGTTTCTGATGTGTAATTTCTAGAGCAGTAGCGAGTTCAGCTTCGCGGATCGTAAACCCTGTCTTCTTGGTAGCCATGATTCACGCCTCTGCGCTGATGCTCTTGTACATGATGGTGAGACAGTCAAATATGACCGCATCGCTCGTCTCAGGAGCATCAGGATGGTAAATCTTGCTCAAGCGATGGTAAGCGTTTCTAATGTCTTGTTGTGTTGCAGTTTGAGGATCGAGACCAAAGACCTGCCACGGCTTGAAGTAATTGAAAATATTAATGCCATTAATACAGCCGTATCCCTGTTGATTCTCCTCTTCTGGCAGAATTCCAATGAACTTACGATAGAGTTTTTTCCAACCTTCCTTGACACTCAAATTCAGCCCATCCATGCCATCGGTTGCCATCTTAAATGCACCAGATTTTTTCAGCTCAGTTGTATTCTTGACCGAGAAATGCTGATAAATGGCTGCCTTAAGTTGCGCTAAACTGAGTGGTTTAACTTTTGGCGGCTTAATTACTACTTTGTGATTGGTAATTACAAACTGAGCAAATTCCTCTAAAGCAGAGGTGTTTATTCCATGTATTTCTGAGAGCCGAGCGATCTCGTTTTGTAGGAGCGAGTTGAGGGGGGCAGGTGTTTTTGGTTTGGCTGGCTTTGCAGTTTTAGGCATCGCTGACTTGGCTTTAGCAGCAGTTTTAGGCATGGTTTAGGAAATTGCTCTGTCTAACCCTATCTACAGAATGCCCAACGAAGATCAGGGGGAACAAGAGCCAAAGAAATTTGTAATGCAGGACAAAAGACAAGTTGCGATCGTCCCAGCCTTATATCAGCAAAGTTTTTCAAATGCGACTACGGGGCTTAACGCCTCAGTGACTACACCTGCGGACAAACGCTAATCTAACGTCTGATATAGGTTCTGCCTGATGAGACCGCACTAACATCATATCTAGTCGTTTCTTAGCAAAGCCAATGTCATCTCAATTCAATCGCGATTTCGAGTCCGCTCAGGCAAATGAACGATCGCTGTTCGATCGCATCTTTCGCGACAGTAACGGTAACATTGTGATTATTCAGCCGCCCAACCTGCCAATCCTCGTTGGAACAGCAGCCACGTTGCTCCATTTTGTGGCTCCAAATGGCACGATTGGAATTCTGTCAGGCTTAGTCGGGTTTGGCACTTTATACAGCTGGGCATGGCTGGAACTCTTCTCAGGTGTTAACTATTTCCGTCAGGGATTGGGCTTAGTGAGCTTAATCGGTCTAATCGCTCTAGGATATAGCCTTTTCAGCGTGTGACTTCCTGAAGGACTGCCCCTTTAAACACGAATTAGCGATTGGCAATCGGCTTAACCAACAGTAATCGCTTTACGAGTTTGCACTACAACAGCAGTCACTTCCTCAAATGAAGAAAAGCATTGTATTGCAAATTCAGTTTGTTGAATGGAGGTTAACGGACTCGAACCGCTGACATCCTGCTTACAAAGCAGACGCTCTTTGGGCTCAAAAATTGCTCAAATCTATGAAACACGAGGCTTCAGCCACTTTTCTGCTTGGCATTTGATCGTCTCAAACTGTCGTAAAATGCCTACTGTTGCTGCACTTTTTAGGGAAAATTTAGGGAAGTGCATGAGAGGGAAGCAATCGCCCAAATTAATCAACGGCTGAAAGCTGCCGCGATTCCTGTCCGTGTTGGCATTCGCGGCAAAGCCCTTCACCTTCGGGCGACATTGCGCGCAAAAAATGGGATTGGCAAGAAGCAGCAAGATATTAGTCTGGGCATTCCTGCCTGCTTTGATGGGTTTAGACGGGCTGAACTGGAAGCACACCAGCTTAGCAATGATCAACGATCGGAGTGAGTTAGCGATATCAATCGCACAATCAGAGAAGCGACTGGAGTGGGCTACATTATTTCGATCAGAAACTGTAGAGCAATTCATCGGGGGGCGGCAAGACCTTTAAAACCCGCCCTAATGATCATCGTTAATCAATGCGTACTCGATCAATCGAGGAAGAATGAGCAATCCCTTCGGTTTCTGCGGCAGTCCCTGCTACAACCAAAAACTTAGTGTGCAGCAAAACCTCGTTTGATTGCCTGATTTGGGGACGCAAAGTAGGTCTGGGGTAGTTGAGGATATCATAGTGAAGGCAGCTATTGGGAGTGTTGCGATCGAGTTCTTGCCTTAGATTGAACCATTCACATTGGGTCTGATGCTGATAATTATGAAGCTGAACAATTCCCAACTTGTCATCTACATTCACCCAATTCTGTCCCATTTGCCAATTCACCACTCTCAGGTTAAGTAATTTGACCGCCTTGCGCTGCAAGCGAGCCAATAAACCAGATTTAAGTTGATTCTGATGATTCTGAGCTTGAGTCGTGGGATCGAAGCTAATCGTAGCACTGCCAGTATCCCATTTGAAATGGCGCTCGTAGTCATTGAAGCGATCGTTGGCTATCGCCAATCTTAGACCTTCCTGTGCGATTACCATAATCTTACTGCGGGCAATAAAGCGGCTTTCTACAATTGCCAGTTTTTGCCCTGGTCTCACCTCATAGGACAACTCATGTACAAAGGCTTCTCGTTGTCTAGAACGATATGAAATCGTTCCCTTAACAATAAAGCCGTCACCTGTTGCTTGCATCGAACGAATGGAGACTGCACTTTGTATTCCCAAAACAGTAACTCTGCCTAGCAGATTGTTAGCTGTCCATTCTGCGGCGTTGTCCATACCGCTGGGAATAAATAGCGCAATTGGAAAAGGATCAGTTAGTGTTCGCCAGGAAAACGATGCAAACAATTCTGGGGTTCTCACCCAGCAAATACTAGCTTCCTGTCCCATCGTGCGACCACTAATCCGTTGAGCAAATTCCTGGGGCGGAGTGATCTGCTTAGTGGTCTGTAACCGGCGGTGCAGCAAGTAAGCAAGCCCTAAATCGGCATAACAATCAGTTTCGTACTTCGCGCTCTGACCGAACAATCGGTTGCGGGTGACTCGTTGACCAAAAAAACTGCCATCCTGGTTGTCTTGTTGTTCACTTGCCAAGGTGCAGATACGGGAGACTTCGATCGTCCGAGCATCTGTGTCTTCATACTTGTTCTGCAATAAGACCAGCACCGGCACGATGAAGTAAAGTCCGTAGGTATATCGAGCCCAGTCTTTTCCACCGATGTAAGCAAAGCGATTGTCTAGAAAAGTGGTTTTAACTCGATTCCACAGATCTTTAACGTGGTGAAACAGTGCTTCTGGAATCGGCTGTCCTGTGCTTAGTAGAGCATAGTAACTCCAGGTAACAGACACAAGGGGACTAGCAACGTAACAAAAATGGTAGGCTCCGTGATTTTCCAGAGTATAGTCTGAATAAATGTTAACGGTGTAGACCTGCTCTTTCAGTTGTTTACCATCAACCCACACCTGAGAGTGATGATCCTGAGCAACCGAAAGGGTATTAAGGCTAAATTCAATCAGCTTTTCTCGCCACCCTTCGCACTGCTGATGCTGCGGAAATAGAGCGATCGCGGTTGCCAGAATTTCTGTATCCCAAGCATTTTCCTCAGCTTTTGTATCTTCCGCCAACCCACTGGGAACGATGCGGTCTAAATGCCGGGATGCCTCAAATACTACAACTCGTTCTACTGCCCTTTGCTGCTCCTGGCTGAGTGTGTGCCAGATTAACTGCGCTCCCAACGCCATCTTGGTTGTCCACCAGGCTGACTGCCATGCATTTCCCCACTGGCGACCATTGCCACAGGGAATATCACCTGTCACATGGCTGCGAGTCATGTAATTGAGACAGCATTTGGCTCGATCGAGCAAGACTGATTGTTCGATACCGCTGATATTAGGATTGTAGGCTGGATCGCTGGCAAGCAAACTGGTCGTGAAGATGTAGTTGCCCATTGAGCGCATCCCGCTCTCGTCATTGTCTGGATCGCCAAAGTAACCCAGTTGAGGATCGCCGAGATAGTTCCCCTTCCAGCCACGCTCGCTATAGAGAGCAAATCGTTCCAAGATTTGTATGTAATCGGCTTCGGATGGGTAGTTGTATGGGGTCTGTACTTGATTCTCTATTTTTTCTAATTCCGCCATGATTTGCAGTTCAACCGTAGAGAATAATTTGATATACGATGCGTAAACAGAGTTAAAACCAACTCTGCTCATTACCTATGTATTGCTCTAATGTCTTGATTCAAGATAGGTTCGAGCCATTTGCTAGCAGCTTGGTTAACTGAAATGGAACTGAACCAGACTTATAAAGTACGATAATGGTGTTCTCCGCCGCAAACAGCGGGGTATCCAGACATCAAACCTTACAGATGGCTTACGCTCCAAGGGGCTAACCAGTACAGGGTTATTTGTGTTGGTCTGTACGGCGATCGTTCTCAAGAACGCCATCACGGACGCGATCGGCAGCGTGAACCCGTTTAAGGGTGATAGCAGTTCCACACCTGCTCAAGTCGTGAATGTGGATTTTCCCGGCATCTATGACGGTGGGGAAGTGGTAGGAATCCCAGTGACCTCTAACTTCGGAATGCGAGCTCACCCCATCACCGGAGTTGAGAAGATGCACGAAGGAGCAGACCTGGGAACAGACAGCGGCACTCCGCTTTATGCCCCTGCTTCTGGTGCCGCCGGAACAGCAGAAGATTGTTAGCTTCATTGCGCGAGGTTTGAATAAGCTAGCACCCCAGGGCATTACAACCGTTAAGGTTTGCGGTCAACAAATCGGCGAGGACATACCTGTTTGGATTGAAGAGATTCAATTAGGCTTCGCTCCTCCAGTACCACCAATTTCACCAACAGCATCCGCATTGGCTGCACCTCCTATTGAATTAAGCAGCCAAACTCAGCAGATTAATCGCGTCATGCCGCATTCCCAGAAGTCGGAGGACGATCCTGTGCGCTGTCCTCGCTGCACGTCTACTCAGATCGGGGTGAACAAGAAAGGCTTTAGTGGCGGCAAAGCGATTGCAGGAGCAGTCTTACTGGGACTACTGGGTTTAGCCGGTGGCTTTATTGGCGCTGGCAAGATGCGGCTAACCTGCCTCAAGTGTGGCTTTCAATGAAAGCCGGGCAAGACCACGCTTAAGCAAAATCATGCACCAATTCATAAGCCAATTTACAAGCCAAGTCAAAAGCCTCAGCCTGTTAAAGCCAAGGTTGAAAGGGCAAACTTGGTTGTTAGAGTTTTGATAGGAATCGGCGTTGGAGTTGCTTGGGTCATTACCATCCTGAGTGGTGCGCTGACTCATGGTGGAGTTGGACCTATCTTTTTGGTCTCTATCTTGATATTGGGATTACTTGCTGCCTTCCTTAAAGAATTTGTTTTATTCCTAGCAGACAATTGCCCTTACTGTGGCAAGGATGTTCATATTCCGCACACTGGCATACCTATTGATTGCCCATGCTGCAAGAACCAAATCAGAACTGAATACGATGGTGCCAAGAATACAGCTTGGTTTCACCCAATCACTAAGTGAGATTAATAGGGATAGTCGGCTCAGACCGTCACCACCAGAGATCGCCGCTTGCCCTGGCAAGTTTTTGGTCCGGTCGATTGGCTACAAGGTCTGACTTGTTGGATTAGCTCAGCTTGCTTCTGACGAGTTTCTAGTGTCTATCTGGGCATCTGCGTTTATTCTCCATAATCATCTACCGAATTTAGCTTGCATCGGGACTATGCCCACCTTGCAGCCGCCAGCGCATTTGCTGCGATCGATCGACCGTATGCTTCCACGGCTCCCATTCACGGGCAAGTAGTTTCGATCGCATTAACTCAGAGTGTTTCTGTCGATCTTCTGGTGTCCAAGTACGCGCCATTTGGAGGGAGGGCACGATCGAGCAGTGCCATGAGTGTAACGTCCCCTAAATTCTAGCCGCACCCCAATCAAGAGATATTAGCCGTGGAGCTAAGACAAAACGTATCACCTGAAACGGTGTCCGCAGTTTGATCTATATAAATACTTATTGCAAATTACGCTCACCAAAATGCAACCTCGCTTTGGCTAGAGGCTGAAAGAATTGCGCCGATTGAGATAGACAGCTTTTATTTAATTGTGATCTAGGGAAAATTTAGGGAAGCCCTTCGTTTTAAACCCTGGAACCGATGGAGGTTAGCGGACTCGAACCGCTGACATCCTGCTTGCAAAGCAGGCGCTCTACCAACTGAGCTAAACCCCCTTGTGTTTTACAGTGCCTCGCCGTATGGGCCATCCTGGACTCGAACCAGGGACCTCACCCTTATCAGGGGTGCGCTCTAACCACCTGAGCTAATAGCCCGCGTCCGGCTTCAGCACCTTTATAAAGATAGCAGTAGCTTTCCGAATTTGACAAGACCTTTTTTCGATTTTCTTCAGCATTGCCTGCAAGATAGTTTGGAACTGATGCCAGCCCTTCAGAACGAACTGCCGCTACCCAGCAGTCACCACAGAGCAGACTGACTCGATATGATGGCAGAAGACCTGTCTCATCGAAGCGCGATCGATTGCTATGATGGCTGACCTGCAATTCCTGACTTCTCCCACGCCTGCCCAGTTCAGACGACCCGAAATTCTTGCTCCCGCAGGCAACTGGGAATGTGCCAAAGCTGCGGTAGAAAACGGCGCAGATGCAATTTATTTTGGGCTCGATCGGTTTAATGCGCGAATGCGGGCAGAAAACTTCACCGAGGCAGATCTGCCAGAACTGATGGCGTTTTTGCATCGGCGCGGCGTAAAGGGCTATGTGACGCTGAATACGCTGATTTTTCCACAGGAGTTACGCGAGGCAGAGCAGTATCTTCGCAGCATTATTGCCGCAGGAGTGGATGCAGCGATCGTGCAGGATGTGGGCATCTGTCGGCTGATTCGCCATTTGTCGCCCGATTTTCCGATTCATGCTTCGACGCAGATGACGGTAACAACCGCGATCGGGGTAGAGTTTGCCAGAGACCTGGGCTGCGAACTGGTGGTACTGGCGCGGGAATGTTCGCTGAAGGAAATTCGCAAGATTCAGCAGCAGCTTGGCGAAAGGCAAATCTCCCTGCCGCTGGAAGTGTTTGTGCATGGGGCACTCTGCGTTGCTTATTCAGGGCAATGCCTCACCAGCGAGGCTTTGGGTGGGCGATCGGCAAATCGGGGCGAGTGCGCGCAAGCCTGTCGGATGCCCTACGAGCTGATTGCAGATGGAGAACAGGTGAATCTGGGCGATCGAAAATATTTGCTTAGTCCGCAGGATCTTTCGGGTCTGGAGGTACTGCCCGATCTGGTGAAAGCAGGCATCAGCAGCCTAAAGATCGAAGGACGCTTAAAAGCTCCTGAATATGTGGCAAACGTGACGCGCACTTATCGACAGGCACTCGATCGCGTCATGGAGTCGCTTACAGAAACGCAGACTAATTTCTATTCAGATTCCGATCGCTATAACCTGGAAATGTCTTTTTCACGTGGGCTTTCGACCGGATGGCTGCAGGGCATTAACAATCAAGAACTCGTTCACGCTCGATTCGGCAAAAAGCGCGGCGTTTATCTGGGACAAGTGACAAAAATTCGCCCGGAGCAAATCATGCTGACGCTAGAAGCTCCCGTAAAGCCCGGAGATGGCGTGGTCTTTGATAGCGGACACCCGGAACAAAAAGAAGAAGGCGGACGCATCTATGCCGTCGAGCAGCGCGGAGCAGAGGCCATTCTTACCTTTGGGCGGAATGATTTGAACTGGCGGCGAATTCATGCAGGCGATCGACTTTGGAAAACCAGCGACCCGGAACTCGATCGGCAGCTTCGCCAAACCTATGCGGGAGAAACGCCTCGATTTCAGCGATCGATCGATCTGGAAGTGCAGGGGGAACTGGGTCGCTCGTTGACCGTAATCGCTCGTGATCAGCAGGGGCAGATTGTGCAGGTTGAGTCTGCGATGTTGCTCGTCGCTGCGGAAAAACAGCCGTTGACGCTCGATCGGCTACGCGAGCAGTTTGGGCGGTTGGGCAATACACCGTTCTGTCTAGGCGAACTGATGAGCTATCTCCAAGGCAATTTAATGCTGCCTATGAGCGAATTGAACCGCCTGCGCCGCGAGATAGTGTCTCAGCTTGAACAGCAGCGCACCCAGCCCCATCGTTGGCAGCTCAATGCTGATCAAACGTTGTCTAATTTGTTGCTAAAGCCGATCGCAACGCCTGTGACGACTCCAACGCTGATTCCGCTGGTGCGTCGTTTGGGGCAGTTAGAGGCAGTTTTGGAATCCGGTAGCAAGCTAATTTACTGCGAACTGGAAGATCCCCACGCCTATCGTCAGGCAGTGCAGATGGTACGGAGTTTCCCAATCGCAGACTCTCCAGCAGCAAACCGCCTGCCGCCTCAGATTTTTGTCGCGCCGCCGCGAATCACAAAACCGGGAGAAAACTGGATTCTTCAGCAGGTGCGATCGTCTGAGGCAGACGGCTATCTGGTGCGAAACTATGACCACCTGAAGTATTTTGCCGACCAGCGACGGATTGGCGATTTCTCACTCAACGTGGCGAACGCGCTGACGGCAGATTACTGGATGCAATACGGTCTGGAACGGCTAACGGCTTCCTATGACCTGAATATTTCACAGCTCGAAGACCTGCTTCACACTTGCCCGCCAAACTGGCTGGAAGTGACGGTTCACCAGCACATCCCGATGTTTCACATGGAACACTGCGTCTTTTGCGCCTTTCTCTCTGAGGGAACAGATTTTACAAACTGCGGTCGTCCCTGCGAAAAAGCAGAAGTGAAGCTGCGCGACCGCGTGGGCACAGAGCATTTGCTTCAGGCAGATGCAGGCTGTCGCAACACGGTGTTTAACGGTACAGCGCAAACCGGAGCGGAATATATGCAGCGCTTGATCGGGTTGGGGGTGCGATCGTTCCGCTTGGAGTTTGTGAACGAAACACCGGATCAGGTGCGTCAGACGATCGACTGCTATCAGCAGTTGCTTCAGGGCAAAATGACCGGGGCACAGCTCTGGCGCAAGCTTAAACTGCAAAATCGCCTGGGTGTAACTCGTGGACCTTTTGAATAGCGTGTTGAATAGCGTTTGATATAGCGTAAATAATGCTAAAAGAAAAACGCCAGAAAGTAGAACACCAGCCCTTCGGTAAGAAAGACTGGTCGTTCTATCAAAGTATTTACAGGGATTTAAGGGTTAGGGTCTTTATATTCGCTGACCCCATTTGAGCTATTCCTAGATTAGCAGGGATCAAAAAAAATAATAGGTGACTTAACTTTTTCTTTAGCATCAACGAAGGAATATTAAGACTTGTCCGAATGAGTCATGGTTTGTTGCAGTTCATGAATCGACACGCCTAGCAATTGCGAGAACCAAACTTCCATATCTCGCACCAGATAACGCCGTTCTGCCTTCATCGGGTTCACCATCGGCTCAACCAAAATCGTAAACATTCCCAAGCGGTTACCTGCCAGCACGTCGGTAAATAGCCGATCGCCCACCATTGCCACCTGTTCGATCGGCAAATTCATCGCGGTGACTGCCTGCCGCAGCTTCCGACGAGACGGTTTTCTGGCTCCCAGAATATAAGGAATATTGAGTGATTCTCCAATGCGGCGAATTCGGGCTTCGCTCAGGTTGTTGCTCACGAGCCAGAGCGAGGCAACCGATCGTATGCTATTCACCCACTGACACAGCTCATCTGAAGCTTCTGCCATACTCATGGGGACAAGGGTTTCGTCTACATCCAGCACTAAGCCTTGAAGCTGATGCCGCTGAAGCACTTCAGGAGTCAGTGCCAGAATCGAATTGCCCAGAATTAAATCGGGCTGCAATAATTTACCCCAGGACATAGTACGGGTTCCAGAAACAAAAATAGAGCAATGCAAATCACTTCAGTCAATCTAGCGCACGCCTGACCAGAACAACAGAATCAGGATTTCTCTCATCCTTCCCTTTCTTAATCTAACGCTCTCAGGAATCTAGTTTGACTAAGGGCTACTTTGAGGCTTCGTTTGAGGGCGACTTGCAGGCGAAGACAATGCCGCCGGAGCAGAATTTGCAGGTGAGGGTGAAGCCATCGGAGCAAGATTTTCTCGCCCATCGTGAATTGCTGCCTGGGCTGTTTCATGTTCTGCTAGGGTGCGGCTGAAGACGTGCGTTCCGTCGTAGCGGGCAACAAAGTACAGATACTCAGTATCCGGTGGATTGAGGGAAACTTCGAGACTGGCAACGCCCGGACTAGCGATCGGCGTCGGCGGTAAGCCAGGATTGATATAGGTATTGTAAGGAGAAGGGGTACGGACTTGATCGAGGGTCAATGGCTGGTCGGCAGTCTGGCGAATGCCCAGCCCATATTCCACGGTGGGATCGGCTCCCAGCGTCATTCCCTCCTGCAGGCGACGGGCAAACACTCCAGCGATCGTCGGGCGTTCTGAGCTAACCACCGCTTCTCTTTCAACAATGCTGGCAAGCGTCACCCACTCTAGCAGGCTGTACTTGGTTTGCCCCTGTACCTTCTCATAAAGCGGCAGTCCGACCTGCTGAAAGCGATCGAGCATCTGGTCGATCACAAGCTGAGGCGTGAGATCCCCCCCAAACTGATAGGTATCGGGATATAGAAATCCCTCCAGATGAGGCAGATTTTCAGGCAGCCAGGGATAGCGATCGCGAGGAATTTGCTTGACCGCTTCCAGAAACGCCGGGGCTGAGAAATAACCCTGCTCCTCAAAATAGGCTGCCATTTGCTGTATTGACCAGCCTTCGGGAATCGTGTAGCTGCTCTGCACCACATCGCCCCGCCAGAGCTGGTCAGCGATCGCCGTCATGGCCTGGTCGGTAGATAGCTCATAAGTCCCAGCCTGGAAGCTGCCCGTTTTGTCCTGCTGGCTCAGCCATCGTGACCAGAGGTTCCAGGCAGTCAGCGATCGAATCAGCCCGGCAGCGTGGAGGTCTTCTCCGATTTGTTGCGCTGAGGTTCCTTCAGGAATTTGAATTTGAACGGTTTGGGGCTTACTAGAGTCAGGCTTCGCAGCAGTTCCAGACTGAGTTCCGACAGGGGGCGCACTTGCCCAGCTCCACCATGACCATCCTTGCCATGCACCAATTCCTAGAACGATCGGCAATAGCAGTAAGTAGAACAACACCCTAGGAATGCGGGAAGCCTTGACCATGCGTTAATTTAGCTCCTCATCGTCAAATTCATCGGCAAGCTGTTCCAGCTCAAGCTGCATCTCCTTGAATTCGTCGAGTTGCTGGAGCGCAACCAGTTCATCAGGGGTCAGCAGTTCAGGCTGTCCGGCAGCGTTGAGGCGAGCGATAAACAGGAAAGGATCGAGCGGGGTACAGACCACATACTCTTGCTCTTCATGGAAGAACGAAGCAAGCTGCTGGAACTGCTCCATGTTGACCTGACCCTCATCGCCTTCAATATCCAGCGTAATCACGTCTTCCTCACTAAACTCCGGTAGATTACCGCTTGCAATCAGTGACAGGGCAGTCCGATGCAGGGTTAAATCTTGCTCTGCTAAAACTGCTTTTGCCGTGGGCATGATTTCGTCTAGCTCGGCATCGTCCACATCTAGCAGCATTTCGTCTTCTTCTTCTTCCTCATCCCCCACCCAGGCAAAAATTTCAACGGGGGCATCTACCGGACGCAGCAGCACATACTCTTTGCCCTTTGCATTGAGCGATCGCTCGACGTAGCAAAGTACGGGCTGTCCGTCTTCATCCAGTAGATTTAGTGTAGGTACATCGTCCATTTCAAGTTCCAATTTGAATCCAATTTGAGCGTTTGCTTAACTTCTACTCTTTATCCCTTCTCCTTATACCTTTCTGAGGTTAGGTCTTGCGTCAAATTCTGCCTGAACAAGAGATAAAAGCAGAAAAAATGCGAAGGTTTTTAATCTTGATCCAATTCAAGGGAGTTAAGGGAGTTTCTTTTTTGGCTGCGGCGAATATCGAGCCACTGTTGCAGGATGATAGCCGCTGCTTTGCGATCGATCAAGCCTTTGTTGCGAGAAAAATCTTGTCGCTCGGCGCGTAATAGCTCTTCTGCCTGTACTGAAGTCAGACGCTCATCGACAAATTCAATGGGCAAATTGAGGGCAGCAGAGAGGCGAGCGGCGAATTTTTGCACCTGCTTTGCCTGCGCTCCCAGGCTGCCGTCCATATTGTAAGGCAAGCCAATTATCAGAAGCTGTACCTCCCGCTCTAGTACCAGCTTTTGAAGCCGTGCCACATCCTCCGCAAACGAGCGGCGATCGATCGTGGTCAAGCCGGTTGCAATCAGTCCAGTTCCGTCACAGCCTGCAACCCCGATTCGCTTTCTGCCCAGATCCAGCCCTAGTGCGGAAATTCGCTGCATAAAAGGGAGCCGAGGAAAGAGGGATCAGGGAAGCAAAGGCGTTCTTCGAGGTACTTTCAGAAACATTCAGGAATTTTCAGGCGGGTTCGTGTTCCCGGGATCAAGCGGCGGTGTGTCAGATTTTTCGGATGCTTGAGGACGGATCGAATCCAGCAGCGAAAACCGACCGGGAATGGGCTGACGGGCAGGCTGGAATCCTTGCAGCACTTCAGAGAGCTGGAGTCCTTCTAGCGAGAAGCGAGACTCTCGCAGCTTGTGCCAGACCGATCGCGACATCATCAGCGTATGCTCGATCCGGGTTGCACCAATGCGCTCCAGGAAGGCTTCCCGCTCTGGCTGATAGTCAGTCGAAGCAACTCGCATTGTTTGAACGGGCAGGTCGCGCACCACTCTTGCCATCTGAGCAAACAGTTCGGGATAGAGCCAGGTGTACGCCGGATGAACCGTAATATCTGCTACATGGGGACGATGACCGTGACGGCAAAGCTGAAGCTCGTAATAGCCGATCGCCGCTTTGCGCTGAGACTCAAACACATAACCTCGCGCCTGCTCAGACTGGTGCATCCAGTGGTGCATCTGACGCAGCATCGATCCCATTAGCCCGCTCTTGAAGTCGGTGACGTGGCGATCGAACACTTGGCGCACCAAGGGCGGCATGGAAACCGTATCAAGCTGGTGCAGCAGCGTAGCATCGGCGTTGCCTACCGGAAGCAAATTGGGCAGATCGTGCTTGCGTTCTGCAAGTGCCTGCAAGAGCTCTGGGGAAAGCTCCCAGTAAGTGAGGTGTGCCAGAGTCTGAAAGCCATTTTGTCGATATAGGGCAAGGGTTTCGCTATCGTTCACATTGACTTCAATGATCCAGGTTCGCGCTTCCCAGATCGTCTGAAAGCAGTGGCGTAAAAGCTGAGAGCCCACATCCATTGCCAAGGTTTGCCCGCCCAGGGTCGATCGATCAACCCAGACCTGATCGACTTTCCACGTACTGCGGGTCCGATTAAAGGGCGACACCTGCACCATGCCGCATAGCTGCCCGTCCTGCTCAGCGACGTAAGCCGAAATCGAATGCTGAAACGGGTTTGGGAACAAACTGAGGCATTTAAGCAGCCCATACCACCGCCACAACTGCTGCAATCGCTGCGTTGCTTCAGTCGAGGTCGCTGTGTTCGTTTCCGCAGCACCCATCATCCGGGTGATTGCTTCCAGATCGCGATACTGAAAGGCACGGATCGTCACGTTAGTTTGGGGAGGGGCAGAAGTCATAGGTCACAGGGAAGCATGATTAGCTTTTGGGCATTAACCTGTTGGACGAATTAGCACGATCGGCGTTTGTTCGTCAGCATTTCCGGCTGGATTGTGGAGCAATGCCTGATTCAGCAGATCACTTGACAATCCAGGCGTCATTGCCAATATCTTAACTGCTTTCAAGTCGTTCACGTCTACGATCGCCGCCTGAAGCCCAGTTTCTTGGTAGATTCGCTCTACCACCTGCTGCGGACGATCGGGTCCAAGCACAATAAATTGATCGTAGGGCGGCAGCGTTCCGGTCACGTCATCAATCAGACGGGCTTGCTCCCCTGCCCATTGGTAGAACATTCCCGGTTTTTTAAAGACGGCTTTGGCGATCGAGCCGCCGATAAAGGCAAACAGCACGCGCCACGGTCCCACAATATCTACGAGGGTTTGCATGCCGCAAGCGGTTGCCAGACTGGAGGTAGGCATAAAGAAATAGCAGATGCGACGCGCCCCCCAGCCCGGTTTAATCTCGGTGGGATGCCGGAACCGACCCTGCATGAGGGCAACGGGCGTTTCGCCGATCGTGACGACGTCGCCATCTTGTGCATGAGGCATAACGTACCGCTTCACAATCTCCACTGGATCATCCAGGTGAGTCAGCAGGTGAGTTCGTATCGGTAAAACGTCAGCGCGGGTCGTCGGTCGCCACCGTCTCGGCTCATCGACATTGGGGAAGCTGAGCGGCACAATAATATGTTTGACTTTGGGAATCCGTCCCTGAGGCCCGTAGGTAATGTAGTGAACCCGTACCCAAACCGACTGAAGCTCAGTTAATTTCTTACCGCGAAGGTCGATCGCAATTTCTGCCTTAGTGGGCTTCCGCTTCACAATATAACCAAACCAGTAGCCATCTGGACGGGCAGGGGCATCAGGATGGCGGGGCGTCACGCGAATTTCAGTCGTAATTCCTTCCAGGCTTCCCTTCGAGAGCAGGGTTGCCTCCGCCCAGAGCTGCGGAACCATGATTTCCAGTGTTTTGGTCTGGTTAATCAGCTCTATCTCGCCGATCGCCAAATAATGATCCGGCTCATAAATCGGCAAATTCCATTCCCCGGCAGTCACCTCTAAGCGGTTGCCTGGACGCTGACGATATTTCGCCTCGAACGCAATCAGCCCCAGCAGGACTAAACCGACTACGACGGCAAGACCAACTCCAATCATTCCGGCGATCGACACAGTATTTGATTCCGCTTCTATTGCTTAAAAATGTTCATTATGCAGTCTAATCGACTTTGGACATCCCACCACGAATTCTCACGCCGCACCAAAATCCTGATTAATCCTTATCCCCCCAACTCCCTAACTCGCCATCCCCCTGATCCCAATCTTTTTCTGCTAATTTACAGCCTGACTTCTTTTACAGTAGTATCGTGAGACAGATTAAATTTTGTAAATTTCACTAATTAGTCTGGACTTGTGAGTGTCTACGCACGGGGAGCCTGAGATGAGTGTATTGGAGCGGATCGAGCGGTATTGCTTGATTGGACATTTGGTGTCGATGGCATTTGGACTGGCAGGAATCCTGCTCGTCATGCCCCACCCTGAATTTTTAGCTTATCTGCCTGCGGGTCAAACTATGTATGCCTGGAGCTTGGCGGGCGGCGGCGTTTTGTACATGGTGCTGGCAACGATCGCGGTAGCAGTCTATGCTTGTCGCATGTTAGGTCTACGAAACCTGCTGACGTTTATGATCCCGGCAGTGTCCATCTCCCTAACCAGCGAACTGATGGGAACCAGCACAGGTTTTCCCTTCGGGCACTACAGCTATCTCAGCGGCTTGGGCTACAAGATTAGTGGACTGGTTCCGTTTACAATTCCCCTCTCCTGGTTTTATCTTGGCTTCTCGGCATACGTGCTGGCACGGGCAGGCTTAAGCGTCGCCAAGTCCGGCAAGCTGGGCTGGCTGGGGCAGATTGGTGCCGTGGTTCTGGGTTCGCTAATGCTCACTTCCTGGGATTTTGTGCTTGACCCGGCAATGAGCCAGGCTGCTCTCCCCTTCTGGTACTGGCACACCCCCGGCGCATTTTTTGGAATGCCTTATCAAAACTTTGCGGGCTGGTTTGGCACAGGGGTCGTTTATATTACTGTGGCTGCTTTCCTCTGGCGTCAGCAAACCATCTCGATCGATCGTCAGGAACTTGGACTTCCGCTTGTGGTCTATCTCGGCAACTTTGTGTTTGCTGCGGTGCTCAGCATTGGGGCAGGCTTCTGGATTCCGCTGGGTCTGGGATTACTGACGGGGGTGGCTCCGGCGGTCGTTTGCTGGTGGCTGGCTCAGCGTGGAGGCGATCGCGCGATTGCGTCTCTTTCCCTGGCTGACAGCGTGAGTAATCCGACTCCGGTTGCCGTTACATCCAAATAGCTCAATTTCGAGTAAAGGCTGTGGACGGATCGCCGAATCGTCTTTGAACGCAGCCTTTCGATGTCAAAATGAGCAGTGGGGAAACTTCCTCATTGCTTTTTTATTCGCCTTTTTTCCTCATCGATTCCGATCGCAAACGCTGAAACTGTGCAAACTCTACTGCTTTTTGACTTTCTCCCTGGTGCAGATCCTCGCTCTGGCTGGATGAATGCCCTTGCCCTGCTGCTGCTCGTAATTCAGTTACCTGCTGTCGCAATTCTGCTGTCTCGTTTGCTGCAAGCTCCCCGACGACTACCCCCGCTTCAGCCGCAAATGGCTACGCCGGATCTGATTGGCAGGGTGAGTATTGTCGTTCCGACGCTGAATGAGGCACATCGGATCGGAGGCTGCCTGGAAGGGCTGACGCGACAGGGCTACGAAGTGCGAGAAATCATTGTGGTCGATAGCCGATCGCAGGACGGTACACCGGATTTGGTAAAAGCAGCCCAGCTGGCCGATCCGCGATTTCGCCTACTAACCGATGACCCCTTGCCGCCAGGATGGGTCGGTCGCCCGTGGGCACTGCACAGCGGCTTTCTCTACAGTTCCGAAGACAGCGAGTGGATTTTGGGCGTCGATGCCGATACCCAGCCTCAGCCCGGACTTGTTGCCAGCATTCTTAAAACGGCTCACCAGGAAGGCTACGATCTGATCTCGCTTGCCCCTCGCTTTATCCTGAAGGATTTGGGCGAGTGGTGGCTCCAGCCTGCGCTGCTGATTACACTGGTTTATCGCTTCGGGGCAGCCGGAGAACGGTCAGGCGAAGCCGATCGCGTGATGGCAAATGGACAGTGCTTTCTCTGCCGTCGATCGCTTTTAACCCAACTGGGGGGCTACTCCAGCGCAAGAAATTCCTTTTGTGATGATGTGACGCTGGCACGAAATGCAGCTCGGCTGGGGGCAAAAGTCGGCTTCCTGGATGGTTCCAGAGTGCTAAAGGTGCGAATGTACGAAGGCATGGCAGAAACTTGGCGCGAGTGGGGACGATCGCTCGACTTAAAAGATGCCTGCACTCCGTCACAGAAATGGGGCGATCTGGGGTTTTTAATTGCCGTTCAGGGACTTCCTTTGATTGGGGCGATCGGGTTTGCTGTTACGATCGCGCTGGGCTTCACGTCTCTCCCAATCTGGGCAGCGTTTGGGCTAAATGCAGGCTTAGTCGCAATCCGGTTTGCCCTGCTGTTGGGTATTGCTGTGTCTTACGATTTCTCCCAGGCAAATGCAAGCTGGAGCTTCTGGCTGTCTCCCCTGGCTGATCCGATCGCGGTGCTGCGAATCTGGCTGTCTTCGACCCGCACTCCGACTCAGTGGCGCGGCAGAAGCTATGCGGCTCTGGATGCAAAAGGACAGGAGGGATAATGGTCATGCTGTTTCTTGATCTGACGCTGGGTTAACCGCAGTCAGAAAATTCTTCGGGCTGGTTGAATCTCGATCGAAGGGGTATCCAACGGAAAAAGAGGAGTAGCCGCTGTGAGAACCCTTTCGGATTGCTCAGAGATTGCAGCCCACTACCCCTCCGCAGCATTCATTCACCTGTGATTTATAAGCTATCAGCCGGGTTTGTCAGCCTTGTTATGGCGATGTGAATTTTAGATGACAAAATGACACAGCCTGATTTTTCGTTCTAGTGTCGCGTCGACTCAGGTGAGGTAATCCCCTGATCCCGCTAGGTAAGATAAAAAGAATCAGACTTCCACCGGAAAAAGCAGCGATGGCTAAAGATCAAAATGCAGTGTTACGGCAATTGCCGATCGCCGTTGGCATTCTTGGCGGTACGCTGCTGATGCTAAATCGGCTCCTCACCCCTGCCCTCACCGACTCGCAGGCACGATCGGATGTGATGGGCGTGATTCTCAGCGCGATTCTGATTTTGACCGGACTGATCTGGCAGCAAGTTCAGCCAAAACTACCCGATGCTGTGGAACTCATTGGCGAAGAAGGATTTGACCTGGCGGAAGATCTGCCTGAATCAATTCAAACCGAGCTTGCCTGGTCGTCCCATTTGCTGCTGACGAATACTGTTACGCGATCAATCCTGGTCTGGTATGGCGATCGGGTGCTGCTGAGGCGCGGCATTTTGGGCAACAATCCAGAGGTAATACCAGGGGCGATCGTGCAGCGCGTTCTCTCGAGCCAAAAGCCCGTTTACCTGGTTAACCTTGCCCTTTATCCCGGACGCATCGAGTTTGATTATCTGCCCGAAAATACTCAGGGCGTGATTTGTCAGCCGATCGGCAAAGTGGGCGTTATGATCCTGGGTGCAAACGCTCCCCGCAGCTATACCAAGCAGGATGAAACCTGGATTGCCGGGATCACGGATAAACTAGCGAATAGTCTTGCCTTAGCTGAGGTGGGTGGTGGGTGAGGGGATGAGGAGATAGGGGGAGGGAGAGCAAGGAGTGATTTCATTCGCAGGCTACACCTCTTGGTTAGAAGACTTGCATCGACAGGAGCATTCTATTTTAGACTTCTTAAATTGCTCTCTCCACGGAAAATTCACCCTCTCCACAATCGCAGTCCCGCCTTTACTAAGCTCTTAGACAACCCATCCCATTCATCTATCATCTATTTCCCCATTCATTCACCCCCTCACCCCCATGCTCCTCCTCTACTGGCTCCTGGTCACGGTTATGATCCTCGGCGTTATCGGCGCAGCCGTTCCCGCGCTTCCAGGTGCGAGTTTAATTCTGGTGGCGATCGTTATCTGGGGATTGGTTCAGGGCTTTAGCCAAATTTGGATTCCGCTTGCCGTCGCGATCGTCGTGCTGCTGGCAAATCTAGGCATTGATTTTCTGGCAGCTTATTACGGGGCAAAAAAGGCGGGGGCGAGCCGCTGGGGGCAAATTGGCGCGATCGTCGGGTTGCTGGTGGGCGTCTTTGGGCTGCTGCCTGCACTGCCGTTTGGAGGCCCGCTGCTGGGGCTGCTAATTGGTCCGCTGCTGGGGGCAATTGTAGGGGAGCTGCTGTATCAGCGGGATTTGAAGCGGGCGTTTCGGGCGGCGATCGGGATTTTTGTCGGGACTATGGTTGGTAATATCATCGAACTCCTGCTGGCGATCGTCCCGGTGGTCGTCTTTCTGTTCACTACCTGGCCGCAGGTGTATGGCTAGGTATTCCGGCTAATTATTCCAGCAAACATTCCGGCTAGGCATTCTTGAATTCCTCTGGAGCAGCGGCTCGTTCGCGCAGGGGTTCGGTGATGCGGTCGTCTTGACTGCCGCTTAGCAAATCCTTCAGAGCAGCCTGCATTGCGGCTTGTGTTGTCGTCGCGGTTCCGAACTGGCGCACCACCAAACTCGCTGCCAGATTACCCAGAATTGCCGCTTCCCAGGGTGAGGCTCCGGCGGTGAGGGCCAGGGTGAGCGCAGCCGCGACCGTATCGCCTGCTCCTGTTACGTCAAACACATCAGTGCGGTTAAAGGCAGGAACGGTTTGCTCCACACCCGATCGATCGAACAGCGTCATTCCGGCTTCGCCTCTGGTGATAAGCACAAACTTGGCTTTAGTGCGCTCTAGCAAATCATGTCCGGCGCGGCTGAGGCTTTGCTCATCGGTAATTGCGTAGCCGACCGCTTTTTCAGCTTCAGGGAGGTTAGGCGTGAACAAAAACGCGCCCCGATAGCGCTCGAGCTGCTGTTGAGCATCGACGATTGTGTAGGGATGAAATAGTGCCGCATCGATCACGGGCTGCCCCAGCGTTTGATCGCCATAGTCCGAACAGACCACTGCATCCACGAAATGAACGTGCTGGCGAATATAGGTGGCAAGCTGCTGCTGAAGCTCTAAACGGGGAGCGCGGTCGGACTTGCGATCGATTCGGACAATTTGCTGCGTTACCGACTGGCGGGCATGACCGGAAATTCGGGTTTTGGTAACGGTTGGGCGATCGGGATCAACAAAAATTCCTGCGGTATCGATGCCTGCCTGGACGAACAGATTACGAAGCGCGATTCCCTGCTCATCGTCGCCCACTAGACCCACTGCCTGCACCTGTGCTCCCAGCTTCGCTAGGTTATACACCGCATTTGCACCACCACCCGGCGTTCTCTCGGTTTGCTCGTGCCGCAGAATCATCACCGGAGCTTCCCGCGACACCCGCTCCACCTGCCCTGTCAAAAATTCATCCAGCGTCAAATCCCCAATCACCAGTACCTTTGCCTGCGAGAAGCGATCGATCAGTGAAAACAGGCGATCGGCAATCGCGCGAAGATGCGCTTTAAACGGAGTATCCAGGATGATCACAGTAACGGGGAAGGGCGGAGAGACAGAGTAAATTCCGCAAGTACCCCACAGATACCGTGATCGGAGAATTTCCGTCATACCTCGATCGTTAGATTCTTCGACCGAGTGAGATTCTTCCTCAGGACGGCGGAGCCTCTGGAGCCGATTCAGGAGCCGTTCCGGGCGGACAAACTTCATTGCTCGGCTCAAACTTAACCAGGACCCGGTAAGGGAGCGGTTTTTCGGCAGCTTCAAAAGCATGAGCAGCGGCTGCCTCGACCGCGAGCTGATTAAAAACGGCGTAGCCCGAACTTCTGAGAATCGCAGGCGGCACGGGTTCTTCCAGCAGTTTGCCTTCTCCGTCCACCATCACCCCTAGAATCACTGAAGCCGATAGACGGCGAATACAGGCAGCTCTGGGATAAGCTCCCGCTATCTCTACAATCTTGTCGCGATCGAGGTTCTCTTGGGCGTCTTCGTCCCAGTTTTCGCCCAGGCTATCAGTAACCTGCTTCAGCCAGTCGGTATCCGATTGCAAAGCCGATTCGTTGCTGGTTCCTTCCGGGTTATAGGTATACAGCTGCCGTAGCTCCTGCTGCCGGGCAATAAGCTGCTCTGAGGGGCTGGGCTGTGATGGAGCAGGCGGATTTTCAGCGGTTGGTGGAGATTCAGGAGCGGAACTGGCATCGGGAGCCGGGGCATCAGAAGCCGGGGAAGGACTCGGCTGCGGACTAGCTGCCGCCGAAGGAGAAGCCTCGGGAGAAGGAGAGCGCAAAGGGCTGGCTGGTGGGTTCGGAGGCACAGTCGGGGCAGGAATCTGAAGCGGAGTCCGGGACGGCGGCAGAATCGGGAAAATCGGGAACGAGGGCAGCGGCAGTGGATTGATAAAAGAAGGCGCGATCGGCGGTAGTGTCTCGTTGGACAGCGGCGGCAGCGTGGTAAACAAATCAGACGGAGATTGAGACGGTGTTTGGGCGATCGATGGCAGCTCTACGGGCAGCTCGTTCGAAAACTCCGGCAATCGCTGCTGTTCTTCGGGCGTCAGTTCAACTAGATCGACCGATCGCTGAAGATCAGGCGGATTTTCCCTGAGAGCATCGCTGGGCAGCAGGGGCAATAGGGCAAACAGCAAGCCGTGCGCTCCTACGGAGACAATGCCCGACCAAACGGCAGGGTGCTTGAGCCACTGCTGCGCGTTCTTCTGAAGGGTTGAAAAATCCTGAAACCGCAAGGAGGATGACATATTGCCGACTCACTAAAGCACCGATGGAAAAAATAGCGATCGAAACCGAACTGAACTCCTGATCCAAACTTCGCCCCTGACGAAACTTTTTGATCCTACCGCATCCCCTTTCACAACATGGCTCAATCTATCAGGACTGCAATGACCCCTAGAATGACCGCTGCACATATGAACTGTAATTGCGGAACTGTAATCACGACTGCGGCTCATTCTGGAAAGTTGCCACCGCCAGCGGAGCCTGTGCTGCATCCCGACTCTGCACAATCATCAGCGAGAAGTAAGGCAGCTCTAGGGTGGGACGATCGCTCAAGTCAGCATAAATGACCTGGTTGGGTAGGGTGGCGCGTTCGATCACAAAGCTGCGTGACAGCAGCCCCCATCGCTTCAGCACCGACCAAACCTGCGAATACACCGAACTCACTTTCATTAAAACCACAACATCTGCGGTTGCCAGTGCCGTTTCCAATTCGGTAACACTGTACAGCGCAGGCAGCACCAGAAGTTTTTGTGCCCTCACCGTTAAAGGAATTCCCAGCGCGGCTGCGGCTGCCATCGGTGAACAAATTCCCGGAATGGTTTGAACGATCGCCTCCGGATGCCTTGCTTGCAGGGTTTGCGCCAGATAGGTGAAAGTGCTGTAAAAACTTACATCTCCCTCGGAAACAAATGCCACATCCTGCCCCAAACGCAGCTCTTCCCAGACCCGATCGGCAGCCGTTTCCCATGCCTGAGTCAGCTCCGCGTCGTCCTGCACATAGGGAAAAGTCAATGCCAGTCTTTTCTGCTCCGGCAGCAGCCACGGATCGATAATTTGCTCTGCGACTCCTGGCTTTCCCCGCACCCCTGCTGGAAATGCCACGATCGAAACCTGCCGCAAAATCCGCAGCCCCTTCACTGTGATCAGCTCTGGATCGCCTGCGCCCGCCCCAATGCCAAAAAGTGTACCGATCGAATGCGCCATACGTCACCCTAGCTTCTCACACAAACTCTCTCAATCGTTCAGAAATACCAGGAATACCAGGTTGCCGATCGAGTTCATCCTCCCTCATATCATAGGGATCGCCGCTCAACTCATTCCCACTTTTATCCCACCATAGCCCAATCCCTACGGGCTAAACTCACCCCATCCTAAAACAAGTTACTCCCCCGCCCCCATCTCAAAAATAAATGGCAGACTCCCCCCCCACCTCACCCCCCGAATTCCCGATTCCCAACACCTGGCGGCTCATCCCCCCCCTCCTGGCTCCCGGCTCCCAGCAAATGGCGATCGATCGCTGGCTGTTAGAGCAACATCAGCACCACCAGCACCCCTCAACACTGCGCTTTTATACCTGGCATCCGGCGGCAATTTCGCTCGGCTATCATCAGCGACAGGTTCCCGACCACTGGCAGACCCTAATCTGGAACGAGCAGCCGCTAGACCTTGTGCGTCGTCCAAGCGGGGGTCGAGCCGTGCTGCATCAGGGCGACCTCACCTATGCTGTTGTGACCTCCGGGATTGAGGGAACGCGAATGCAGGCATACCAAAAGATTTGTGAATTTCTGATTCGGGGCTGGAGGGCGATCGGCGTAGAGCTGCACTACGGTACGGCAGGAAGGGGCTACATCCACAATCCCAACTGTTTTGGCACGGCGACCGCAGCCGATCTCGTTTTGCCAAACGGAGAGAAGCTAATCGGCAGTGCCCAACTGCGGCGGGGAAATGCAATTTTGCAGCATGGCTCAATGCGGCTTCAGCCTGATCCGGGGCTATTTGAGCAGGTGTTTGGTCAACCTATAGAGGCGATCGATTGCTCGCTGCTCGACCTGCCAGATCCGTATCAAAATGACCTGTATCAAAAAGTCATTGAGGCCCTGATTGCTGCTGCCTGCGAGACGTTTGATGTCGAATTTGTAACCCAGCCTTTGACCGAATCAGAATGGCGATCGATCGGAGGATGACCCTACCGCACAGACAACATTACTTGACAGACACCACCGCACAGGCAGCATTGGCCTAGCGTCTGCGCTCCTGAAGCTTGCGGTAAACCTGACGAATATCCACTTTATGATGCGCCAGGGCAACCAGCGTGTGATAAAGCAAATCTGCCACTTCTCCGGCGATCGCCTCCGGGTCATCATCTTTAAATGCCATCACCACTTCTGCCGACTCTTCGCCAATTTTCTTGAGGATCTTGTTATCGCCCCCTGCCAGCAGCTTACAAGTGTAGGAATCGGGGTTAGGGTGATCTCGCCGATCGCAAATCACCTCAAACACCTGAGACAGGGTATCCGCAGGCGGTGGCTGAATCTGACCGTCAATCTGATGAAAGCAGCTTCGTTCTCCCGTATGACAGGCAATGTCGCCCTGTTGCTCGACTGTCACCAGCAGCGTGTCGCTATCACAGTCGTAGCGAATCGTTTTCACCTGCTGCAAATGTCCAGAGGTTGCGCCTTTGTGCCAGAGTTCAGAGCGCGATCGGCTCCAGTACCAGGTTTCACCCGTTTCCAGGGTTTTTTGCAGAGACTCGCGATTCATCCACGCCATCATCAGCACCGTACCGTCGAGATAGTCCTGCACGATCGCCGGAACAAGCCCCTGCTCGTTGTAGCGAATCTGATCCAGCGGAATAGCGAAGGTAGAGGATTGAACGGAGGACATGGGTTAACCTGCTGCAAGCGGTGTTGATGATCAATGTCTATTATTAGCTGCGACGATCGCTTTCAGGAAATTTATCGATAGGCTTTTGTTCGATCGCGACTCTCAAATCGTGACTCTCAAATCCCTGGCATCCCACCGCTCGATTTGCGCTAAGCAATTGGCACAGATCAATTGGCACGGATCAATTGCACTGACTAGAGGATGAGTAGAAATACTCTCTATTTTGCCTGAAACGTAATGCCTTAAAATTGCGTTCTTACAATAAATTTGCTTTTCCTGAATTCCCCCACAGTTGGATTCCCAACTCGATAGGATAATGAAGGAGCTATTTTGACAGAGCGTGACGCACTGCTGCGATCGCCCCCAAGATCTCAAGCTCAGCATCCGCTCAATGCCCCCTTTGCGGAACTGCGAAGCAACTGCGAAGCAAACGATACAAAATTACTCGATTTAAGCTGCTCAAGAGGAGAGAGATTTGGTTACTACTCGTCTTAAAACGACAAAATCAGAAGAAATTTTTGCTGCTGCCCAAAAGCTGATGCCGGGTGGAGTCAATTCCCCGGTGCGGGCGTTTAAGTCTGTTGGAGGACAGCCGATCGTCTTTGACCATGTTCAAGGCGCATATATGTGGGACGTAGACGGCAACCAGTATATTGACTACGTGGGAAGCTGGGGTCCAGCAATTTGCGGTCATGCTCACCCCGAAGTGATTGCCGCCCTCCAAGATGCCCTGGTGAAGGGAACGAGCTTTGGTGCGCCCTGCTATCTGGAAAACGTGCTGGCAGAAATGGTGATCGATGCCGTGCCCAGCGTGGAAATGGTACGCTTCGTCAACTCCGGCACAGAAGCTTGTATGGCAGTGCTGCGGCTGATGCGAGCATTTACTGGACGCGAGAAGCTGATCAAGTTCGAGGGCTGCTACCACGGACACGCCGATATGTTCTTGGTAAAAGCAGGTTCCGGCGTCGCAACCCTGGGCTTACCTGACTCTCCGGGCGTACCCAAATCCACAACTGCAAACACCCTGACTGCGCCCTACAACGATCTGGAAGCTGTCAAAGCCCTCTTTGCCGAAAATCCCAATGAAATCGCGGGCGTAATCCTGGAGCCAATCGTTGGTAACGCAGGCTTTATTCCTCCCGATGCTGGATTCCTGGAGGGGCTGCGCGAACTCACTAAAGAACACGGCGCACTGCTCGTCTTTGACGAAGTGATGACCGGATTCCGCATTGCCTACGGCGGCGCACAAGAGCGATTTGGCGTTACCCCTGACCTGACCACAATGGGCAAAGTCATCGGCGGCGGTCTGCCCGTGGGCGCATATGGTGGACGCAAAGATATCATGCAGCTCGTTGCTCCCGCAGGTCCGATGTATCAGGCAGGCACGCTCTCCGGCAATCCGCTGGCAATGACTGCAGGTATCAAAACGCTGGAGCTATTGAAGCGTCCCGGAACCTACGAGTATCTCGATCGCGTCACCAAAAAGCTAACGGACGGTCTGCTGCAAATTGCCCAGGAAACCGGACACGCTGCCTGCGGTGGACAAATCAGCGGAATGTTCGGCTTCTTCTTCACCGAGGGACCCGTTCACAGCTACGAAGACGCGAAAAAGGCTGACCTGACCAAGTTCGGTCGCTTCCATCGCGGCATGCTGGAGCAGGGCATTTATCTCGCGCCGTCTCAGTTTGAAGCCGGATTTACGTCGCTGGCTCATACCGATGAGGATATCGATCGCACTCTAGCCGCTGCCCGTGAAGTGATGGCTTCGCTGTAGGGTTCGATCGTGATTCATCGCGCTTGAAATATCGCTTTTGTGGGGTGGGCATCTTGCCTGCCCTATTTTTTAGTTTTATTTCTATAGCAAAAGGCAACCTCCATAGCCTGTCACACGATCGCACAGGACAAGAAATTGCCTTTTTGAAGCTTGGTTTGTCGCCGTTTGAGGAAAACGACAGGTCAGTTTAACGCTTAGTCAGCAAGACGAAACCTTGCTGAATGCACTGATTTTAGCAGCCGCAGCCAGAATGACCACAGCCCGCTTGTCCACCCTGATGCCCATTCGCACAAGCATCGCTGCAATAAGCCTTCCCATCTTTCTGGATTGCATCTTCGATCGACACAACGCACAGGCAGGAATCGCAAGCACATTTCATTTGAGTTACGGTCGTCATAGTTTTCCCTCAAATAAGATTCTGTATTTATCCTAACATCTGAACAGGTATTCAGATATTAAGTTCACATCGACTTCAGGCTAAACGATGCCTCTTTTCGATGCCTATTTTTGCCTACAGCACGCCCTTCGAGCTGGGAATCAGGTTCGATCGCCGAGAGTCTACTTCGATCGCCATCCGGGTTGCCCGCGCAAATGCCTTAAACGTCGCTTCGATAATGTGGTGCGAATTCATCCCGTCGAGCTGTCGAATATGCAGAGTCATTTGAGCATGATTGACGATCGCCACAAAAAACTCGCGCACCAATTGCGTATCATAGGTTCCAACCCGCTGAGTCGGAATCTCTAAGCCATAGCTAAGGTGAGGACGACCGGAAAAATCTAGCGCAACCTGAATCAAAGCCTCATCGAGCGGCGCGACAAAGTGACCAAAGCGGACAATGCCTTTTCGATCGCCCAATGCCTTGTGCAATGCTTGACCCAGCGTAATGCCAACATCCTCATTGGTATGGTGATCGTCAATGTGCAGATCACCTGTTGCCTGGATGTCCAGATCGATCAGCCCATGAGAGGCAATCTGATGCAGCATGTGATCCAGAAACGGCACACCCGTTTTCGCGTTGCACTGCCCGGAGCCGTCGAGATTGAGGCTAACCTGCACATCGGTTTCGCCCGTCACGCGCCGCACGGTTGCAGTTCGAGCCGGAAGGTCTAAATTAAGGGAAGCGGGAGCGATCGAATCACGAGTCTGCATGAGAATCTGAACAAAGACAACAGTATCCCTATTATGAAATGTCTCTACAGCACAAACGCATCGTAGAGGCAATTCGGACAGCAAACATAATGCCCCTGCCAGCGGATCGGACCCTCACCGCACTCCGGACAATAAAATGTGAAGCCTGAGGTGAGCATCAATCGTGCTTCCTGCGTCTGAGATTTTTTGCGCTTTCGTTTGGGTTTTAGTTCAGTGACATTGGCAGGTTTGAAATAGGCATCGCGATCGCCTTGAATCGCCATTTGCTGAGCTTCGGCTTCAGTCCAGCGACGATCGGGCTTTAGGGTCGGAACCTGACGGAAAGCATTCATCACAGAACTGTCTCCGGTGAGTTCGGCAATCACGCTGGCGATCGTCTTACAGCAGCTTGCGGGAGCTTTGACCGCCTGACGCTCGCTGAACCGAATCACAACCCAGCCCCAGTCGAGAAATGCCTGATTGCGAATGGCATCTTTAGGACAGCCGAAATAGTGCAAGGGCTGAAGTTCGCGGGTGTAGGGTTCGTCAATCTCAATGTCGATATGCAGCCCTATCGCTGGATCAATATAGGCAAAATCGGGCACATAAGGCTGATCGTAGCCCGATCGCAGCATCTGTACCCCGGTATGGATTTTGCCAGGGAAATATTGCCAAAGATCGCGCTCAAACTGAGACTCCGATCGTCCTTTGGGCGGTTTGACGTGATAGCCCATTGGCGGCGTAGTTTGTTTGAGGCGGGCGATCGTCTCATCAAGAGAGGATTTAAGCGACGCGAGAGAAGCAGGAATCAGAAGGGTGGCTAATCGCTCCATCTCTTTATTTTGACAAAGCGAATTGCAAGGGATTACTTTGCAGAGTGTAAATGACCGTAACAAAACCGTATTGTCATAAATTTTCCTAACCGACGATCGCATCCAGCGAATACGCAAGGTAATCTAAAACTAAGGTAATTGGGATTAACTTTTAACGGTTAGCTTTTAGCATTCCACTGTTCGCCATCAGCTCCTTTTCACCCCTACAAAATCTGCACGTTTCGATTCCTCTTCAACGGCTGATTGCTTTTCCAGAATGCTGATCGCTCCATCTCTTCAATGAGCAGCATAACGGATGGGCTGCTACCCTTTTGCCGTTCATTCCGAATTGAAAAAAGGATGAATATCATGAGCGAAAAAGTTTTATCTGGCTCACGAAACGTGGCGATCGTGGGACCGTATCTTAGCGGTAAAACCTCTCTGCTGGAAAGCCTTTTGTGGGTGACAGGCGCAACGTCGCGTAAAGGCAGGATTGCAGATAAAAATACCGTTGGAGATGCTTCTCAAGAAGCCCGCGATCGCCAGATGTCTGTTGAAACCAATGCTGCCAGCACAGAATATGGCGGCATTTCTTTTACGTTTATTGATTGCCCCGGTTCGGTTGAATTTGCTCAGGAAACCTACGATGCGCTAATTGGAGTCGATGCGGCAATCGTAGTGTGTGAACCAGACTGCAATCGCGTTTTAACACTGGCTCCGCTGTTTCAATTTCTAGACGATTGGGAAATTCCTCACCTGGTTTTTGTCAATAAAATGGATCGCGCCCATGCGAGTTTTGCTGACATTTTGCAGGCACTCAAATCCGTTTCGAGCCGTCCACTGGTTCCGCATCAATACCCGATCGGGCAGGGAGAAACGATCACTGGATTTATCGATTTAATTACTGAGCAAGCGTACCAATATCATCCCGGTGCACCGGCTGACCCGATTCCGCTGCCGGAAGACTTGAGAGAACAAGAACACGCGGCTCACGCCGAAATGCTGGAAACGCTGGCAGACTTTGACGATCACCTCCTGGAAGAACTGCTCGAAGACATCGAACCCCCGCAGGAAGAGATCCTCAAGGATCTGAAGATGGAGCTAGGCGCAGATCTGATCGTGCCCGTGCTGGTGGGCATTGCCGAACAGGATTTTGGTGTGCGTCCTTTGCTGGAAACCCTGCTGCGCGAAGCCCCTGAACCCGATACCACAGCAGAACGGCGTGGCTTGCAGCTCAACGCGAAAAACCCGATCGCCCAGGTACTCAAAACCTACTGCACTGCTCAAGGCGGCAAACTCTCGCTCGTCCGAGTTTGGCAGGGCAAGATTACAGACGGCATCGCTCTCAACGGGGTGCGCGTAGGCGGCATTTATCGCCTCACCGGACAGCAGCAGCAAACGCTACAGGAAGCTCCCGCTGGATCGATCGTCGCTCTGGGACGCATGGAAGGCATCAAGACCGGAGACACCCTTAGCACTGATGCCAGCGTCAAGCCCCTCCCCATTGCCGATCGCCTCGAACCCGTTTATGCCCTGGCAATTGTCTCTGAAAAACGCAGCGACGAAGTGAAGCTCAGTTCTGCCCTGACGAAATTGCTAGAAGAAGATCGATCGCTCCACTGGGAACAGCACGGCGATACCCATGAAGTGATTTTGTGGGGACAGGGCGAAATTCACCTTCAGGTCGCGCTCGATCGCCTGCGTCGGAAATATGGTCTGCCCATGACCACCCACCTGCCCCAGATTCCCTACAAGGAAACGATTCGCAAAGTCGCAAATAATATCCACGGACGTTACAAACGACAATCAGGCGGACACGGGCAGTTTGGCGATGTTTATATCGATATCAAGCCACTTCCACGCGGCACAGGCTTTAACTTCGATGAAAAGATCGTGGGCGGTGTGGTTCCGCGTCAATACATTCCGGGCGTTGAGATGGGCGTGCGCGAATTCCTCAGCCACGGTCCGCTAGGTTTCCCGGTGGTGGATGTGGCAGTCACGCTGATCAATGGCTCCTATCACGCGGTAGACAGTTCCGAGCAAGCCTTTAAGCAAGCCGCACGTCTGGCAATGCAGGAAGGCATGATGAAATGTGAACCAAGCCTGCTGGAGCCAATCCTTGCCGTCAGGATTTCGGTTCCCAATACCTTTACGGCAAACGTGCTGCGGCTGATCAACGGTCGGCGCGGCCAAGTTCTGGGCTACGAAGCGAAACCCAACTGGAACGGCTGGGACGAAGTGCAGGCGCACATTCCCCAGGCAGAAATGCAAAACCTGATCGTGGAACTGCGATCGCTTACCATGGGCATTGGCTCATTCCGCTGGCAGTTTGACCACTTGCAGGAAGTTCCCGAAAAAGTGGCTGAGCGGCTCGTTTCTAAATCGGGAAATGGCTCAGGCAATAGTAATGGTCATGGTTAGGAGATCTCTCCTGTCTTCGTAACGTTGAATGGGGCGAATCTCGGTTCGCCCTTTTTTGCATTACGGTGCAGGAAGAAATCGGGGCTGAGGATTTGCTCAGATGGATAATGGATATCAGATGGGTAGAGGTCAAGCAGTAAGGAACACTTCCCCCTCAGAAGTAATCGACCTGATGCGTTATTCTCTGCCGTTGATGCGTTACGCCGCGCGAATACGTCCTACGCTGTCTGCGGGTTCTGCGATTTGGCAATGCCTGCTTTTAGACTACGGTTGAAAGGGGTGACTCTTCCCAGAAATCTGGTTTTACTTGGCGGCGTCCCAGTACCCACTCGTAGATTTCGATCGTTTTTCTTGCCTTCACATCCCAGGAGTAGTGGGCACAGGTAAAACGGCGAGCGGCAATTCCCATTCCGATTACTCGCTCTGGATCTTGAACCAATTTCTCTAGTTCCTGAGTAAAGCTCTGAGTAATTTGGCTTAGATCGCCTAACGGAACTTTTACGCCACAGCCTGCCTGCACTCGTTTTGCAGGACCACCGTAATCCACCACCACACAGGTCATGCCTGACATCGCTGCTAAAGTCAGCACGCCTCCACCCTGCTCACGAATCGAGGGAAAAGCAAAAATGTCAGACTGGCGCATTAGCTCTCCGACCTGTGCCTGAGAAATGGTTCCGGTAAACTCAACGCATTCGGATAAATTCGCTTGTTCGACCATTTGTTGCAGCCGAGGGAGTTCGGGTCCATCTCCCACAATCACAAGCTTGTGCTGTTGCAAAATCGGGCTAGCCACAAAACTGCGAACCACGACTTCCGGTAGCTTAAAGGGAACCAGCCTGCCGACAAACAGAATCGTCATGCGATCGTTTTTTTGCCGGGTCGGAAGCGGAAAGGCTTCTGGGTCAACCCCTCCTTCGGGAAAATTAAAAGTTCTGGCTTTTGCATTATCCGGGACTTGCGCAACCGTATGGTCGTAGGCGGCTAGAATCGCTGCGGCATTAGCATAGGTCGATCGATAAAAAGGAAGCCAGCGATGCGCTTGACGCACATAGTTCATCCATTCTTTTTCCCGGTGCATCTCTTCTTTGAACTGAGTGGGCCAGGGCAAGCCGCCGTTCAAAGGCCCAATCACAAACGGAACTGAGATCCATTGGGCGATCGGGCTGGGAATCGTCGGAGACATAGGACTGAGACGATGAACTAGATCAAACTGTCCATGATTGAGTTCATCCCGAAATCTTTGCCAAACTGCCCATTCAAAAGCCAGGTAGCTGGGATAGCTGAAGGCAACCTTCAAGGTCATCGCCGTATTAGGATTGCCACTCAGAAACGATGCCAGTTTGTAGAGGGGGGCAGCAAGCCGCTCAGTGTCGATATAGACCACTTCTGCTTTGCCCATTCCCACCTTCTCAATGTTGGGCTGATTTCGGATCTGAGTCACCATGACGACATCCGCGTATTCTGCCAGAGAACACGCATAGGTGTAGGCTAAGGCGGGTAAAGAGTGCCATTCAGGATTGCAATCATCAGCGAGCAGCAAAACTCGTAATCGGTTGGAGTGCATTGGAGTTTTGGAGATGAATGTTGACTGGAGGAAACGCGGCGGAAACAGGAAAACGGTTAAGGGTTGAGCAGTTTTCCTGACATCAGCCTTTGGATTCTCTGGCTTTCATAAACCGCTAAGCGAATAATTTGGCAGATCTGGTCGATGTCGTGAAATTTCATTGCGGTTCCAGTGGGTAAGGAAAAGACCTTTTGGGTTAATTTCTCAGTTTTGGGCAGCAGCAGTCCGGCATTGGGGAAGTAGGAACGATAGGGTTCCATTTGATGACATCCCGGATAGAAATAGCGACGAGCCAGCACGTTTTCGGCGTGTAGAATTTGCACGATTTGATCACGGCTAATGCCTGCTTCCTGTTCATCCACTTCAACGACAACGTACTGATAGTTGTTCTTTTCAGCACTGTCATAAGCAATAAGTTGAATTCCCGGAAGGTTCTCAAGGTTGACCTTGTACTGCTGATAGTTTTTATAGTTGACCTCGATGAATTCACGGATGCTTTCGAGACCTGTAACGCCCATCGCTGCAGATAGCTCGTTCATCTTGCCATTGGTGCCAATGTAGGTCACGTTGTCGTAACCTGCACCAAACCCAAAATTCTTCATCAGACGAATCTTCTTGGCAAGCTGGTCGTTGTTGGTGACGACTGCACCTCCTTCAAAGGTATTGAGGAACTTAGTGGCATGGAAGCTGAACACTTCGGCTTCACCAAAATTGCCGATCATCGTGCCTTGATATGAACACCCCAGCGCATGGGAAGCATCAAAAGCCAGCTTCAGATCGTGACGCTGAGCGATCTCAGTGAGGGCTTCGATCGGGCAAGGACGCCCCCAAACATGAACCCCCAGGATGCCTGTCGTTCGAGGAGTAATCAGGCGATCGATCTGGTTGGGATCAATGTTGTGGGTTTGTGGATCAACATCACAGAAAACGGGAGTAATCTCCTGCCATTGCAGCGCATGGGGTGTCGCAACAAAAGTGAAAGAGGGCACAATGACCTCGCCTTTGAGCTCCAGTGCGCGGATCATGATTTCTAATGCGACTGTACCGTTGCACGTTGCAATACAGTGCTTTGCCCCTGTAAACGCTGCAAGTTGCTGCTCAAACTCCTGCACATATTGACCGTTGTTTGACAGCCATTTGCGATCGAGAATGTCGTTAATTCGAGTCATCAATCGATCGCGACTGCCAATATTGGGACGACCGACATGCAGCTTTTCTTTGAAGGTTGGAGAACCCCCGAAAATTGCTAGATCACGGACTTGCAATTCAGAAGAAGTTTGTAGATTAATAACCATTATTTTCCTTCAACCAATAGTTTATGAAACGAATAGAGAACTATCAGGGAAAGGCAACTTTAGAACTGCGTCACATCATTCTGGACACAATTCTCACTGGACACAATTCTTAAAGAGTGGAGACTATATCAAGCAGGAAGAACAGAGAGAACAAAACTGTGGCGATTCTCAAAGAGTGGAGGCTATATCAAGCAGGAAGAACAGAGAGAACAAAACTGTGGCGGATCGAACTGCAATAGATACTGGTTTCAACGCCATAAGCGATATCCGAAGCTTCAGGAAGATGTGCCAAGGCAATATCCGTGAAAGCTCCAATGATGCTTAGAGAGCATCAAAACTTCATTGCTAAAGAGATTAATTAAGGAAAAATGCTCTGATAAAACTGCACTCGGCGTAGCAAACGCTACGATTTTTTCCCATAAGCAAAGAGTACCAGTTCCGCAAATTCACTGATTTCAGCCTGTCTTAAGTTGATTCAATCTTCATAAACATTCTCATGATGTAAACATGACATAAATTTGTAATGTTTAAATTCGTAATGTTCCAATCTTAAGTATCAAATACAGCCATAGTCTCTCGCCGACCAGGCATTCCCAAAACAATATTCGCCACTGTTGCTTTTCCTGCTAACTCTCCCAGTTGCGATTCAGCTTTTTTGATGCAAAGTATCAACTAGTTTGCAGATTTAATCGATCGCTGAAAGAATTTCATTGGATTACAAGCCGAGCTTTCTCAGACTTGAAAATCGTAAAAAGGCACTGAGTCTTTTTTTAGAACTCAATGCCTCTTTAAACTAATTCAGTGATTAAATTCGGTTATCGATCGCCCTACACCGGAATGGCTTGAGGAGTTGCCAGTGCCAGGATGTGGTAGCAGGAGGGGGTGTCGTTGCCGAGCAGGTCAGCAATGCGGGAACGGATTTTGACGTGGAGGTCTTGAACAGAGTCGGTAAAGTCGTGCTGGATGTTGAGAACAGCTGTCTGCTTTTGGAACTCTTTACCGTAGTACGCCACGAAGTAGGTGTAGCGATTTTCATTCGGTGCGTTGAGAACGAAATCCTTCATTGAGTGATGTCTCCTGGTGAAGCTGGTGTTTTTTGTAATGGAGAACAAGAGAGGAAATTTGTTGAGCAGTCAAAGCAACGATTTCTGAGGAGTACTGCAATCGCAGTGAGGCAGTGAGATGGAGCGAGTAAACTCTGTTGAGAACTTGCTTTGAACTCTGAAGCTATCTCTCTCATAGGCTACAGGATAAGACCTGCTATTTCCGGCAAAATGTTTCTCAAAATGCTGCTTGCTTAGTTAAGAATCAACTGCTTACTGCAACACATGACAGTAAAGAATATGCCCTTAACCCAACCAGCTTAAACTCTCCTTAAAGCTATTTTTACCTTGGCAGTTTGTGTTGCTACGAGTCTTACCCTATTCTTAGCCTAATCGACTTAGGCTAATCTATCCATGGGTTGAGGCGGAAGATAGAAACCTACTTTAAGATCTCTTGATCCTGCCCTCTGATAGTGTAAACGAATTTAACAGGTTGTGGCAGTGATCTTGCTCTGATTATTAATATTCCCTGATGTTTAAATGATCTTTCATCCTGCGATCGGGTGAAACAACGGAGTGAACCAGGAATAGGCAACAGGAATGATAGACTATAAGGCACTTTCGTCGATTCACGGATAGGGGCATGACGTTTCCAGATTTTGAGCAATTCGCTGCGCTGGCTCAGCAGGGCAACTTTGTTCCTGTGTATCAGGAATGGGTCGCCGATCTGGATACTCCGGTTTCTGCCTGGTACAAAGTCTGCGCCGGACAACCCTACAGCTTTTTACTAGAGTCGGTAGAGGGGGGCGATCGCATCGGGCGATATAGCTTGTTGGGCTGTGATCCGCTCTGGATTCTGGAGGCAAGGGGCAATCAAACGACCCAAACTTACCGGGATGGGTCAATCCGCGATTTTAAGGGCGACCCCTTTGCTGCTCTGTCTTCCTGTCTGGAACCTTACCAGCCGGTGACGCTGCCGCAGTTGCCGCCGGGAATTGGGGGGCTATTTGGCTTTTGGGGCTATGAGCTGATTCACTGGATCGAGCCGCGTGTTCCGGTGTATCCGCCTCAGGAAGGTGATTTGCCAGACGGACTCTGGATGCAGATCGACCATTTGCTGATTTTTGATCAGGTGCAGCGCAAGATCTGGGCGATCGCCTATGCAGATCTGCGCGATCCTCAAACGGATCTGAAACAGGCCTATCAAAAGGCGTGCGATCGAGTGTCTCAACTTGTGGAAAAGCTTCAGTTGCCCCTGAGTAAGCGGGATACGATTTTGCAGTGGACTTCGCCCCAGGCGAGATCTGCCCCTGGTGGAGCGGCATCCAATCAGGCTCCGCTCGACTACAGCAGTAATTTCACTAAGGAGCAGTTCTGTAACAGCGTTGAGCAGGCAAAGAACCACATTCGCGCGGGCGATATTTTTCAGGTCGTGATTTCTCAGCAGTTGTCTGCTCACTACGCAGGCGATCCATTTTCGCTGTATCGATCGCTGCGTTTGATTAATCCTTCGCCCTACATGGCCTATTTCCATTTCCAGGACTGGCAGATTATCGGTTCCAGCCCAGAAGTGATGGTGAAGGCAGAGCGGGATTCGTCGATTGATCCCACCACTGAGCCAACCAACGGGACGGCGGCAATGGTGGCAACTGTTCGCCCGATCGCCGGAACTCGACCCAGAGGCAAAACCACGGCAGAAGATACTGCTCTAGCAGACGATTTGCTGCAAGACCCGAAGGAAATTGCGGAACACGTCATGCTGGTGGATCTGGGACGGAATGATCTGGGGCGAGTGTGTGCCAGTGGCACGGTGAGCGTGGATGAACTGATGCTGATCGAACGCTATTCCCACGTGATGCACATTGTCAGCAATGTCCTGGGCAGGCTCGCTCCTGGCAAGACCGCATGGGAACTACTCAAAGCCTGTTTCCCCGCAGGAACGGTGAGTGGTGCGCCCAAAATTCGCGCAATGGAAATTATCCACGATCTGGAACCCTGTCGGCGGGGTGTGTATTCCGGTGCATACGGCTACTATGATTTCGAGGGGCAGCTCAATACAGCGATCGCGATTCGTACAATGGTGGTTCGCAGTCAGCCAGAAGGTGGGCATCGGGTGACGGTGCAGGCAGGTGCAGGAATGGTCGCAGATTCAGAGCCAGAAAAAGAATACGAGGAGACGCTAAACAAAGCGCGGGGAATGCTAGAGGCAATTCGCTGTCTTCGGTAGGTTTTTCTAGGTTTTTCATAGACAGTCTGCGATCGGCTCACCAAACGTCCCTCCAAACGCGGAATTTTGTCAGTCCCTTCTTTAGCAGAACCTTCAAAAAAGCAGGAAATTAGGCAGTTGGAAATTCGTGAAGATGACCTGACCGGGAAAGCGATCGCTGACTTGCTACGGGAACATCTCGAAAATATGTATGAGATTACGCCGCCTGAAAGCGTTCATGCACTGGATTTAGAAGCATTGCGATCGCCCGACATTACCTTCTGGGCAGCCTGGGAGGGCAATGAACTGCTGGGGTGCGGGGCACTGAAAGAGCTAGATCCAAGGAGCGGTGAAATTAAATCAATGCGAACTGCCAACATTCATCGTCGCAAAGGGGTCGCCTCTAAAATTCTGGAACACCTCATCCAGGAAGCTAAACGGCGTGGCTACGATCGCCTGAATCTAGAAACGGGGTCTTTTCCTGAGTTTGCTCCAGCCCGATCCTTGTACACCCGATATGGGTTTGAGTACCGAGGCCCCTTCGCTGATTACATCGACGACCCCAACAGCGTGTTTATGACGAAAAAGCTCTAGGATTCGTTTCCCAGGATTCACTCCTCAAAATTGGCGTGCTTTTTGAAAATCTTGCAATGATGCCTATGTTTAGAATGAGCGTAGGTTCACACCACAAAGTTTACAGCGCAGCAGCTTTTGCGAAAACATAGGCTGAGCGAGGTTGTGATGTCAGATCATGCGATCGCAACAAGGCTGAAAGGATTCCAATGGACAAGTTTCTCAGCAGCTTCATTAAGGTCGAAAAATCCCTCCAGATTTTTGCTCTGCTCAGCGTAATGCTCTTTCTAGGGTATTTGGGATTCGTGAACGATCGCGGCAATCAAGCCCCTTCTCCAGGCATGTCACCCACAATACAAAAGTAGGCAAGGCAGGCAGGACATTCGCCTTAACAAACGATGCTGAGTTTGAGCCTGTTTCACTCCGGTATTGCTCCTGTGATAACTGCAATACATCCAGATTGCTCTAATTCTGATTTAATAAGGCTACAAAGCGAAAAATTGCACTGCAAACAAGCCGCAGAACTCAGAGTCGTTTGACTTGTGAGTTGCTCGATCGCGACCCGACAAAAGCTTAACCTTTTCTCAATCTAAATATGGTGAATTGCTAATCTGGGGATTACCTCCTCTTGAGGCTGTCCCTCTAGGCTTGTGCTTAGATGTTACGCCGTAACTACTATGTTTCAAGCCTCCACCGCCCTCGAAATTACGCCTCTGCCCGATTTGCGCCAGCTTCTCGAAGAGGTTTACCGGGGGCGCAGCTTACAGCCCTACCGCAGCGGACAGCCCATTCGGATGCAGCCCGATGAAATCCTGGTGGTTTGTCGGGGCGTAGTGCAGCTTGGAACCCTTTATGACACGGGCGAAGAAGCACTGCTGGGTCTGGCTTGCCCGTCGATGCCTTTTGGCTTGCCTTTAGCCATTATTCGTCCCTATCAAGCCGCTGCCCTGACTGATGTCGATATCATGCGCCTGCGCTGGTCTGAGGTTGAGCAGTCTCCTGCTCTGGCACAGGGTATCTTTCGCCATCTGGCGCGACGATTGCAGCAGACAGAAGCGATTCTCTCGATGGTAGGCTATCGGCGAGTCGAGGAGCGGCTGCGGCATTTGTTGATTTTGCTGAAGCAGGAAGTGGGGCAACCCGTCCCGGAAGGAACACGGCTCACGGTGCGATTAACCCATCAACAGCTTGCAAATGCGATCGGCACAACGCGAGTGACGGTCACGCGGCTCCTCAGTCAACTGCAAGAAGAAGGCTGGCTCATCGTGGACAGTAACCGCCATATTATTCTCCCGGAACACGTCGTCGTAGTGCCTGGCTCGATTCCCTCATAGGGAGGAACTGCTTCGCGTCGTCCTTTTTATCTACAAAAAGGCTGTGGTCAGGCAGCGGAAATGCCGCTAGCTTAGGCAAAAAAGGCGGACGGAGCAGCAAGAATGGACGGCAAACCCCCTGTGAAGACTCCCGACTGGGTGAAGCACGCAGTTTTTTATCAGATTTTCCCCGATCGCTTTGCGCGAGGAGCCAGACCCGATAATCCCGACCTGGTTGATATTCAGTTTGAGGGATGGGAGTCGCCGCCGTCGCTGCAAGGCTATAAGGGTGGTAATCTGTGGGGGGTGACAAACCAGCTTGACTATCTACAAGGACTAGGAGTGACGGCAATTTACTTCACGCCGATCTTCCAATCCGCCAGTAATCACCGCTATCACACCCACGATTACTATCAGGTCGATCCAATTTTGGGTGGCAATCCGGCTTTTTTTCAAATGCTGGAGGCGGCTCACAATCGCGGCATTAAAGTGGTGCTGGATGGGGTGTTTAACCATGCCAGTCGCGGCTTTTTCTTCTTTCACGACATCCTGGAAAACGGACCCCATTCGCCCTGGCTGAACTGGTTCAAAATTCAGGACTGGCCCCTGTCGCCCTATAACGGAGAGCATTCGGCAAACTACGTGGGCTGGGCGGGCAATCGGGCGTTGCCAGAGTTTAATCACGCCAATCCGCAGGTGCGCGAATACATTATGGAAATTGGCGAATACTGGGTGCGATCGGGCATCGACGGCTGGCGGCTAGATGTGCCCTTTTGCATTCAAGAACCGGGCTTTTGGCAGGAGTTTCGCGATCGCATCAAAGCAATCAATCCTGAAGCCTACATTGTGGGCGAAGTCTGGGGAGATTCGCGGCAGTGGCTCGACGGCACGCAGTTTGACGGTGTGATGAACTACCTGTTTACCGGGCCGACGATCGCGTTTGTCGCAGGAGATCGCGTTTTGCCCGAAATGGCAAAAGACCGGGACTATGAACCCTTTCCGGCGATCGATGCGGCTCAGTATGCGGCAAAAATGCAGCGATTGCTGAAGCTTTATCCGTGGGAAATTCAGCTCGCGCAGCTTAATCTGCTGGCAAGTCACGATACGGCGAGGCTGCTCAGCATGGCAAGCGGCGACGAAGACAGCGTACAGCTAGCAACTCTACTGCTCATGACCTTTCCTGGTGCGCCCAGCATCTACTACGGTGACGAAGTGGGGCTACCGGGCGGACTCGACCCCGATTCGCGGCGCGGCTTCCCGCTGGAGGCAAACTGGAACCTGGCTCTGCTCACCTGCCATCGTCAGCTCATCGCCCTGCGTCATGCTCACCCTGCTCTCCGTACAGGAAACTATCAAATTCTAGGCGCAGAAGGAATGACCTATGCCTTTGCCCGAATTGGTAGTGGCGAGGTGCTGATCGTGGCGGTGAATACAGGAACTTCCCCTGAAAAACTCAGCCTGGAGGGAATTGGCAGCCAGTTATCTCGCCATCCTGCCGAACTGCTGTATGGATTAGGCGAAGCGCACTGGGTAGGCGAAACGCTGACACTGGAGCTACCCGGGCGATCGGGTGTAGTTTTGGGCTGATATTGAGCTTAGCAACCTGAACTGCCCCTCATTCCCCCACCGCTTATCGGAAAATTGCGCCCTCAAAGTGAACATCTTCAAGGATGACATCGCTCAGATCCACCTGGGTGAGGTCAGCGTTTTCCAGATATGCGCCGCTCAGGTCGGCTCCGTTCAGGTTCGCGTTCACCAGGCTAGCTCCCCGCAGATTGGCATTGCGTAAACTTGCACCCTGCAAATTGCAGTAGTTTAGATTGGCATTTTGTAAGTCGGCTTCGTCTAGAATGGCGCCCAACAGAATCGATCGTTCCAGGTTGACCTTTGCCAAAACAGCGTTCTGCATCTTTGCAGACATCAAGCAGGCACCTTGCAGCAGGGCATTGGTCAGGTCGGCATATTCTAGATTGACCTCCGTCAAGTCTGCCTCATTCAGGTTGGCATCGCGCAGGATGGCTTGCGAGATTTGAGCCTTAATCAGAGATGCCCTGCTGAGATCCGCCTCCTGCAGATCGGTAAACTGGAGATTCGCGCGGCAGAGATTGGCTTTGCTCAAGCAGAGTCCCGCCAATGTGAGGTCTGAGAGATCTACCCCTGCCAGGTTTGCCGAGTGAGGAATTGCCACCAGTGCCAGAATGAGCTGCTGTCGGGTCAGGTCTGCCATCGGTTTATTGTGAGACAGCTTTTAGAACAGCTTGTAGAACTTATAAAACAGCTTACTTAGAACAGCCTATTTAGGAGTCACCACATTTTTAGACGATCGCGGCAACAGTGTCATCATTTCGCGAAACAGGCGATCGAACTCTTCGGCAGCTTCAACCGAGGCTTTACCCAGCAGTTCCCAAACCGTTGCTGCCTGACCAAAGGTATCGGCAACCGTTTGTCGCTGGTGAATCACCGTGTTCAGAATCGGAACCCCGATATTGTTCAAAACTGCCATTGCTTCATCTTTAAGCCGGGTTCCTTTGACTGCCCGCGACACAAAGACCGCCGCCTGGGGCAACCCGTTTCGCACTGCCTGTGCCTGACGAATTAGCTCGATCGCATCCGAAGCCGATCGTAAATCAACGCCTGTTGGCTGACAGGGAATCACCGCCAAATCCGCCGTCAAGACAATGCTCCTGGTCGCATCCGACAATCCGGCAGGACCATCCACGACAATGTAATCATAGCGATCGGCATACTCAGGAATTCGCGCCAGCAGCTCATCGGCGGTTTGAATCACCTGAAACGGAATCGGATCTTCCAGCGTTTCCAGCCAGATCGAACTCGATCGCTGTGCGTCTGCATCAATCAGCATCACTTTACGCTGCTGGTGAAAGAGCCAGTAGGCAAAATGAACTGAGGTGGTGGATTTTGCACAGCCCCCTTTCTGATTCACAAATGCAACAACTGACATACCGTTTCCAGCCTCGTATTGAACTGTTAAAACGTTAAGCAATCCTCACTGTACTGCATTCCGGGCTGTATTCCAGTGACGAAACCTGATTCCAGGGGTGGGGCGATCGGTTTAACCCAAGCAAGGGTCGAGGCAAAGCCGTTGCTCCGAGAGCGTGTTCGACAGCGTCATATTCTTACAAAGTAATCCAGTCAACAACTGAGAAACGTTCGCGATACCGTCGTCATACGTCTGTCACACTCAGGGCTTACATTAATTCTCGTGATGCTAACTCATCTGCTTGTGGCAGAGTTTAACCTCCAAAACTGGAGGTTTTTTATTGGCTGATTAGCCCAGGCAAGGCAAAAAGCGTGAGCTTCAAATCACCCACGCTCAGCACGAATCCGCGTTTATTCGCCTCCCAGCTTGTCACGAAACAATTTTCCGGCAGAAAACACAGGCACAGTTGTCTCTGGAATGGTCATGGCTTCGCCTGTTTTGGGATTGCGTCCTTCTCTTGCCTGACGCTTCCGCGCTTCGAAAGAACCAAACCCGACCAGCGTAACTTTCTCCTCTTCGGAAACCGCTTCCATGATTACTTCCAAAACCGCAGACAGAATTGCATCTGCTTGCTTTTTGGTAACATCCGCTTTCTCTGCAACTTTATCCACTAATTCGCCTTTATTCATGATTTTTCAAACCCCAAATACTTTGCCGGAATTCTATCACAGGCATTTCAAAGCGGCAGATGGTTTAAGCGGTTTTATGCAAAAAAATCTTCCAATTAGTAGATTTATCTTAAAAGGTTGGGAGCGGCTACTAGCGAACGTTTTAAGGTAGAAGAAATAAGCGATCGGGAGAAAGGCAAGATGGGACTGGGAATGCTGATTGACGGCAAATGGGTTTCAGAGCGCGAGCAAGAAGATAAAAAGGGACGGTTCATGCGCCCAGATACGACCTTTCGCGATCGAATCACCGCAGACGGATCGAGCGGCTTTAAAGCTGAGTCAGGACGCTATCACCTCTACGTTTCCCTGGCTTGTCCCTGGGCACAGCGAACGCTGATCGTCCGCGAACTGAAGGGATTAACGAACGCAATCTCCGTGTCGATCGTCAATCCTGTGATGGGCGAGAATAGCTGGGAATTTACCGACGCGCCCGGCGTGATTCCTGATTCGATCAATCATGCCCGCTATCTCTGGGAGGTGTACACCAAAGTCGATTCCCAATATACCGGACGAGTCACCGTTCCTGTGCTCTGGGATAAGCAGACAGGCACGATCGTCAACAATGAATCTCGCGATATCATTCGGATGCTCGACACCGAATTTAACGAAGTCACCAATAGCCCGATCGATCTCTACCCAGCAGATCTGCATACTGAAATTGATGAGACGATCGACGCGATCTATCAACCAATCAACAATGGCGTCTATCGCTCAGGATTCGCTACCACTCAGGAAGCCTACGACGAAGCCGTCACTGAACTGTTTGACGCGCTGAACTATTACGAAGACCTGCTTGGTCGCCAGCGTTACCTCTGCGGTAATCGCCTCACAGAGGCAGATGTTTGTCTGTTCACGACCCTGCTGCGCTTTGATCCGGTTTACTATGTGCATTTCAAGTGCAACCTGCGCCGCATTGTAGACTACCCCAATCTCTGGGGCTATGTGCGCGACATCTACCAGCATCCCGGCGTGAAAGAAACCTGCAACCTCGACCACATCAAGCAGCACTACTATCGCAGCCACCCCAAGGTCAATCCCAGCGGCATCGTTCCAAAAGGACCAATTATTGACTTTGAAACTCCCCACGATCGCGATCGTCAATTTGATGCGCTTGCGGTCGGCTTTGGCTCCCTGGGTTAAAACACGGCTCCCCCGCCCACCCTCCTATCTTATTTCCCTCTTCACCCATTTACTCTCTCTCCCCATCCCCCAAACCTCGTATTGGCAGAATTCGCCAAACCCCCTAAACTAGGGGGAATCCGTTTAGTACATCTGCTCCTAGCATGACGGCTGCGCTCTCCCCGACTCCGGCTGAATTCTCTTCCTTGGAACAGGCACTCAAGCATTTCTTTGGCTACGATCGCTTCCGTCCGGGACAGCGGGATGTGATCGAGGCGGTGCTGGAAGGGCAGGATTTGCTGGTCGTGATGCCGACGGGGGGCGGTAAATCGCTTTGTTTTCAGCTTCCGGCTCTGCTCAAACCGGGGGTGACGATCGTGGTTTCGCCCCTGATTGCGCTGATGCAGGATCAGGTGCAGTCCCTCTGCGATAACGGGATCGGCGCAACGTTTCTTAACAGCACTGTCAGTCCCCTGGAAGTCCGATCGCGGGCAGCCCAAATTTTGCGGGGCGAAACGAAACTGCTTTATGTGGCTCCCGAACGATTGCTGAGTGAACAGTTTCTTCTCTTTCTTGATCAAATTCACAGCACGATCGGCATTGCTGGATTTGCAATCGACGAAGCTCACTGCGTTTCCGAGTGGGGACATGACTTTCGCCCGGAGTATCGTCAGCTTGTTTCGGTGCGATCGCAGTTTCCCGAAGTTTCCATGCTGGCATTGACGGCAACGGCAACTGAGCGTGTCCGGCAAGATATTATCGAGCAGCTTGATTTGCGGCAGCCGATCGTCCATATCGCTAGCTTTAATCGGCAAAACCTGAGCTACGAGATTCGCTCCAAGCAGAAAAACGCCTACGCCGAACTATTGCAGCTCGTGCGCCAAAATTCTGGGTCGGGCATTATCTACTGCCTCAGCCGCAAAAAAGTAGACGAACTCACCTATCGCCTTCAGCAGGACGGCATTGCTGCCCTTGCCTATCACGCCGGGATGCCGGACACCGATCGCGCCACGAATCAAACCCGCTTTATCCGGGACGATGTGCGAATTATGGTCGCGACGATCGCATTTGGCATGGGCATTAATAAGCCGGATGTGCGGTTTGTGATTCACTATGATCTGCCCCGCAATCTGGAAGGCTATTACCAGGAATCGGGACGCGCCGGACGAGATGGAGAACCTGCCCACTGCATTCTTTTCTTTAGCTACGGCGACTTAAAGACGATCGATTATTTGATCGACCAGAAGCCTGACCCCAACGAGCAGCAAATCGCCCGTCAGCAGCTTCGTCAGGTGGTGGACTATGCCGAAGGAACCGACTGCCGCCGCCGCATTCAGCTCAGCTATTTTGGCGAACGCTTTGAAGGAAATTGCCGCAACTGCGATAACTGCCTTCAGCCCAAACCGCTCGAAGACTGGACGATCGAGGCGCAAAAGTTTCTCTCCTGCGTGGCGCGATGCCAGGAAAGATTCGGCATAACCTATATTATTGATGTGCTACGCGGCTCCAAAGATAAGCGCATTTTGCAAAACCAGCACGACCAGCTTTCCACCTACGGCATTGGCAAAAACCGCAGCACAGACGCCTGGAGAATACTCGGACGATCGCTCCTGCATCAGGGCTTAGTGAGTGAAACCAGCGACGGCTACTCTGTTCTCAAGCTCAACCCGCAAAGCTGGGAAGTCCTTCGCAAGCAGCGATCGGTTTTTGTGGCGATTCCTAAGCGAACTGACGAAGGCGATCGTCCCGACTCACCGAAACGTCTCAAAGCAGAGCAGCTCTTTGAACACCTGCGTGCCCTCCGCAAACAAATCGCCGACGAGCAATCTGTTCCGCCCTACGTGGTCTTTCCTGATTCCAGCCTGCGCCTGATGGCACAATCCCAGCCCCAATCGCTCACCGACTTCGCTCAAATCTCTGGCGTGGGAACCCATAAGTTGACCCATTACGGACCCCGCTTCGTGAAGGCGATCGAGGATTTTTGTCAGCAGTATGATTCTGTTCAATCCGCACCTGCAGACGATTAAGCACTCAATGCCTGGGTTCGAGCCAAGATAGCAACCCCTGTGCCTGAATTGCCCGATCGCTAAGAAATTGCCCAATTTCTGCTGTTCCCATTTCGATCGGGTGGCGTTTGTTATGAAATAGGATAAACCGTCGAATCCAAACCACGTCGCTCTCCTCAGTCCGGTAGGAGTAGTGCTTCATGTGAATAACATTACGGACTTGGTCTAATAATTTTCGAGGTCGTTGTTCCATGCCAACACCCTGGATTCCGTCTAATTCCGTTTCTGGGATTTTAGGCAGAATTCAAGGCGAAAACAGACCGAAGAAACGCTGAAGAATTCGGGCTAATACCCAAAATCAGGGGTATTATACGGAAAATTCGTCGGGCTAATGTCCGATTTGGGGGATTAGACAGAATTGATTCAGGCTAATTGCCTCTATAGGGTAGATAGCCCGAATTAATTCCGTCTAATTCAGAGTTATACGCGCGACTCGAAGTCGTTCGGGGGAGTTGGAAGGATTCCTAAAAGTCTTTCCCTGCCAGTGTTCAGGCAGATGTCCGCCTCAGAATATTCAACCAGTAATGGGAG
>NZ_JAMPKZ010000011.1:0-164972 GCF_039962215.1 Leptolyngbya sp. ST-U4
TTACGAACGTTTACCTGCCTCCTCAGAAACCTTCATCTACCTTGCGATGATTCGATTGATGTTACGCAAGCTAGCCTGAGTCTTTTGCAACCTCTTCCGTATTTCTAAACATCCTCTTACAGGCTATCTTGCAAAATCTCTGATCTTGCCTACGTTGTATGGCAATGCATGACTCTGCCCCCTTTCCCGGCTGACCAGTTCTTCTTCCGGAGCCATATTAAAAAAGCCCTGCCTCAGTGAGACAGAGCCTTCGATCGCTTTATTGAAAGCCTTATCGATCAAGCAAAACAAGGCAATATTAGCCGCGATGGTAGGGTTATCGCTTTGGTGAGAGCATCATCATCATGTTGCGTCCTTCGCGCTTGGGAGCCTGCTGCACTTCAGCTACGCTGTCCAAATCTTTTGCCATGCGCTTGAGCAGTTCTTCAGCCAGGTCGCTGTGCTGAATTTCTCGCCCGCGAAACATAATTGTTGCTTTAACCTTGTCGCCGGCTTTGAGGAACTTCTCCGCCTGGTTTACCCGCACCTGATAATCGTGATCCTCGATCTTGTAGCGCATCTTCACTTCTTTCACATCAGAAGTATGCTGCTTTTTGCGAGCTTCACGCGCTTTCTTTTCCTGCTCAAACTTAAACTTGCCATAGTCCATAATGCGGCAGACTGGCGGATCTGCTTTGTCGCTAACTAGTACAAGGTCAAGCTCTTTTTCTTCGGCAAGGCGCAGGGCATCGCGGGGGACCATAATTCCGAGCTGTCCACCATCGCTGTCAATCACACGGATCTTGGGGAATCGAATTCGTTCGTTGATTGTCGGTAAATCTCGACTGGGTTTGGTCAAAGCCATGTGTAGTTGATGTAAGTCCTCAGATTCAGTAGAGTTCGTTTCAGTTACAAAGGTTTAATCAGTTCCAGATCTATTTATTCCAGATCTATGCTCGAATCGAGCAGGTCTTTAAGATCTTTCTCAGCCATTGCAACTGCAATCTAGCGATCGATGATACCAACTATCCTTCCACGCAAACAGGGGAAGATAACAACCTATAGTAAATCCCCTAACTAAAAGTGGAACTATAGATTTGTGAACTATATTCTAGCCATCTCAATCACCCCTCTGTCTACTGTCGATCGAGTGATTTAACATTTAAGCCCTGGTTATCAAATGCGATCGAGCGCGCCCGGAACAGAGCATTAGTCCAGTTGGTCAAGCCGTTGATCAGGCAAGTCAATCCCACAAGTCAGCATGAAAAAACTGTTTCGCACCGGGCTAAACCAGGGAGCAACCCTGCTCGACTGGCTGCTGCAAAAGCCCTGTCCCTTATGCGATCGGCTTACCGCGTCTGCGCTTTGTCCGGACTGCTGGCATCAGGTCGATCGGTGCCAGGTGGGTTGTTCAGCGCATTTTTCCTTAGACTGTCAGCCAACCGGACAACTTCAAGAAATTTCGGTATTTACCTGGGGAAACTATGGCGGTGCGTTAAAACGGACGATCGCTGCCTTGAAATATCACAACCAGCCACAGTTGGCGCGTCCGCTCGGCGATCGACTCGCCCAAGCCTGGCTCAAGACTTTGCCGAACGTTGAGCCGCTTTCGATCGTTCCGATTCCGCTTCATGCCGAGAAACAGCGGCAGCGTGGGTTTAATCAGGCAGAACGGCTGGCAGAGGCATTTTGTGATCGAACCGGGCTGCCCTTGCAGCGAGAAGGCTTAATCCGAGTGCGATTGACCGAAGCCCAGTTTCGGCTGACTTCCACAGCCCGGGAACAAAACTTGAGCAACGCTTTTCGAGCAGGACGATTTTCGCGATCGGCTCCGTCCAGGGTTTTGCTCATTGATGACATTTACACCACGGGAGCTACGGCGAGAGCGGCGGTTCAAGCCCTGCAACAACAGCAGATCTCTGTATGGGGAATTGCAGTCGTTGCCAGATCGCAAATTTCAGCTCGGTCGCACGATCGGGCAGGTCGGCGGATACTCTGAAGAACCAAAAATCGGAGTGGGATCAAGTCCGGCGATCTGATGAAACTGTTCGGGCGTGATCGTGCTGACGATCGGCTGGCTTTCCCAGTCTTTGAGTTTCTGGTGCGCCTGAGTTAAAAACTCAATGCCTCTGACCAGGGGAACGGTAAGCCAGCGATCGATCAGGGTTTCGATCAGGGCGAGTTCAATCAAAGGTCGCGGATACTGTTCCAGCAGGTCGTTCAAATAGCTTTCAAACCCATTTGTTTCTGCTCCATCCAGGTGATAACTATTGACAATATGTCTAATGCGCTGCTTGCTAATCTGTTCCCAGAGTTCCATTGCTACTTAACGATTCAAATTGAAGATTCACACTGCTATTTCATACTGCTGATCCAAACTGCATTAAACGCACTTGGTTCAGGATTGTGGATACGCTTCGAGTCCGACTGATCTTTACCTTTTATACCTGATGTTCCGCAGGAATAGACGAACTGATGCGGATAAAAGCTACAGATCTTACGACTTTAAGCAACTTTGATGAATGGCTTGCTCGTTCTACAGAAGATGATCTGATTCAATTCGCGTAAAAAAAAGCGTAAGGAAATTGGGAATCAGCGTCGCGAACGCAGCGAAAAGCCACGATTATTTCTTGCAGGTGATTTATCTATACAAGGCTTCAACCTTACAATGCAAAGGAAGAACAATGCAAAGGAAAAACAAGGACAGGCTGCAACTTAACAAGCATCTTGAACAAGCCCTATGACCGGAGACGACCTACACCAACTGCTACTCACAAAATGGGGACGCTCCTTTGACGTGCAGCTCAGGCGCGTCCAGGGTAAAGTATTTTTTCAGGTAATGTGGAAATATCTGGAGCAAGCCTCTTTTCCCATGACAGAAGCCGAATATTTAGCGCATCTGGAGGAGATTGCAGGTTATCTCAATGCCTGGGGTGGGGTGGAGCAGGTTGAAAGCTACGTGGAACAAACTAAAGAACGCCCCCGCCTTGGTAAAGCCGTCAGTATCCCGATCGACTTAGGGGAGCGCGCCTCAGAATGGCTATTGGAGCAGTAGGGTAATCCTTATTAACGTCCCGACAGCTTCACCATTGCAATGCCGCCAAAGTAAAGCCCTAAAACAGCTCCCCCTAAGAGGCTTTGCGTCACGGGATCGGTCGAAGGCGTGAGCACAGCCCCCAGCACCGCCGCCGCCAACACCACATATCGCCAATTTGCGGTCATTTGCTTAGAGTTCACAATGCCAAGCAGCCCCAACAAAAGCTGAATCACCGGAATTTGAAACGCCAGTCCGGTACTAAACAGCAGCAGCAGCACAAATTCAAAATATCGATCGATCGACCAAAGCTGTTCAACTACGCCCTCACCATAGGTAATAAAGAAGTTGAGCGCAGCAGGGATCAGTAGATAGTAAGAAAAGGCTAAACCCGCAGCAAACAAAATGCTAGAGCCAAAGACGATCGGGGCAAGCAGACGGCGTTCTTTGCGAGTCAAGCCCGGCAGCACAAACTGCACAATCTGATACATGATCATGGGACTAGAAACCAGCAAGCCGCTATAGCCTGCCACTTTCAGCGACACAAAGAAATATTCGCCCGGTGCAAGCTGAAGGAATTTGACTCCCTTTGCCGGAACCTCAAGCAGTTCAACGATCGGATTGACGAAGAGAAAGCAACCCACAATCCCGATCACTGCCGCAATTAGCGCATAAAAGATTCGCTGGCGCAGTTCCTCCAGGTGGTCAAACAAAGACATCTCCACGTCATCGAGAAGATCGTCGTCTGGATCAAGATCAGCATCGCGGTCAGGGGCGATCGTGCCGATCGAAGACGGGGCAGTGGATTCATCTAGGGAATCTGAGGGAAATGCTGTCGCCGTTTCGAGTTCTGAGGGAGGAGTCATGGGCAAATCCGTTGAACCATCAAGCGAGATGCGGACAGGGGTTTCAGATAATACTAGCCTATCGCCGCTCTAGATAGATTTGCAGATTCACCCTGACCCCCTCCTAGAATTTTCTTGATCGGCTGCATCAGGAGTGGGCCTGCTCTAGCCGCAGTTCTTCAATGAGCTGCTGAAGCTGCTGCTGATTTGCTTTGTACACTTCGCCACAAAAATGGCAGGTGGCTTCTGCCCCTTCGTCTTTGACAATCATGTCTTGCAGTTCGGTTTCGCCCAAAATCTTGAGTGCGCCCAAAACACGATCGAATGAGCAGCCGCAGTGGAAATGAAGCATCTGGGTTTCCGGGAAGATTTGCAGCCCTTCATCGCCCAGCAGGTCTTCAAAGATTTGGGGCAGCGATTTGCCCGCCTGAAGTAGGGGAGTAAAGCCAGCCAGCGCACCCAGCCGTGATTCTAGCTTTTCCACCAGAGCCTCATCGTTTGCTGCCTTGGGAAGCACCTGAATCAGAATGCCGCCTGATGCTGTCACGCCTTCCGCCCCGACAAACACGCCTACAATTAGCGCAGAGGGAGTTTGCTCCGATCGCACTAGATAATGCGTAACGTCATCGCCAATCTCGCCAGAAACAAGCTGCACCGTACTGGAATAGGGATAGCCATAGCCAATATCGCGCACCACATACAGGTAGCCATCGCTGCCCACTGCACCGCCCACATCTAACTTGCCTCTCGCATTCGGTGGCAATTCAATATCAGGGTTATCTACATAGCCGCGCACTGTCCCATTTCTGCCTGCATCAACCATGACCCCGCTCAACGGACCATTGCCCTTGACGCGGATATTCACCCTTGCTTCTTCCTGCTTCATGCTCGATGCCAGCATCAGCGCCGATGACATCGTTCTCCCCAGGGCTGCGGTCGCCACATAGGACAACCCGTGCCGCTGACGGGCTTCTTCTGTCAGACGAGTCGTAATCACCCCGACCACCCGAATTCCACCGTCGGCAGCTGTTGCTCGAATTAGTTGATCTGCCATGAAAACCCTATACACTTCTTAACGGTTTCTTTCTATATTTTAAGGGGCTGGATCGATCATCGCTGCCGCAAACGCTGCGGATCTCCCCCTTCCGCACTACGGAAAGCACCTCCTCCCGGCCTCAAAGCCTAGCCGACCTCCCCTCATCCCCTTTCCCCCTCCACCCCTCTCCTTATCTCCCCACCGATTGCAGTTTGGTTTAAAGTGCAAAAAAGGAACCTCGATCGCCAACAAACAGGAAATCAAAATGGCTGGGACGCTGAAAGAATTTTTAGAAGCCTGTGAATCGCTGGGACTACTGCGAATGATCGTGACCAGTCGAGCAGCAGTGCTAGAAGTGCGGGGGACGATCGAAAAATTGTTTTACGCCGAGTTGCCCAAAGGCAAATACGCCAATATGCACCAGGATTTATTTGAGTTTCACCTGAACATGGATTTGATTACCCAGGTGAAGTTTGAAACTGGGGAAGCCAAGCGCGGTAACTTTACGACCTATGCCATTCGCTTTGTCGATGAGCAGGGCGACAACATGCTGAGTCTCTTTTTGCAGTGGGGCAAGCCCGGAGAATACGCACCCGGACAAGTCGAAGCCTGGGAAGCGTTGCGAAATCAGTACGGGGATGTATGGCAACCGGAGCCAGTAGGAAGTTTGTAAATGCTAAAGCAGTGGAGAGGACGACTGATTTGGCTGGGTCTGCTGGTGCTATTGTGGCTGCTTTGTAGCGGTACGGTTTTGGCAGACCCGTTGGGCGATCGCTTAACTCAGTTTCCCAATTGGCAGGGTAAACCGATCGCAGAACCTGCGCAGGGCGATTTAGCTTATCCCGATTGGTTTGCAGGCGAATGGACTGTAACGACAACGCTGGTTGATCTGGTAGCTCCGTTGGCTCCTGATTTGGTTACGCCTGGTTTTGAGAGTAATCGTCAGTTTCTCAATCAGCCTGTCACGTTTCCGGTGCGCTTTGTTTCGGCTCAGCCCCGAGGTTGGTCTGCCTTTTTACCCATCGTTTCTCGAAGTCCTGAAATTGTCTCCGATCGTGCCTTTAACGGGCTCAGCCTTGCCAGAGCCTATCTGGGCGATCGATCGGTGCTGTCCGTGAAGGTTGATCCACAAAACCCCAATCGCCAGATCACCTTACTGCGAGGCGATGCAAAGCACTTCCCTCTTCAGGGTAATCGTCAGCTCGTTTCCACCGTGACCAGACGATCGATCGAGCAGCCTGCTCCCGATCGCTTTGTCACCACAGAACTGTTTCAGCAGGAGTTTCGCGGCATGCCCCAGCCTTACTTTAATGAAGTAGAAAATACGACTGCCTACACTCGCCAATCCACAGCCTTGTCTGATGAGCCGCTGATCACCGCCGATCAGGTTACTGCGGTCTATCTGTCGCCGCAAGACCCCAACTATTTCAAGACACTGCCCTCTGCTAATCCGCTTGGAACCTCGCGCCCGGTTGCACTGTATCGCTACCGCATGGAGTTTCGCCAACCTCAGGACCCTGCTGCCCAAACTCCGTTTTCCTCGTGAGCCTGCGCTGCTTCGCGAGTTGCTGCCTCAGCCCCAAATGTGACTTTCTGATAGGGCAAGGGTTTCCCGCCTCGCGTCACCTGATGAATCCACCAGTGAGTATCTGTCCGTACCTCCTGAAAGCCTGCCCTGTGCATCCAGTCATCAACACTGCCCCGAGCAAAAGCTTGAATATAAGGCTCTTCAAAGATTTGCATTAGCCATTCAGTTTGGCGCAGCGTTTCCTGATTACCGTCCAAGATCAGCACCTCACCGCCTGGTTTCAGCAGACGGAAGCATTCTTGCAAAATGGCACAAGAGACGATTGGTGGCGTTTCGTGAAACAGCAGCGATGCAGTCACTAGATCAAAGCTGGCGTCAGGAAATCCGGTGTGTTCGGCGTTGCCCTGCTGATAGGTAATCTTCAGTCCGGCTTGCTGGGTGCGATCGTCTGCCACGACGAGCATATAGGGTGACAAATCCAGTCCAATCACGTCGGCTTGCGGAAATGCTTGTTTGAGCAGCAGTGTAGTGGAGCCAGTGCCACAGCCCAAATCCAGAATCCGGTGGGGACGACAGCACACGCGATCGATTAAACCCTGACGCACCCATTCCTCATTCGGCGGCAAAACGTAATGCGTAATCGGGTCGTAGGTCACGGCTGCCCCAACCGTTAGATAACCACCTTTAATCCCGTGGAAATTCTGCGACTGGTAATAGTCGGGATACGCTACAGCGGGCTGGCGAAACCGATCGCACTCCTGCTCCCAGTTTTTACTTTGCTGATAGCGCAGCAGTGCCTCGCGATCGATCAGAAAGTTACGAAAAATCGGCGCGAGAAATCGCTCAAAAATTGTGTCTTGTTGCGTCATTCAAGCCTCCTGAGGTAGTGAAATTTGCAACCTGAATGGCGTAAGGCGTCCTGATGTAGTGCGTACTACGTGCTAGGATGCGCCCTAAAATGCGTACTCAATCAATGCATACTTAATTAATGGAGGAGCAATGGAGGAATCTCTGAGCCCAGTGGCGCACTGCTGATCAGGCATACAGTGAGGCGACATATTCTCCATAGCCGTTATATTTTAGCGTTGGCTTCTCAGTCCAGCTAAATTCTGCCTCTGCACCGACAAACCGTTCCTGCGACTGCGACCAGCGCGGATGAGGCACAGCCGGGTCAACGTTGGATTCAAACTTGTACTCACTCGGACTCAGTGTGTTCCAGAAGGTAGCAGGCTGACGGTCTACAAACTCAATTTTGACGATCGACTTCGCGCCCTTAAAGCCATACTTCCAGGGAAGCACTGCCCGCAGGGGTGCGCCGTGCTGTTTCGGCAGCGTATGCCCGTAAACCCCGACTGCAAAAAACGCTAGCTCGTTTGCCATCTCGTCGAGCCGCATTCCTTCAGTATAAGGAAAGGGAAGAAACTGATTTGGCGGAAAGAGGGGACCGTAAGTGACCTTCGGGTTGTAGTAGGAAGTAAAGCGCACAAACTTTGCCGCAGCGGTGGGTTCTACGGCTTGAATCAGCAGATTCATCGGAAAGCCTACCCAGGGAATTACCATGGACCAGGCTTCCACACAGCGAAAGCGATAAATGCGCTCCTCTAAAGGAAACCTGCGGGTCAGGTCGTCCAAATCAAATGTCTGGGGCTTGCTGACCAATCCAGTGACTTCAACCTTCCAGTCATCGATCGGCAACGCTCGTGCATTTTGCCAGACTGCAGTTTTCGTGCTACCAAACTCATAAAAATTGTTGTACGTTGCGGCAACTAGTTCATTGGTCAGTGGACGATCGACCTGAGCAAAAGCTGGATTCAGCGTTACAGCAAGCGACTGGGTTCCGGCAATGGCAGCCTGGTCGAGCACTTTTTGTTTCTGACAGCCAATCAAGGGCAGCGCAGCCCCCGCAATTCCCGCACCTGCCAGCCCTTTCAAAAAACGCCGTCGATTAAAGAAAGCAGATTCGGGAGTGACGGTGCGCTCCGGCAACTGCCAGCTAGGAGGAATCCGAATCAAAGCCATAGCAACGTGCCGATTAGAAAGACTTTACATTCCTCAATATAGACTGATTTTTCAACAGATTTCCTGCCTTCCTCTATAAAAACGTTTGGAAAGGATCCCTCAAGCTGGGTCAAAGCCTATCTATCGTAAAGCAGGTTTAGACGGTATATCTTGAGATAGTTTTCCGCAAAAAAATATTCAGTAATATTGATAGCAAAGCAGTGGAAGAAAATATAAAAAAGAACAAAGAGCAACACAAAAGGAAGGAGCACCAAAGGAAGTGCAGCAAAAAAGCGAGATCGATATAGACCCCGCTTGCTTGCCTGGATAGCTTTCTCCAGAAATAGAGTAATGCTAGATTACCTTGCTTGCACCATCTTGTGGTTCAATAGTGTTCAATCCCAACCTGATTTAAGGAATTACAGTTCACCTGATTCAGATTTACGATCACCCAGCCTATACAGGCAATTACCAAACAACCGCCTCGATTGAGCTGAACAGGAGCGATTATCTTGCTTCAAGCTGTAGAGATTGAATTCTTAAGCCAGGTGATTGAGATTGCCAGCAAACCCAAAGATAGGCTCTCACTTGGACTATGCTAGTGAGTCCCAGCACCAACCGGAATGTTTTCACCGTCCTCTTCCAGAACCCGAAGGCTTGGAAACAGGAAGTGGTTTTCCTCCACATATTGGGCACCGAAAAGACCTTTCTCTGCCCAGAAGTAGCGATCGGTGGTATGCTCATTACGCTTAACCAGAAGCAGGGCAGGAGGCAGAATACCCTCAGCCTGAATAAACTTCCGAGCCGCAGTAACGGGCTTTTCTTCGCCGCTTTCAATGCTGTACTGAGGCACTAACTCAAGGATTCTCCGTCCTTCCAGGCGACGGCGACTTTTACGCTTACGTCTTCTTGCCAACCTCTCTACCTCCTCTCTTCTCGACGCAGTAGGATTTTGTGTAGTCAGGGTTTAATGTAACTAGGTTAATGTAACCAGGATTACAAAATACTAAGACCCTGCAAAGTATATCCGCTTAAGTTTGAAATTTCAACTTTTTTAAGCGATTGATACAGAATCTAAAGAGAATCTATACCTCACATATGCTCTCATAATCACCCAGGGATTTCAAGGGAGCCGTTACCGTCCGCAAGATTTCTGAATAAAATAGTTGAAAAGCTGATGTTTCCAGGCTTTAGGCTTTATTGTGGATAGCTACAGGATAAATTTCCCGGAAACCCGGCTTGGTTGAGGAACTGCGTCATTTTGATCAGTTTTTAATCTTTATTAGACAATTTCTTTGTTTCGGTCAGATTCATCTTGATGTAGTGACTCTCGCTTCTCTAAAGTTTTGTAAACAATCGTTTTGTAGAAGTTTTGTGAACAGCCGTTTTGTGAATAATTGTCGAGACATTCATGCTGTCGCCTGCTAGCCCCGAATTTATTGCCCTCTGTCGATCGCAAATTCAACTGCTGACCGAGGGGTTGGGGGCAGTGCTGAGTATTGTTTACTTAACTGAAGAACTTACTGAACTTGCAGATGCGCCGCTTGTTCCGATTGCTGCTTACCCGGAAGGCGTCATGCAGTGGAGTAATGAGCAAACCCTCAGCCTGATGCGAGGAAACCGAGTTAATTTGGAACAGCCGAAACTTGCGTCTGAAATTTCCTCAACTCGTGCCCCGGTCACAATCGATGAAACTGCTCTGCCGCCGCTTCAAATTGCGGAACGCGCCCTGCTCCGCCAGCAGCAGTCTGTTTTGCCGCTGATGCACGAAAATGTGGTGATGGGGCTACTGATTACGGCTCGGCTCGATCGCCCCTGGACCGAAAATGAACAGGAGCAAATTGAACAAATTGCCCATACCCTGGCGATCGGCTGTCTGCTCGACCAGCGGGCACAGTGGGCAGCGCAGGATATGCGGCAGCTCCGTCAATTGCATCATCAGCGGCAGGATGTATTTGATACTCTGCTGCATCAGTTTCGCAATCCGCTCACGGCCCTTCGCACGTTTGGTAAGCTGCTGCTAAAGCGACTCCGCCCCGAAGACAGCAATTACTCCGTTGCAGAAGGCATTATCCGTGAAAGCGAACGTCTGCAAGACTTGCTGCAACAGTTTGAAGTCGCTCTGGACTGGGAGCAGCCCAGTTCACCACCAGCAAAAATTGCGCCTGGGGTAACTCCATCCCCAAATGCCTCAGACTCCTCTCCCCCTGCTCTGACCAGCAGCAAGTCGCCGCTTTTGCTTCCAGGAACCAACTGGGTCACGGGAGCTTTGCTTCAGGTCACACCCCACGCGCTGACCGAAGTGCTGTCACCGCTACTGAGTTCTGCCGATGCGATCGCTCAAGATCGACAGTTAATGCTGCATTCCTCGATCGCTACGCCGCTGCCGCCCGCTTTGGTAGACCCGAAGGCACTGCGCGAAGTGCTGACTAATCTGATCGACAACGCCCTAAAATACACGCCAGTAGGCGGAGCTGTTTATGTGGGAGTGCTTGCCTACGCGAATCATCAGCAGGCAATCGTGATTGCTGATACGGGACCGGGTATTCCGCCGGAAGATCAGGCGCATCTGTTTGAACGGCACTATCGCGGCGTCCAGGCAAAAACCGACATTCCCGGAACCGGGCTGGGACTCGCGATCGCCCGTGACCTGGTGCGGCAAATGCAGGGCGATATCGAAGTGTTTAGTCCAATGAAGCAGTGCGATTTTATTCCAGCCGCCATGCTTGCCCAGACCGATGCTGCTCATTTGGGAACGGCGATCGTGGTGCGTCTACGGCAGGCGGAGCAAAACTGAGTTACTTCATAATGGCTTTCACTCGATCGGCAATCCGAATCGCCAGCGCAATAATTGTCAGCGTTGGATTTGCATAACCGCTGGTTGGAAAGACTGAACTGCTGGAATGTGCAGATTAAAAACCCCGTGAACGCGACAGGTAGCATCGACTATGCCCTGCTTTGGACCGTCGTGCATCCACGTTGTGCCCATATGGTGGTGGACGCTGGGTAAAAACATTTGGGGTGTGCCGTGATCGAGTTCAAGCCGCAGTTTGCCGTGCCCCGCTAAGCTGAACCCTGATCTAGAGCAGGAGCTAAATCAGGTTGAATCGCTGAAGTTGGGACTCGATCGCTCCCGGTAAAAATTTATGCAGCTCTGTTTTATTGCGATACACCAGACGGTTGCCGCTGGGTAAATCGAAAGGAAACTGTCCAGTGATGTCGGGGCGTTCCATCTGGGTCAGGAGGATTTGCTCGGTGCGTTTGCATTGCAGTGCGTAGCCCATCTCCACGCAGACTTTGGGACTGGGGACAGGTTGGGGCGGCGTGCTGTCGAGCTGAAAAATGGGGGTGCCGTCTGCGATAAAAATCAGGCTCTTCCGAATTTTTCGCATCAGGGTACTGTTTAAGCGAGCAGGCCCATCCGTCAAACGATGAGACTCCTCTAACATGAGAGGAAAGCGCGATCGACGGTTGGTTTTTTCAAGAATGCTGTTAAGCTCATCGCGGAGCAACTCGCCCGACTCGGCAAATTCGGTTTGATAGCAAAGAAAGACGATCGGCTCTAGAGAAGCCATGACATCTTGCTTTGTAAAGTAGATTTCATGGCTAATCAAGTCAATATTAGAAATAGCGTATCCACCACTGCCTTCAATATAAAACTCAACGGTTTCGCCATCTAAATACCGCTGAAACCACTCGGCTTGTTTGACTTCTTCGCTGTCTTCTAAAAAATCAGCTCGCAGTGCAGACTTTAACAAACTATTTTTGCTTAGGCGCAGATCGTGAGGACGTTTTTCCAGCTCTCGCGCTGGCTCATACTTTTGCAGATACCAAGCCTTGACAGCAATAATTGCCATGTGTTTTCCCTGTGTCTCTCGTTAAACCCCTGAAGGCAGAGCTTGTCTTTAAGCGTGCCTTTAAAGTGGTAACAGCACCCGCGCTATAGAATTGCTGAGTGATTTCCCCCCTTCATATAATTCTATCCAGAGTTGTCCTGATCGAACCATGAATGCCAACACTTAAACGGTGCAGACTCAATGGAAGCCAGAGACATTACTCTCTGATATTTACTAGAGGAAATATCAACAAACTGCCGGATGCTGTTACGGTTAAACGAGACAGATTCAATAGATACAGAGTTTTTACCTCTTTGTATTTGACTTGTCTAGCTGATTGGATCTGCCAGGGAAGCTTGGCTGCTTCGATTTCTAATATAGTCTCTTTTTCAGGCGGCTTCCTGCTCTGATATTAAAGTTTACTTTTAATAGAAAACAGCCGCATTGTTTGTAAACGCGATCGGGCAGGTTAGGGAAACCTCTCGCTTGCCGATGTCAGCTTATTGAGTGAATTATGGGCTCTAGCAAAACAGTTTCCGCCTGTCGTTCAACACAAACACACAGCAGTCACCGATCGATCTAACGCTAGGGTTTACCGTTTCAAAAGACTTCCTTAAGACGCTGGTTACAGGAGAAGAAATGCCAAACTGTGGGGTAGCAAACGAATTGACGAGAAGAATTGTAAGCTGCAATATTTATCACTGTTTCTTTACGATCGGCGTTAGCATTTACTTCCTGAATTAATACAGATTTGAAAAAGAACTGATAAAAATGACTTGGATTCACGCTAGGTTAACGTTAGAGGCAGTTTGAAGAGCCGCAAAGCTCCTGCATTTCCCCCCTAAATTCCGCATTCTTGGGGGCTTTGAGCCGGAAGAAAGCCAAAAGTCTCCTAGGGCTGAGGAACTTTGAATCAAACCCGAATCGGCAAGTCCCCCACTGGTGGAGGTTGGGAGGCGAATGCAGGACGGCTGCTCCGGCTGAAACAACCTCTTGTACCAACTGCAACGCAAACGATCGACTGAATTCTAACCGTGGCACGAGTTTTCCTGCATCAAATTAGCCGCCGCTTTCGTACGGCAACCGCGATCGAGCAAATTACCTTTGAAGTTCCCGACGGGCAGTTTTGGGTGCTGGTGGGTCCATCGGGCTGCGGCAAGTCAACCATTCTTCGGACAATCGCCGGATTAGAGGCTGTCACCGAGGGCAGTTTGTATATTGGCGATCGACTGATGAATCAGGTTCCGGCTCGCGATCGTGATGTGGCAATGGTGTTTCAAAACTATGCACTGTATCCACACATGACCGTGGCGGACAATTTAGCGTTTGGCTTAAAAATGCGGGGCAGTCCGTCGCATCAGATTCGTCTTCAAATTGAAACCGTAGCGCGATCGCTTCAGATAGAGCACTTGCTCGATCGCAAGCCAGGTCAGCTTTCGGGCGGACAGCAGCAGCGAGTGGCACTAGGACGGGCGATCGTGCGGCAGCCGCAGGTATTTTTGCTAGATGAGCCGCTTTCCAATCTAGATGCCCAACTCCGGGATGAAACCCGCGCCGAGCTAAAACAGCTTCATCAGCAGTTTGGCATTACCAGTCTCTACGTGACTCACGATCAGGTTGAAGCCATGACTCTTGCCGATCAGATTGTGGTGCTGAAGCAGGGCAAAATTCAGCAGATTGGTACGCCGCAGCAGGTTTATAGCCAGCCAGCGAATCAAATGGTCGCGACCTTCCTGGGGAATCCGCCAATGAATCTTTTGCTTGCCACTTATGCGGAGGGACGGCTTCATTTGGAGAATCAAATCCTTTCCTGTCCCGATCGCTGGCGATCTCTCTGGAAATCTGGACAGCAGATTAACCTGGGAATTCGTCCAGAGCATTTGTCTTTATGCTCAGCTGATGAGGCAAATTCTCTCTGGGTCGAGGTGCAGCTTGTGGAACCGTTGGGACGCGAAATTCTGGTGCGATCGATTTTGCCAGATGCTCAAACCACTGCCCCAACAGATGCCCCAGCCCCAATTCAGTTTCAGGTAATGCCCTCGGTGCAGATTCGACCGGGCGATCGGGTGTCACTCCAGCTGGATTTTGATCATCTCCTGGTCTTTGAGCCAGAGACGGGCAAGCGATATTGTTAGAGCAACATTGTTAGAGCAATATTGTTAGGACGATAGAGGCGTCATCATCGGACTTCTGGAGTTTGCTCTCTGACCGTTTTGCCTGCCGTTTTGCTTGGCGTTGGCACGGTTGGCATCCAGTAACTCGACGTTAAAGCGATAGCCAACATTACGAACCGTTTGGATCAGATTCGGTTGGCGGGGATCAATTTCAATTTTTTTCCGCAGTGCCAGGATATGGGTATCGACCGTGCGGTGATTGTCGATCTCGTCGGGCCAGGCTCTTCGCAGCAGCTCCGATCGCGACAGGGGCATTCCGTCTGCTTGAGCCAGAACGTAGAGCAGGCTAAACTCCTGGGGAGTCAGGTCGATTAATTCTCCCTTAAACTGAACTCGTCGCTGCACTAAATCGATCTTGAGGTCGCCATAATCTAGAGAGGCAGGAGCGGCAATCGTCCGACTGCGACGGGTTAAGGCTTCGACCCTGGCAAGAAACTCCTGCATTCCGAAGGGCTTTGTCAAATAATCATCTGCGCCCGCCCGTAGCCCTCTGACAATATCGGCTTCGCTAGTTCGCGCCGAAAGCATCATCACCAAGACCTGGTGCTCCTGATGCAGCCATCGACAAAACTCAACACCATCTCCTTCAGCCAGATCGGCATCAAGAATTACAAGCTGGGGCTGGCGGCTCAAAAACACCTCTCTTGCCTGCTGAAGGTCTGCCGACTGGTGCACACCAAAGCCGACCTGCTGCAAATGCCAACCTAGCAGTGATCGAAGATGAGGATTGCCTTCAACGATTTGGATATAAACCAATCCCACGGCAGCGTTTTCTCAAGAGGGGACTGAGAAGCTTCATAAATCCTTTAAAATCAGATCAGGGTTGAAGCAACTTTCCTCAAAGCTAACAAAGCCTTTGTCAGGGTTTTGTAACGGTGGTTACTTAGCCTCAACGGATCCGAGCGGTTGGACAATGAATCTTCTCAGGGGCTGATCTTTTGAAGTCCTTTTATAGCAGAACCGCGTATCAAACCAAATCGCAAAACATTCTGAGCGAATGGTTAACCGACAAAAATGAATATCGCAGACCGTAAAGCAGGATAACTTTATTTTTAGCCCAGTTTCAATCAGTTAGCGCAATTCAACACAGGAATAAAATCACCCAATTGAGGGAAGCAACTGGAAAAAACTTTAATAAAATAAAGGAAGTCGGTATAAATCTAAGGCTGTGGTTTTTTATCTGGTATATCAGTAGATAGGGCTTGAACTTAGTGTGCATTCGGCGTTGATTCTGAAGATCGCTTCTGTGCCTACCTCATGGCAAATTTGCGGTCGACCTCTAACCCAGTAGAGTACATCTTGCTCAATGTCGCAATTCGCACTAAACTAAGCGTCTAACCGAAATTTTACTGATCGTGTTTTTTGTCTTTATTATCGTAGGATTCTGGATCATCTTTAACTTATGCTTCAGGATACTCAAACGATCCGCTATTACCAGCGACTCACCGACGCCCTCGTCGAGCAGTGGAATCGCGGCTATCGGTTCGATGAACTTCGGCTCTTTGTTGATGGCTATTTAGCGGCACTTCGGCACGCAAACGCGATCGAACCCTTTATGATTCATCGCCTTGAAGAAGAAGTCACCCGTTACTTGTATGACCCTTCCAATTTTGAAATGCCCCAATCTGAACCCGATTACCGATAAGCAAAGCAAAACCCTCTGACCTTGAGACCGCTCAAACATCAGAGGGTTTTGTGTTAGGGCTTGTTCTGTTCAGGGACTCAATCAGGAGGCGAGAGCTACTTCAACCATTTGCTGAAGTTCGCCTTTCTGATATAGCTCGATGAGAATGTCTGACCCGCCGACAAACTCACCGTTAATGTAAACTTGCGGAATCGTGGGCCAGCTTGAATATTCCTTAATGCCCTGACGGATTTCGGAGTCTGCTAGCACATCACAGGTTTCAAAGGGAACGCCAAGCACGTTCAAAATTTGCACGACGTTATTGGAGAAACCGCACTGAGGCATCAGTTTGTTTCCCTTCATAAACACCATGATCTTGTTCGATCGAATCAAATCTTCAATGCGTTGCTGTGCTTCGGGTGTCATAGAGCAATTGGGGTTTGGTTCTTACGCTTTTATGCTACGAAAAATTGGCGTGAACAGGTCAGACCGTTAATCAATCTCACCAATTCACGTCAGCAGGCTCAGATCAGGCAGTTGCCTGGGATGCCCAATCTTGGGGCGTGAACGTCTTCATGCTCAGAGCGTGAATTGCCTCCGAGGACATGGCTTGGTTGAGCGCACGGTAAACGAGCTGATGCCGCTGCACTAAACTTTTGCCTTCAAATAGCGAAGAGACGACGACGACCTGATAGTGATCGCCACCGCCCGTCAGATCCTGAACCTGAACTTGGGCATCGGGTAATCCCCCTTTGATCATTACTTCAACCTGATCTGGGCTAACCATGAACGCTCCTGCAATCAAACGCGCAAACGAATCTAAACCACCCTATTTTACTGTTGATTTCTATTGCTGATTGCCCTGGTTCGGTTGGGGAGCCGCTGAGGTAGACTGACCGCCCGATCGCGGAAACGGCGAACTGACAAAGCCCAATTCATAAAGTTGCTGATAGGCTTGTTGCCCTAGCTCACGGGTAGGGTTCTGGCTGCGGACAATCTGAATCAGCAGGGGAACGGCTAGCTCTGGCTGGTTTTGTGCCCGGTGGACGAGCGCAAGCTGATAGGTTGCCTGGTCGCGCATTTGGGCAGATGCGATCGCCTGCTGCCGCTGGTCATCAGCAATTCGGGTATCAATTCCGGCAAAGCTTCCGGCGAGTTCCTGATGAAAGTTCGAGAGCTGATTAAAGAGCTGACGCGCATCTTGCAGCTTTTGGGTCGCGAGGGCATAGTTCTGAGCAGAGACCGCGCTGCTGGCCTCTTCCATCAAACGTCTGCCGCCGTTAAGACTAAGCAGCGTTCCGTCCTGTGCCAGGGGACGAAGATCCGATTCGCTGCTGGGTTCAGCATTGAGGTCTGAAGGACTGGCAGGCGTTTGTGCCTTTGCGGGAACTGCCTGAATCAGCGCGATCGCACTTGCCAGGGAAACCAGCGTAGCCAGAGAAACGGAGCGAAAGCTGTGAAACAATAGCATGAAATTGTTATAGGAGATGGTTCGGTAGCAAGCGAATACAGTCTTAGGGGATTTTACCATTGCCGTTCTCGCTCGATTCAATCTTCATGAAGGTCGCTAGAGTAAATGAATTGCCTTGAAGCAGTTTAAGCTATGGCTGACGAGTGTTTTATGGTGTGGGTTCCCCGATGACAGGCTCAACTCGATTACCCCATAGGGGAAACAGCGAAGCCTCGCCCCTGTGGATATTTCCTTTGCCCGATGGCTATTCGAGCGGCCTGGAAGGACAAATCCTGCTGCGGGGTGGGGCAAAAATTAGGCTAGAACAATGTCCCAATCGCTTTACGATTGGCTTAATTCGACCGATCGGCAACTTGGCGCAGTGGGTGAGAAACCAGGGCTGTGAACTCGATCGTGAACTGCCTGCGATCAAACAAATTGCTCTGCAAGTGGAGTCGGCTCAGCTCGAATTGGTCATGGCACAACTGCGGCGATCGTCCTTTCAGGGAACTGCAGAGCAATCGACTGAGGTTGCCTTTGTGAGTCACGTCTATTGCTTGCCCCAGCCCGAATCCGCACTATCTGAATCAAGAGATCCCGAATTAAAAGAGCCAAACCACTTCCAGGCACAACCCATCTTCTATTTGACCAATGAGTATTTAACCAATGAAATCTATTTAACCAATGAGATCGCTCTACAATTTCAGCCCCAGGTCACGATCGAGCAAATCGCAGCCATCACCCGTGCCGTAGGGCTGGAGATCGTAAAGCTGATTCCTGGAATTCCGAAGGCGTTTGTTTATCGGCTGACTCGTGGGGCGATCGTCAATCCGCTCAAGCTGGCAAACCGCCTGATCCACCACCCTGACGTGCTGTTGGCAGAACCGAACGTCGCCGTTGCCTCATTTCTGGGTGATGTGTCCCTTGGTGATGCGTCTCCTGATGATATGTCTGATGATTCATTCCTGCCCGCGTATCCGTTAGAAACCTCTGCCAATGCTCCTGTCAATGCCCCTGTCATCGCGCTGAACAATCGTTCAAACCTGACGTCACCAGGGACAAATGCGATAGCAGGAACTCGATCGATCGGGGTTGCGATAGTCGATCGGGTAGGGCAAAGCCATTCTTTCACAGGGGGAATCAATCTCAGTCATCCTGCATTTGCCGGAATGGGCAAAATCGTTGCGCCACTGAATTTATCCGCATCTCCCTCTTCGGAATTTTCTGTGGCATTCGAGCAAGCAGAAATGAGCAAAACCACAGAATTGTCCTGGGGAACGATTTGTGCTCAGGCTGCGATCGGAGAAGAAGTACCCTCTCTGGAACCGATGCTTTCCACGGGAAAGACTGGCATTGCGCCGGGCTGTAGCCTGATGCCGATCGCGATCGATCCCTTTATAGACGACAGCACGATCGAGCAAATTTTTGATTGGGGAATACGGCAGGGCGTAGCAGTGATTTGTGGGGCAATCCTGAATCGCGATCTACTCCTTCCTTCCCTCCGGCAGCGAGTGGCAGTATATCGGGCTGCAACCCAGGGGCGGAACGGTAAGGGCTGCGTAGTGCTCGTGCAGGCAGGTTCGACATGGGACGCTTTCCCCGATGTTTTACCCGTGGTGATGCAAGGCAGTTTCCCTAAAGGAGTTGACCCCGCTGAGGACGATCGACTTCAAGCGGTTGCAATGGGAATCGAGGCAGGGATCGCGGCACGAGTGCTGTCTGTAAACCCGGATCTTGCCGCCGAGGAAGTGCTGCAAATTGTGCAGACAATTCGTGTCCACCGTGAGAACTCTTTTGATACCAAAAGCAGCGATCTCCTTGGTAGAAATGTCCTTGCTAGAAATGTTGCTGCTGAAGTGAATTTAGCGGTTGATTTGGCGCGGCGTTATGTCTCTCGATCGGTATCCACACGCCAGATCGATACATCAGATCTACAGTCGCTTGTCTTTGAAAATCGATCGCCCCAAACAATTCCAGACGGAGACGATCGAGGAATGATTTGCTCGATTACCGTTCAGCAGGTCGGGATGATTCGCGATGTCGAAGTCAGTCTGACGATCGACCATCTGGCTATGGGGGACGTGAAAATCTGGTTGATTCCGCCTGTGGGTGATGCAATTCTCCTGCAAGACCGCACGCTTGGATTATTACCTCAACTCAACCTTCGCAAGGGACTGGAGACCACCCCTCATCTCAGAAGTTTGCTGGGGCGATCGGCTCAGGGAATCTGGCAGCTCCAGATCTGTGACTCTGTCCCGGGTCACCAGGGCACTTTAAGAGAATGGCAGCTTCGACTAGGAATTCAGCAGCCGCACCAGATGTCCTAGCTCCGGCAGGATCAGCTTTTCCATCGCCAGTTTCACCGCATTTGTCGAGCCAGGGAGCGAAAAAATGAGCTGAGAGCCACAAACGCCTGCTACCGCCCGCGATGCCATTGCTCGTGAGCCAATCTCTTGATAGCTGAGAAAGCGAAACAGTTCACCAAAGCCGGGCAAAATTTTGTCAAGCTGCTGTTCGATCGCGTCGTAGGTCGTGTCTCTGGGTGCGATCCCTGTGCCGCCGCTAAAAATAATTGCCTGAATTTCCGATCGCTGGCTCAATCGCTGCAAATGGGTCTGAATCTGATCAGGCTCGTCGGGGATCAGAATGTAATCGGCGATCGAGTGTCCTGCCTGCTGCAAGAGTTCCTGAATGAGCTGCCCGCTGCGATCGGTTTCAGGCGTGCGCGTATCGCTAACCGTGATAACTGCACAGGTGACGGCAATGGGCTGTTTATCAGGATGGGGCAAATGAGTCATTGCAGCAGAAAAGGTTCAAGGGTTCTTGTATCAAACGGTTCTCGTATTAAACGGTTTTCAGATCAATTTTTCAGACCGATAAAGACGAGGGGCAGATTCTCGAATTGCTCATGCCCACTCGCCCAAGAGTTTTTGAATTTAGAATGTCTGAATCTAGCGTTTTTGAATCTAAAGTTTTTATGTCTGGCTATGACTTGTCTAGCCCCAAGCCGTGCTCCTCGGCATAGCGATCCATAAAGCGAATAAATCGCTCCCACTCTTCAGCACTTCTGATAATGTAGGTGGCTTCAATCGCGTCCGGCTGACCGTTGACAAACTTTGCATTCACTTCGCGAGTCGCCAGCTCACCTTCTTCGTCAATCAGATACATTCCGGTGATATCAGCGGTGCTGTCCTGCGCTAATGCTCTGGGGTTTTGAAAATAGAAGGTTGCCTTGCCGTTACTGCCATCGCGGGATCGGGTCACTCGCACATCAGGAATTACGTCTTCGGTGATTCCTCTTGAGAATTGAATTTCAGCCATGCCAGTTGTTTTTACTTCAATCGATCGTCAATAATTTATCTTCCCATTATTTGGCTCACGGGTAGAGGTTAACTGCGATTCCCAATTCTGCCGCGACGCTCAAATTAAGACGCTCAAATTAAGACGTTCAAACTAAAAGGAATTCGAGTAGCCCTTGGTGGATCGCGATCGCTACATAGGTGCAAAAGCTGCGATTGATTCCGTCTGGGTGATTCAACATTGCTTCCAGCAAGCCTAACTCGACTTTTAGCATCGGTACGGCAAGCGGATAAGGTAGCTCTGGCAGGGGAACGACTTCGCGATCGGGCAAATCTAGCGAGCCCAAAAGCTTGTGGTGCAGCAGCGAAGCATATGGCTGGCTTTCTGACGGCGCGTACTGCGTCTGAACCCCCATTGCGCCCCTCTCAGGAGACACTGCAACCAGACAAATCTGAAGCAGCAGATCGGGCTTTGTTTGCTGTAGCCTTGTCAACCGTTCTGCAAAATCGATCGAGTGATCCCGGCTCTGAATGAGGTCGGCTGCAACTCCCACCTGTTCGAGGTGTTCTGCCACCTGTACGCCCACCCACAACCCTGCCTGCACAAGGGGCGATTCTTCCTGCGCGGAGTACAGGTCGGAACTCATCTCAAGGGGGATCTGAATGGGGATCTCAATGTGGATTGCCACTCGTAGCCCTTCACCTGAAGCCGTTAGACGGGGAACCTGAAGCAAAGAACTTGTTGGAACAGCCAGGTTCTGCATCCAATCTTGGGCTCTGGTAGGCTCTACGATCGCAGGACTCTCTCTGGCTTCTGCCTCATCTTGTAAAATCAGGGCTTGATAAATCCAGGTAGCTAGCTCTGCTCTAGTAATTGGCAACAGCGGAGCTAACCGATCGCGCTGCGGCAAAATCAGCAGCTGATGTGCCACTGCCGTCGCTACTGCCGACACTGCAATGCTGGGAATCTCAGCTCGATCGCGAAAGATCCGCAGCAGTTCAGCCCGACCGCCACTTAGCCCCCGCCCCCGAACCAATCCCACGATCGCCTGCCATCGGGGAAGTGGCTGTTCTGGAGAAAAGTGCAAATCTGCCTCACGTTCGACAAATCCCAGTCGCTCTGCCTGGGCGATCACCCCGTCGGGAAACGGCGAAGCAATCGGCGCGGCTGCCTCCTGCTCGGTAGGCACATCTCGAACGCCGCGATTTGGAGAGCGATCGGACTGCTGAAATGCCCGTACCACTACAGCCGCAAACTGGGCACGCGAAACCGGTCGATCGGGCTGAAACGTGCGATCGGCAAAACAGCCCATAATTCGCCTGTCGAGAATGGTCAGCACAAAGGGTAGCGACCAGTGATTCACCAGATCGGGCGGAGTCTCTGGCAAATTGATCGCAGTCGGATCGGAAGTGAGTCTGGATTGCGGCTGAACGATCGCTGTAAAACTTTCTGCGTCCCAGCCTCCCGTTTGCACGGGTTGAAGGGCACGAAATTCAATCGCCCCTCGCACAGACAAAGGATGCAATAGGTTTCCCGCTGCAATGACAAGCTGCGCTCCCACGTTGCGAATTGCGAAATCTCCGTTGTCCTGAAAGTAATTTCCTCCGGGCGACTGTCGATCGCCTAAATCAGGCATCGCCTGACTAAAAATGACCAATCCTTCTCCGGTGTTGGCAGCAATCCGGTTTTCCCGCAGTACGGGACGACTCGCTCCCGATAGCACCATGCCAACCTGGTTATCGGTGATTTCGGTTTGATAAACGATCGGAGATGCAAAGTCGCTCAGCGTTACACCAAAACGATTTTGGCAAAACAAACTGCGCTGAATTTCTCCTTTGGCATAGCGCGTGAAGGCAATCCCACTTGCCCGATTTTGCAGAAGCCAGCAGTTGAGAATCGTGGGCGTGGCTTCTCCAGTGACAAAAATTCCCTCTCTGCCGCAGCCGCTCAACCGACAGTGGGCGATCGTTGCCGTAGCCGCTTCGATCCAAATTCCAGTTCCTTTCTCATGGGGATTGGTGATGGTCACTCCCCGCACCTGTGCCTGCTCCGCGATTACCAGAGCCACATTTTGCCTGCCAAAGATTGAGCTTTCCCAGTCGCCACCCCCAACGATCGTCGTCCTCTCGCCCCGCGTTGGCACATCCCCCACCACCACCACCCCAACCGGAATCTGCAGCGGAAACTGTTCACCCTGTACGGTGTCATAGCGACCGGGCTGAAGGTAGATGATTGTGCCCGAAGTCGCCTGGCTGAGCGCGTGAGATAAGGTCTTGAACGGCTGAGACTGTGTGCCGATCGCCGCTGAGGGCGAATTGCTGTCTCTCGACGCATCTGATCCGGCAATGGGGTCAACAAATAACTCTGAGACAAATAGCTCTAATAAGTGTTCAGAAGGCTGCGGATCTTCCATGAATCAAATCAGGCAGGTGAATAAAGCAAAACCCAAAAAGCAAAACTTAAAAAGTAAAACTTAAAAAGTAAAACTCAGAGAAGCTTAACGCCTTATTGAAATTAAAGGTCTCTCTCGCGGTTGATTTCCGATCGATACTGTTTGAGACCGCAAATCTATCGGTATGATTGGTCATAGCTGTCTGGCCATCAAGTTGTCCGAGCATTAATTATCTGGGCATCAGGTTGTCTGGACATTCATAGTCTGGATATCAGGTTGTCTGGGTATTAATTACCTGGGCATTAATTATCTAGACATCAAGTTTAGGCATGACATTTGTGCGATCGAGCCAGTAGACATGGTAATAACAGTTCTGGTCTTCAATGTTTTGATTGCTTCGCTAGGGTTTTATGTTGCCTGGCGGCTCTGGCAACTCCGCCGAACCCTTGCCAAGGCAGCCGATGCTCTCATTGCTGCCGAACACAGTACACATAAGGTTCTGCACGGTGCGCCCAGGAATATCTCCAAGGGACAGAGCGGTGTAGCGCAGGCGCGTCAGCAGTATCGCAAAGCCGCAATTCAGCTTGAGAAAGCGCAGAAACTGCTTGCCCTGCTTGGCTTAGGACAAATCGTTTGGAACCAGTATCGATCGATCATTCCTGCCCAACGCAATCAGCGACTGACTCTTTTTGCCCGTATGATTCGGTCTAGCGTTCGAGGGGCATCATGACAACAGCGCGAACCGTCTGGAAATTGTCTAATCTTGAGATAGAGCGATTCTGAACCGGAGATTCGATTCAGTCGATCGATGCAGTAGAAAGGTGAAATGACCATGACAGAAAACCGTGGCGGAGGATCTGGGGTATTTGTAGGGGGATTGCTGGTTGGAGCAGTCGTTGGGGTCGTGAGTGGGCTACTGGTGGCTCCACGATCGGGTCGAGAAACCCGGCAGTTTTTGAAAAAATCGGCAGATGCCCTGCCGGAACTGGCAGAAGATCTCTCAACTAGCGTCCAAATTCAAGCCGATCGCCTATCAGAAACGGCATTACGCAAATGGGATAAAACGCTGACTCGTTTACAGGAGGCGATTTCCGCCGGACTTGAAGCCAGCCAGCGCGAACGGCAACTTTTGGAGCAGCAGGAAACGCGAGCGGTCGTCGAAGCCCGTCCTTCTGTTCGTGATTCGGCATAAAGGTACAGGCTGAGTGAAGTGAATTCTTGATAGTAAAGCCTTATAGAAGTATTGGTGAGATAGGGAAACAGTGTGGTAGACCCTTTGTTTTGGCTAGGACTCTCGATTTTGCTAGTTGCGGTTAGCATTACCGCCGTGCTGATGGCTGCGCTGCCTGCTTTTCAGGAGCTATCGCGGGCAGCTCGTAGTGCTGAGAAGCTATTCGACACCCTCAACCGAGAACTGCCGCCCACCCTGGAAGCAATCCGCCTTACAAGCCTGGAAATTACCGAACTCACTGACGATATGACTGAGGGAGTGCAAAACGTGGGTCGGATGACTCAGCAAGTGGATCAGGGTGTGGGCGGGGTAAAGCAGCAGGCAAAGCAGGCGCAGATCACGACACGCAGCGTCGTCGCTGGCTTCAAAGCAGCCCTAGGAGCCTTCACCCGTCCTTCGGGTCGGCGGGCAGCTCCAGTACCAACCCGTCCCCGTTTGCCTGCCTCACAAGCTGAGGAATTTGAAGAAATAGAAGAGATTGAGAGAGTGGAGGGAATTGAGGGAGTCGAGGAAGTCGAGGTTTTTGAGCAGTTTGAAGTTGAAGTTGCCCCGATCGCGGATCATCAACAGTCCGCTCGTGCAGCCAGCCGTCGGGTTGAGGAACCATCACCAATCAATGCCGGTGAAATCGGTGCAAATCAAGCCGCGATCGCTTCAATGGAAGCAGATACCCCCAATCTACCGCCGCAAAATGGCAATTTCTACGCCCCCCAGCTGCGCTCGCCTGGTTCTTCCTCGCTTAACCTGCCGCCTTCTACCTCGCCCCAAATGCCTCCTCATCAAATCGAGGCGTATCGGGAACGTCAGGGCTAGTGCTTGAGCAGGTGGGTTGATTGTTAAGTTTGAGCGTTAATCATTCATTATCAGGATTCATCATCCAAGAGGCCCATCACCGATCGATAGTGTGCCTCAACCTGCTGCACCATTGCAGACTGGCGATTTGTCTGCCACTGACTGCGATCGAAAATCTCCTGCCGCAGCAGATCAACGTCGATTGTCTGAACTTTTCCTTTTGCCACCACAGTCTGACCGTTGACCCACACCTGAGCCACTGCACTTGCAGGTCTGCCCATCACCAGTAAACCGATCGGATCAGTGCGCGGCAGCAGTGATAAGTTGGTCAGGTCATACAGCACCAGATCTGCTTTTTTGCCCACGGTTAGCGAACCCGTCTGCTCAGCCAGATTTAACCCCGTCGCTCCGCCCAACGATGCCATCTCGATCGCCTCACGCGGACTGATCCAGTGGCGATAATCGGTATCTGTCACATTGTGCAGCAGCGTGCCTATCTTAATCGCCTCCAGCAAATCCTGCCCGTCGTTGCTAGCCGAGCCATCACAGCCAAAAGTGACATTCACGCCCGCCTGTCGATATTTTAAAATGGGGGCAACGCCGCTGCCCAGGCGCAAATTGCTCAGGGGATTGTGTACAACGGTCGATCGCGTTTCTGACAGGATTTCAATGTCGGCATCATCGAGCCAGACACAGTGTGCCAGCGAAGTGTGAGGCGTGAGAAATCCCAGATGCTTTAAGTGCTGAACTGCGCTATATCCATATTTCTCCTGGGCAAGCAATTGCTGTGCTCTGGTTTCGAGCAGGTGAGTATGGCAGCAAAGCTGATACCGATCGCTCAACGTCACACAGCCCTCAAACAGCGCGTCTGAGCAGAGCTGCATTCCCGTTGGAGCCAGCATGAGATGAATTCCGGCTTCTGGTCGGTGAAAGCGATCGATCGCCCGCTCCATTAGCGATAGCGTCTCTTGGGTTGTTCGAGCATAGGGCTGATGCTCAAGCAATTTCCCCCCCGAAGGAATGCTCTCGGTCAGCGAAGCATCCTGAATCAGCGGACCAATGAACGCCCGAATGCCAATTTCTTCATAGGCACGGGCGGCAGCAGCGATCGTCTCTTCCTCCTGTCCGGGGATCAGCACCAGATGATCAACTACGCAGGTTCCGCCCGACAGCAGTGTCTCGGCTGCCGTTGCCAGCGCACTGAGATAAATTTGCTCTGGACTGAACAGCGTAAAGTCGTAGAGTTCTGCCAGCCACAGTTCGAGCGGATAAGGCGGAATCATGCCGCGCTGCCAAAATTCTGAAGAGTGAGTATGAGCATTGAAAAATCCCGGCAGGAGCAGCTTGTTTTGTCCATCAATTACTGTTCCGACAGGCTCTAGATGGGGCGCAATAGCAGCAATGCGATCGGCTTCAATGCGGACATCAACGGTTGCATAGCCTGATGCGAGCGGGATCAATGCGTTTTGAATCGTGAAACTCACAGCGAGTCCTCAAAAACTGCGAAAAGAAGTTACGAGAAGAAATTGCGAAAAGAAACTTAGCAATGGGATTGCGAAAAAGTGAGAAGCGTTGGTTTAATTTAACTTCCGCTAGTGGGTCACTGCCTAACTGGGCACAGCAGCCTTAGAACTGGTTTGAGAAGGATTAAAAGTGCTGCCGCTCCCTGAACAGGTCAACTTTTGGGAATTTTGAAGCTGAGTGATGGTGCTGTGCCATGGTTCGGTTTCCCCCGACTTGGGGGGCGAGGAGAGCTAGGGTTCTCCTATATCAGGACGAGTATCAGGACGAGGAGGTGGGTTAGAAGTTTGGCTCTTTCAACATCTTGAATCGTCAAACTCATCATAAGCGATCGATTTTTATTTCTAAGTTGGGCGCTGCAATCAATTCAAGCAAAATCGCGGCTTTATTTCCTGCTTTATTTCCTGGCTAAAGTACGATAATTGCAAGGCAAAGGGTTTGGAGGCGAAGGGAGCATCCTGGATCTTCCCAGAACATCCTCTCTGGTAAACCCTCTCCTGTAACTTGAGCAGATTACTAAAGCAGACGACTATGTTTGAACGAATTAATCTACCCGACAATGTACTGCCGCCTGTTTCGCCCTACTGTCATGCGGTACGTGCAGGGGATTTTTTGTTTGTCACCGGGCAGCTTGCCCAAAACCCAGAAACAGGTCAGGTTGATCGCGGCTCCATCGAAGACCAGACCCACCGTGTGATGCAAAACTTAAAACTGGTGCTGGATCAGGCAGGCAGCAGCTTCGATCGGGTGGTAATGGCGCGGGTGTTTCTCACGGATTTTCGTCACCTGTCTACCGTGAATGAAATCTATGCATCTTACTTTCCCAGCGGCAATTTTCCCGGCAGGACGGCGATCGGTGTAACTGCCCTTGCCGGATTTGGCGATGTAGAAATTGACCTGATTGCCTATTGTGGAGCCTAGCAAATTGGGCAAGTTGACAGCTTGTGAAATTCAGCAGAAGTTCCTGCTAGTCGTTCTGATAGAAATGAACCCCGCCCCGATTTTGCGTCTTCGCGATCGCACAGGCTTTATCTGCTGCTCTGATTGCGCTTGCGGCATCTGACTTTGCAGCAAGGCTGACTAAACCGATGCTGACTCCCACCGAAAACTTCTGCCCTTCCCATTCAAACCAGAACTTTTCGATGGCTTCGCAGAGCGAGTGCGCGACATACATTGCCTGTTCGGTAGGGCACCGATACAGTAGAACTGCAAACTCATCTCCTCCCAAACGGGCGATCGTATCGGCTCTTCGCACTTTGTTTTGCAGCAGGCGGCTCACCTGACGCAACAGCTCATCTCCCGCTGTATAGCCGCAGGCTTGATTGATTTCGCGAAAGCGATCGAGATCGAGAAAACACAGGCTATGTTCCTGGTCATTTGCCTGAGTCAGGGCGATCGCCTGCTGAAGACAATGCTCAAATTCTTGTCGGTTCACCAGCCCGGTCAGCGCGTCATAGCGGTCTTGCCAGGTCGATACGACATCATCAGCAGAAACTGCGGCAGCTTCGCGCAAAACCACCACGCTGCTAGTGACTTGTCCCGTCGGAGCGTGAATTTCAACCCGCGTACTGTTCACTCGTCTTTCAGAGTGATCCCGGGTTTGCAGCAGGGCAGCGCAGTCAACATTGCTGAGAGAACGCTGTTCGTAGGAATCCGCTATCAGGTTGGGCAAAGGCTGCCCGGTGTTGCAGTCCCGAAGCGGAAGAATTTCTGAAAGCGATCGTCCCTGGGCTTCCTGGGTGTGCCATCCAGTGATTTGCTCCGCAACGGGATTGAGCAGTTCCACCCGTCCTTGAGCATTGGCAGTAATCACGCCGTCGCGGATGGTGTGCAGCATCACCTGGGTTTGCTCGATCGCCTGAGATAGACTGTCCCTCAATCGATCGCGTTCTTTGCGGTAAGCTTTCAGACGCATCCAGAGTAGCACGATCATGCCAGCAAGAATGGCGATGAGGAAGGCAATCACGAGCGTCATGGCGGTTGAGGCTTCACCGATCACAGCAAAATACAACGGAAACACGAGAATAGAAGTCAGGGAAAACACAAGCTGCACCGGGTAGAGAAACTGTGAGGAGCTCTGTTGCCTGCTCGGTTGGGGAGACAGTTTGAACGAAAACATTGTGCGGCGAGGTTTGAGCAGGAACATTGGGAGCGAGGTTTTGAGCGGACATTTAAGGAAAATCATGCCGCAAGCTAAGTCAGGAAACTGCTGATTTAGGGCAATGTTACCCAAGACGTACCAAAAAACTGCCTGGAGCAGACATATCAAAAAACGATACAAAAAAGGAGCATGGATTTCCACACTCCTGATTACGCTAAAGTTTTATCGAGCCAGTTTCTCAGGAAAACCGATCGCTCAAGTCATTTACTCAAGCCATTTATTTATTAGGCTGAGGGGTCATCCGCAGATAAGGCTTGACTTCAGTCACGCCTTTCGGGAATTTTTGTTTTGCTTCTTCGGTGGGAATCGAAGGCACGACTACGCAATCGCCGCCGTCTTTCCAGTCTGCCGGAGTCGCAACGCTGTAATTATCGGTTAATTGCAGCGAGTCGATCACGCGCAGGATTTCATCGAAGTTCCGTCCGGTGCTGGCAGGATAGGTCAGGGTGAGCCGCAGCTTTTTCTGGGGGTCGATGATGAACACCGATCGCACCGTCAGCGTGTTGTTGGCGTTGGGGTGGATCATGCCATACAGGTCAGACACCTTACGATCGGAGTCAGCCAAGATGGGGTAGTTCATGCGGGCGTTTTGGGTTTCTTCGATGTCGCCTACCCAGCTACGATGCGAGTCAGCATCATCTACGCTGAGGGCAATTACTTTAACGTTGCGCTTGTCAAACTCAGGCTTCAGCCGTGCGACCGTACCCAGCTCTGTTGTGCAAACGGGCGTGAAATCTTTGGGGTGAGAAAAGAGGACAACCCAGCCATCCCCTGCCCATTCATGGAAATTGATAACTCCTTCAGTGGAGTCTTGCGTAAAGTCGGGAACGATATCACCAAGTTGGAGTGCCATATTGCGCTACCTGTCTGTCAATTCAACAACAATCCATAGATACTTATCCATCATCCCACAGAACTCCGGTATTCCGATGGGAGTTTGGATCTTTATTCTATTCTGTCGCATTCTATTCTGTCGCAAAATGCAGCTTTCTATTATGGATTAATCTTTGCCGATCACGTGGGAGGGATTTAGGAAATCTCCTGAAAATACTCTCGCTTGAGATGACGCTTGAGCAGCCGTAACTGCAACCCGATCGCCCTCTTTCAAACTGCCAATTCTGAGAAGAACCTCGCGCTCCTTCAGATTTCAACCCGATTACAACTCGTTTTAACTCGATACTAATGTTGTCAAGGCTTGAAAAGCAAAGCAGGAAAAAGAGCGAAGCGGATAGAACTGTAGATGCCTTGAGAACAGATTAATGGCTCACCCTGGATTTTACCTGATTCATTGCCTCAACTGCTCTTCTTGCGTTCTCACTTAGGTTAGAGCGGCGAGTTCCGCCTTTAGCGGCAGGAAGAATATTAATAAAAGTTACAAAATGAGAATGAGATCGATGAAAAGTTGGTGCGTTAATTTTTAGATTGATTTTGATTCATCGATTTGAATCGAATAATCTAGATTAAACAATAGATTCACTCCAATCTCTTTGTTCGATTTGTTGGTCATCCACTCGTTACTCACCGTCTTTTTTTACGTTATGCTTCACTACTATTTTCTGACCCTGTCTCAGATGCATCAGTTAATTCAACCTATCCTTGTGCCGATCTGTTTTGTGCTTGCCTGGGGGCTGGTTGCGCTTCTGGGCTGGAGCCTCTGGGCAGCCGCAAGAGACAGCGTTAAAACGGCTCAGAGAATGCACCAAATTCCTTGCGCCAACTGTCAATTTTTTACTAACACTCACGTTCTAAAGTGTCCTGTTCATCCCAGCTCGGCAGGCACTGAAGAAGCGGTAAACTGCCTAGATTTTGAACCCTGTTCCTACGCTTCTGTGGGTAATGCCGATCGCGCTTACCGCTAATCAGAATTAAGATTGGCTCAGTGCTAATCGCAAATGGCGGTGAGATGCTAATCCAAAAACTTCAAAATTGCTCAGAATTCATTGCCGGAGATGGAACCAATCTCCGAGAGTTGCTTCATCCCGATAAGCAGTCGATCGACCTGCGCTACAGTTTGGCTCATGCGATCGTCTCCCCCGGACAGGTTTCAATTCCTCACTCGCTCAAAACGTCCGAGGTTTATTACATCTTGAGCGGGAATGGTGAAATGCACATTGATGACGAGGTGCAAGCTGTCGAGCCGGGGGATGCGATCTACATTCCTCCCGACGCAAAGCAGTACATCGCAAATCTTGGAACAGAAGACTTGATTTTTATCTGTATTGTTGACCCTGCTTGGCGGCAGCAGGATGAAACAATTTATCGGGAGCAGCTCGATCACTAGCAGGTTTGCGAGCAGACTTGCGAAAGTCTCCGAAAGTTTCCAAATTGCAGGCGATCGCCAGCAGATCTGAGGTAAACGGATTGAGCGTCTGCTTATTTTCTAGGGGAAGTCTAAGATTTCCTTTAGCTTCAAAAGCCTTGCGCTACATAGGCTGTGGGGCAACACGCTTAGCAATTGTATTCTCCTATACAGAATTACTTCAACAAGATTGGTGCAATTTGAAACATAGATTTTGCAGTTTCCGTGAAATCGCTGTGAATTGATTGCTGTGGGGTAACTCTAAAGTTCCCTGCCGTCTTCGTCTTGCGAATAACTGGTTTAGCTGCATCGGTAGAAATCAATGCCTCAGTCTGTGCCTCTACCCTTTCGAGGTTCAATTCGGGGCTAGGTTGCTCCCTTATCTGAATGAGTTGTGCCCTGTGAATCGCTCACAGAGTGCCGGATTTGATGCATTCACTTGCTGAAGGAACGTCCAGTAAAATGTCTAAATTAGCGCACAGGCGAATGAGAACTCGCAACAAGCGATCGATCGCTGATACTTTGGCTAGATCTTGGGCTAGATCTGAAGTCGCTTACTACGCCCAAAAATACTTCAAAAAGATTCGTCGGCTCCCGGTTTCCCTGCAAGCCTGCCTTCCCCTGGCTGGAATTCTGGTGTTGATGTCTTCTTTCTCTGCTTCGGCACAAACTCCCTCTGCTGCTCAGCTCACCGAACTCGAATCCTCGCTGCGAGTCGGCTTGGATACGATGTGGGTGATGATTGCGGGGATGCTGGTGTTCTTTATGAACGCTGGTTTCTGTATGCTGGAAACGGGCTTCTGCCGCCAAAAGAATGCTGTTAACGTGCTGGCAAAGAACCTGATTGTGTTCGCTCTCTCGACGATCGCCTTCTGGTTCATTGGCTTCGGTCTCATGTTCGGCGATGGCAACCCCTTCTTTGGCACAAGTGGGCTGTTCTTCCTCTCTGGTGCAGATAACAGCCCTGCAACCGCAGATGCTTACCAGGGCGTTTACACTTCGCTCAACTGGACGGGCGTGCCTTTAGCAGCTAAGTTCTTCTTCCAGCTTGTGTTTGCAGGGACGGCGGCAACGATCGTTTCCGGTGCAGTCGCAGAGCGCATCAAGTTTGTTGACTTCTTGATCTTCAGCTTGCTGCTAGTGGGAATTGCTTACCCGATCACAGGTCACTGGATCTGGGGCGGCGGCTGGCTTGCTGGTCTTGGCTTCTTCGACTTTGCGGGTTCAACGGTCGTTCACGCAGTTGGCGGCTGGGCAGCTCTCATGGGTGCAGCGTTCCTCGGTGCGCGGCTGGGCAAGTACAACGCTGACGGTTCGCCCAATGCGATTCCCGGTCACAACATGAGCATCGCCACCTTGGGAACTTTAATTCTCTGGTTGGGCTGGTTTGGCTTCAACCCGGGTTCAACCATGGCAGTGGGTGATGGTTCTCTGATTGCTCACATTGCTCTAACTACAAATACGGGCGGTGCGTTTGGTGGCGTGGCTGCAACGATCGTGGCTTGGCTGGTGCTGGGCAAACCCGACCTCTCCATGATCATCAACGGCATTTTGGCAGGTCTGGTAGCGGTTACAGCTTCCTGTGCTTTCATTACAATTCCTGCGGCTGCACTTATTGGCGCGATCGGCGGCATTCTGGTCGTGTTTGCAGTAATGTTCTTCGATCGCATCAAAATCGATGACCCCGTTGGTGCCATTGCAGTTCACCTGACCAATGGTATCTGGGGAACCCTGGCAGTCGGTTTGTTTGCAGTGGGTCCGAGCGATGCTCCCGGTGCGCTGTATGCTGCAGGTCCGGCTGCAGGCCTGTTTGCAGGGGGCGGTCTGGGACAGCTCTGGATTCAGTTCCTTGGCACGATCTCGGTTGGCGGTATGACGGTGCTGCTGTCTTCTATCTTCTGGATCGCGCTGAAGGCAATTCTGGGCATTCGAGTTTCTGAAGAAGAAGAACTCATGGGTCTGGACATTGGCGAGCACGGAATGGAGGCATATAGCGGCTTCGTCAAGGATGCAAGCGGCATGGCAGGCAGTCTGGGCACTGCGGGCACTTCCACCGGAGTCTCTAGAATGGATACGGTTTAGTGCGGTTTTGAGAATGCTGAATTCATTATTCTGAATCAGTTCCTAGGTTCATTTCTAAACCATTCCTGAACTTATAAACCAAGTTGGGGGCACAGTGTTGCCCTCTTTTTTTGCTTTTTTTGCCTCTTTTGGTTCTAATCTGCCCAAAATTAACGCGATCGACTTCCCGCCCTTGCACCCCGATAATCTGGTTGTCTTTCACGCTAATATCGAGCCTACAGCCGTAGGAACACAGTGCACAGGCAGGTTGCACCCAGCGATCCGGCTACCGCCAGCCTTCGTTCATCGGTTCGCCCATTCCACTGGCGAGAATGCGGCGTGCGATCGCCCCAGATGGCCGCAATACTGTCACGGGTTTGTTTGACCTTGGTCGAGGATCGGGCTGCTTTTACTGACTGGGACTGGCAAAGCTAGAGTTTATGCCCTACAACGGTTTATTGCTTCTATCAGAGAAAAGATGAGCTTGAATTGAACAGTCCTTTCCTTGTCTCAAGCTCACTGTCTCAAGAGCGATCGTCAACGCTTCTCAGACATCTCAAAAATTCACAACATTGAAACACGCTCGCCCGATCGCTGTCACATGAGGCGACTACCTTAGTTCTTAGACAAGGTTCATGATACACACACTCCTCACACCACAGAACTTCCCGGCCACAGTGCCGGGATTTTTAGTATCTTGATGCGAGTGTCTAACGCGAGGCTGTAGCAAACCCGAAGATGTGCCCTTGAAAATTGCTTAGCATTCCTGAAGGGATCTGAACCTTCTTTAAGAAGGATAAAATTTGCTGTTGTTCTTAACCAAATATTTTTTACAGCGTTTTTCACCCCCGTGCCTTACGGGAGTGTGGGGGCGATTTCTCCGTCTGTGGTCATTTCGATGCGTAAATCAGGGTTGGCGATGGCAAGCTGTTCGTATTGCTGGTGAGCCAGGCGCAGCGTCGGCGGCAGATAAAGGATCAGCGCGTCCATAGGCATCGGCAGGGGGATTCTCTACACTATCCTAGAAGAACTGTTTGATGGTTGGATCGATCGCAACGATGCTGAATATTCCTCAACTGCTGGCGCAAGAACTGTCTCTCAAACCCTTTCAAGTCGAGAGTGCCCTGGAACTGTTTGCAGAGGGGGCAACGATTCCGTTTATTGCTCGCTATCGCAAAGAGCGCACGGGTGAACTGAACGAAACGCAGTTGCGGGATCTGCTCGATCGCCACACTTACCTGACCGAACTTGAAGATCGCAAAGTTGTCATTCTCAAATCGATCGCCGAACAAGGCAAGCTCAGCGACGAATTGCAGCAGGCGATTCAAAACTGTCTGCTCAAAACGGAACTGGAAGATTTGTATTTGCCTTATCGTCCAAAGCGGCGTACCAGAGCCACGATCGCCCGTGAGAAGGGGTTGGAGCCTTTAGCTCAATGGATTAAATCCCTCAATCAGCCTGCTGCAAAGTCGGCAAGTCTGGAGCAGGAAGCCGCAAAGTATGTTTCGGAAGAAAAAGGCGTGAAGTCAGCGGCGGAAGCTCTGAAGGGCGCGTCGGATATTCTGGCGGAGGAAGTGGCGGATCAGGCGCATCTGCGATCGTATCTGCGCGATTTTTTGATGGAGACCGGGCTGTTTATTTCGCAGGTGAAAGCGGACTTTCCCGAAGGCACGACCAAGTTTGAGATGTATCGCCGCTATCAGTCAAAGGTAAAGACGATCGCGCCTCACAACCTGCTGGCACTGTATCGAGGTGAGACAGAAGGTGTGCTGGATGTGGAGCTTGCTTTTGATGCGGATGCAGTGCAGGGCTACTTGGAACGAGAAGAGATTCACACTCAGGCTGCCCCGATTCGTCAGTTTTATCGGGAAATGCTGAAAGATGCCTTCGATCGCCTGATGAAAACTTCCCTGATTGGCGAAGTGCGGGCTGAGAAAAAGCTGGAGGCAGATGTCGAATCAATCAAAACCTTTGAGGCAAATTTGCGCGAACTCTTGCTGTCTGCTCCGGCAGGAATGAAGCCCACTCTGGCGATCGATCCTGGATTCCGCACGGGCTGTAAGGTGTCGGTGCTCGATCAGACCGGGAAGTTTCTGGAGTACCAGACGGTTTTTCCGCATCAGGCAGAGGGGCAGCGCGTTCAGGCAGGCAAAACGCTGAAGACATTAATTGAGAAATATCAGATTGAACTGATTGCGATCGGCAACGGCACAGCAGGACGAGAAACCGATGAATTTGTCGCAGAGGTGCTGCAATTGCTGGAGCGCAAACCGATCAAGGTGATGGTCAATGAGTCGGGCGCGTCGATTTATTCTGCCAGCCCAACGGCGATCGAGGAATTTCCCGATCAGGATATTACGGTGCGCGGCGCGATCAGTATCGGGCGACGGCTGCAAGACCCACTGGCAGAACTAGTAAAAATTGACCCGAAATCGATCGGCGTTGGACAGTATCAGCATGACGTGGATCAAAAGCTGCTGAAAAAGAAATTAGATGAAACGGTAGAAAGCTGCGTGAACTATGTCGGGGTTGATTTAAACATGGCATCGAAACAGTTGCTGAGCTATGTATCCGGCATTTCTGCTGCTGTTGCAAACAATATTGTGACGTATCGCAATCAGAATGGGGCATTCCGCGATCGCAAAGAACTCCTCAAAGTCGCGAAACTTGGACCCAAGGCGTTTGAGCAGGCAGCAGGGTTTCTGCGAATTCGAGACGGCAAAAACCCCCTCGACAATACTGCCGTTCACCCGGAAAGCTACTCTGTGGTGGAACGCATTGCCGCCGATCTTCAGGTGACGCTCGATGCGAAGCACGTTCCTGCGGGGGGTAATCAGATTACAGAAGTTGCTGCTCGCTTGAAGAAAACCGACCTGAAGAAATATGTGACGGAGACGATCGGAGAGCCAACCCTGCGCGATATTCTGGCAGAGCTGGAAAAGCCCGGACGTGACCCCCGCGCCGAGTTCAAATATGCCACCTTTAAAGAAGGCATCAAGGAAATCAGCGACCTGAAACCGGACATGGAGCTAGAAGGGATTGTCACCAACGTGGCGAACTTTGGCGCATTTGTCGATATTGGTGTGCATCAAGACGGACTGGTTCACGTTTCTCAGCTTGCCGATCGCTTTGTGAGTGACCCAAAGCAAATTGTCAAAGTCGGGCAGGTGGTGAAGGTGCGTGTGCTGGAGGTGAATGAGTCTCTGAAGCGGATTAGCCTTTCGATGAAATCAGGCGAAGCAGGCGAAACTTTCCGTGCAGAAGCGAACTCTCGAAATCAGCCTAAACCGCAAGCGAAACCCCAGGATAAACCCTCAGTTAAATCTCAAGTTAAATCCCAAGTTAAATCCCAAGTTCAACCCCAAACGAAATCTCAAAATAAGTCGCAGTCCGGGCAGCAATCGGCATCAGAACCAAAAGCGGAAAAGCCGCCCAGCCTGGATGATCTGAAGGCGAGGTTCAATCGCAAAGTATAGGTAAACGATCGCCACCCTTGCAGTAAAAGGGTAAAGCAATGGGGATGTAAAGAATATTAGAGGGGCAGTCAATAACTTAGACTGCTCTTTTATGATTGGGGTATGGGAGAACATTCCCTCAACGCTTCAATTGATTAATGCTCATTAACGTTCGTTAACGTTCCTCCGAGATTCATTTGCAGTTTGTTTAGCTTGCTTCAGTTGGCGATCGACTGTTTGCAAATTTATTGCGCTACTGATTTACCATTGCTTCGCTCCAGGCAGTGAGAACAATCAAAATTCTGCAACAAGCTCCTGCAAAATGACGTGATTTGGTTGGTTTGCCGTCCACCCTATTCCTATTGAGGTCAAAACGATGAATATTTTCCAGTCATTCGGCAATGCAATCCAGTATTTGGCTGAAGGTGTGGCGCGCTTCTTTGACAAGAATGATTATCCTGAAATTGGAGTGCAGCCCTTTAGCGGCGACTACTATTCTGAAGTTAACTTTAAGCAAATCGAGAAATAGCTTTTCTGCAACTAAGCGATACATTATTTGACTCAGGAACGGCCTCCAATCTGCCCTGAGTTAAGTTAGGCAGATAACTGAGAATTGATTTCTGGATCGATCGCCTTAAAAAAGCGCATTAGACTCAGAAACCAAATTCCTGGTTGTCTGCTTTTGTCTGCTTTACTGTGCGATCGCCTGCTTAGAAACAAGCGGAAAAAAGAATCAATTGAGTTAAATTAGGCGAATGCTCTACTGGAACATAGCAATTGAGGTCGCTGTATTGCTCGCCATATCACTCACTGTATCGCTCAGTATGATACGCATTTAGATCTGACTTTCCATATCCAAGGTAAGCAAATCAGACAAAGATTTAACCGTCTTGTCTCTTAAGTGTTCCTCGAAGAATGTTGAAAGGAATAAATTAACCTTCCCGAAGACTGGGTCGAGCAGCGAAATAAATCTCCGGCGTTGAAGCCTTGCTGAATCTCCTTCTGGCTTAGCCCCACTGATGCCGAGGTAATGTATAGGTCGGTCAACTGAACCCCCCCAAACGCAACGCTAGTGGGACATTGAACGGGCAGCCTGATGCGCTGAAGTTCCTGACCTTGGGGATCAAAGCAGACAATACACCTGCCGCCCCAGAGGGCAGACCACAAGTTTCCCTCAACATCGATCGCCAGTCCATCGGGTTCTACAGCTTCATCGGTGAGATCAATGAATACCCGCCGATTCCAAATCTTGCCCGCTTCTAAATCAAAGTCATAAGCATAGATTTTGTGCAGGGCAGAATCGGTCAGATAAAACGTTGATCCGTCAGGACTCCAGCCTAAGCCATTAGAAATTGTTAGCCCGGTTTCCATCACCTGCAGCGAACCATCTGGATCATAACGATAGAGTTCTGCCTGGGCAGGGGCTTCGCTCACCGAGCCGATCCAAAACCGTCCTTGAGCATCGCATTTGCCGTCATTAAAGCGCGTGTTGGGATGGGGAAATTGAATTTGATACAGCGTTGTGGTTTCGCCTGTTTCCGGGTCGAGCAGCGCAATTCGATCGCCCAATGCCATCAAGATCTGATTGTTGCTTGCGAGGACGATCGCGCTCACTGGGGCATCCAGCTCAAAGAAGCGATCGTGACCTGTTGCCGGGTCGAACTGGTGAACTCGATAATTGTACACATCGACCCAGAAAAGCATCTGGCGATCGGCATCCCACAGCGGACACTCACCCAGCCGGGCACGGGCAGCCAACACATTTTGAACGGTGCTTTGGATAGATTGGCTCATGCAGCAATAAAATAACGTGACCTGTCGAGTTTAAAGGGAAATGCTTGTTTGCCGTTACTTCGATCGGCTATACTCATAGCACTTTCGGATTGGCTTTCCCAAAGTAAGCTAAGATGTAAAACGCGGGCGATTAGCACAGTGGTAGCGCACTTCCTTCACACGGAAGGGGTCACTGGTTCGAATCCAGTATCGCCCATTAAGTAAGAATTTCTGTCACATCAAACAGAATTCGTGTCCATTAAAGAACTATTTGTCAGATTTAATTAGCTCTTTGCAGATAATTTTGCAGCAATAAGAATTTGCAGGGCTTTCGAGCATTGCTGTCGAAATCTACCTATTTTTTGCCTCTGAAAAGCAGTTTTAATTAGCTATTTGCAGAAAAATAATTTTTTCTGCATAGTTCTTTTAATGCTACCGTGCAGGATTAGTCAGCAAATTCTATTAACTAGTTTCCCTGACGGTAGAGTTAGCATATTTTGAGTCTGTGTGTGCAGCCTTGATTAGTTAATATGTGGCTTATTGAAGTCGTACTTAGAGAGTTTCCGAACTGGAGATTAAACAGAATGGTTACCTGCCAAACTTCCGTTGTGCGAAGGAAGTGCGCCTTTCTATCCACCATTTATCATCCAGCGTTTCGGAGATATGTAAACGAAAAATAGCTATCTCATTCAATTTTTTGGCTCTTTCTAACCACGTTTAGCCAAGGAGCCGATAGAAACAGTCCAGCCCAATTTGTATTTGTAGGATAACGATACTTTCTAACCACGCTTAGCTAAGGAGCCGATAGAAACACTTCTACTGCCAAGGGATAGCTCGGGTAGTGCATCCTTTCTAACCACGCTTAGCCAAGGAGCCGATAGAAACCTAGCCGATATCTTGCACATGCCGAACAGTCCCCTTTCTAACCACGCTTAGCCAAGGAGCCGATAGAAACTTCTGCCAAGGATGCCAAGAAAACCATAACACGAGTCTTTCTAACCACGCTTAGCCAAGGAGCCGATAGAAACTTCGATCGCCAAGATACTGAAGCCGATCGCCTGCTTCCTTTCTAACCACGCTTAGCCAAGGAGCCGATAGAAACCGTGTGCCGATCTTCGAGATAGCTGCTCGTCCAGTCCTTTCTAACCACGCTTAGCCAAGGAGCCGATAGAAACCTCAAAATCCTGATTGGCGCGAAGATCGAGACCGTCCTTTCTAACCACGCTTAGCCAAGGAGCCGATAGAAACCCTGGCTATTCAAACCCTTACGCTGACTTAGTTCCTTGCCAATTTTTCGCAAAGCTATTTTCTCTGCTTGGAATCTAAAATTTCACTTGACTATCAAGTTGATATTTTGTGAAAAGAAACTAACAAAATGCTGTCAGGGCAAGGATTTGAACAAATCTGTCAAACCTGCCGGGAATTCTAACCCCACTTCGGTTTGGCAAATGAAGGCTTCGGTGGATACTCACTGAGCAGGCTCAGTAAGCGTATTTGGCAGCCGCCTTAGGATACATTTCCTACCCTCATTGCTGAGAGTTGTCCCCCTCCTGGGAACTGCAACCTTGTTTGCTGGGAGCGACCTACGTATAATGATAGAACGTGACGTTCATCTCAAGTACTTAATCCCTAGCATCAAGGCACATCCCGGGTTGAGACGCTTATCAGCTAGGCAGCTTCAGGTGCAGGCGAACTCTAAAAGAGTTGTACCGCCAGGGTCGAAAAGAACCCCCTTACGAGGGAAACCCACCCATTTCCTCTTCTTCAGGTGCCTTCTCCCTGATTGGAGGCGCTATTGGCATCATATTGCATTGTCAAGGTTCAGCGCAAGAACGTGCTACGTCCCTACATCTTTTCGAGCATGATAGGCTGACCAGGCAATTCGCACTGCCTTTTCTTGGAGATCGCTTTCATCTGGGTATTGTCCCTGTTCTATAGGAACCCCAATTTTGCCTGCCCGCTCCTTAATAAAACTGGTCAGTCTTCCATAGGACCATTTATGGACATTCTTTTTGTATTCCATTTCGTACTGCTTCTGTTTCGCCCTGTCTCCCGGATACTTCCATGCTGCTTTTGCCTCAAGCTCCGCTTGCAGGATCTCTCGTAATCCTGTCAAATCCGGTATTGCAAGGCTCCCCGATTTAAACTCCTCTGCAACTGCCACAATTTTCTTCGCAATCAAGCGATCGAGATATACACCTTTGCTGGATTCTGATAGGGTGCTGACCTTACCCCGTTTCTGTTGCTTATGACGCTCGTTCGCATTTCTTCTTTGTTCAAGACGATAGGCAGCAAAATGCTTGTAATCATCACCCAGCAATTGATGCATGTTTCGATGTGCGAGAACTTCTCCGGTTGAACAGTTTACGACAGCGACATTAGCAGCTTCCTCTAGACTAAAGCACACACCAGTGAGAATGTTTGCATTTCCTCGATAAAGAGGCTTAGAGGGTCGTGGATAGGGGTTATTAAGGGCAGACAACTGACTTCTTGTCTTCTTCAGATCCTTTTGTTGCTTATCCGTTAATCCCTCACCGCTTTCCTGTTGCTTCTCATAGTTTTCGATCTTCTTCGTGAGTTTTGGAATCTCCTTACTTCTAGTCAATTCGGCTCTCTCAGCCGTTAATTGATCGACAGCTAAGGTGCATTTGAGATAGGGCTGAAATTTAGAGATGTCCTTTTCGTTCGATTGCTCCCACGCTAAAGCAGCCGATTGAAAAGCAAACGCGGTGACTGGATGGTTTTTCTTGTCCGCTGAGTAGATTTGCCAATCGCTTAGAAAGATCTGAAAATCTGAAAGCTGTCTGCAACCACAACAAACCTCAAAGACATATTCTTTCTGTGTATTGTATATGTTTTCTAAATCTATTTTCGCGAGCTGCTCTTTCAACTGGTTCTTAAGGCTGATATCTGGCTCTCTCAATGCAAAAGAAATATATTTTTCGGATCTCTGAGTATTGTTGTTTTTCCTTTTAAGAACTTGCCACTTCTTCAAATCGTTCAATCTTAACCCCAAATCTTTTATGCACTGCTCAATCTGCTTCTTCAATTCATTCTTTATCTGATCCTTGAGATAGCTATTCAGTCCCTTAAACTTGACAAAGATACGCTCCTCGATCGCCTGAGTAACAGGGTTTCTCCGCTTCAGCAAATGCCACTCCAAGTCATCGCCGCTGTAAAACAAGACAGCGTAAGGTAGTGGATTTGGCTTCCTTTGAAAATTCGCTAACTGTTCTGTGAACTCAGCATCATCTGTGGGAACCCGTTCCACTCCGTCAGCAAATGCTTGTGCGGCTTCTTCGCCTAAATCTCTGGCTCTGGGAAGCCTTTCAGTTAACTGCTTTTCAGTACGCTCAGCCTCTTTACGCTTTTGCTGACATTTGGCTGCAAGCTTCTTGATGTTCTCTGGTTCAACAGCGACTTTGCAGTCATTCTTAATTAAATGGATGATTGCACACTGGTCAAGAAGACTGCCATTCGTTTCAACCAGCTTAGAATGACCGTCAAATAGCTCATTCTTCAAACTGTATTCTTTTTCTGGCTCCTCATCTTTGTTTGATTTGCTGTTCGATGTTTCAGTAGGACTGGATTGCTCGATCGATTTTGAGCGTTTTCTACTCTTTCTAGTTTGCTTCTTTTCCTTGCCTTCAGCCTCTTCAGGCTGTCTCTTTCCTTTTAACCGGACTTTAGCCTCGGACAGAAGTTGGCTAGCTCTACCTTGAATTTGCTCAATTGAGCACCCACATATCTCAGAAAGCGCTCGATCGCTCTTGACAATACCAAGCCAACGATACAGACCACGCAGTTTACCTAGCAATTTGGCTTGAACCTTGAACCAACTTGCATAGATGCTCTCAATCCTAAGCCAGGCAGAACGGGTAAAACGCTCCGGCATAACTTGATATGGCACACCCTCATAGGAAGATGTATCCCTCAGCGAATTCCAGATCTCTACCAACGTTTCACGAGGAATGCTTCTCTCCCCTTTCCAGGTTTCAAACTCAGAATGCTGACTGACCCGCTCATTCAAATGCCTGCACAACTGTGTGCTAGCCAGAGATAGCTGCCATATCATATCCCTTGCAGCTTCGCTAGGCACTGCAATCGACTCAGGTTCATCCTTGTCTGGAGGAATCCATTCAGATGGAATGAGCAGGGCGTGAACTGTTCTAAGGCTCTGCATCCTCAAAACTCCTGATGAAGAAGCTGCAAACGATCGGTAATCGTTACTTGAGATACCTCTTCTTGAATTAATCATTTAGCTTTGCTAACAACTGTTGCCACTGCACAATTTGCTGTTGCAGCAGAGGGGCACGATCGCCCTCCGCCTTGCGTCCCTCAAACAAATTCTGTCCCAAAAGTTCGTCCTCGGAGACGGCAATCAGTTGTTGTAGGGCTTTTTTATAGCTTCTTTGTCCTCCAGCGATACGACAGAGATTAAACGGCGTCCAATCTGCTCAACAAACTCGGACCTGGACAAACCCATTGCGGTTGCCTGCTCGTCGATACCTTGAACTCCCGATCTAGTCAGTGATAGGTTCACTTGCCCTTTTACCTCGTCATAGATCTCAGGTTGACCCCGGAGCTTTTTCTGCCCTCTCTTAGGCATTGACCTCTACCCAATTTAGATTATACAGCAAATAGATGCTAAATAGTCTCTAAATGGTCTAATATGAATGACCTAGAGGCTAAATAGTTTCAAAAAAAGAGAGTTGAGCCAGGAATGGATTGGAAGCCCGCCCTGGCTTAGCTCCCATGCTTTTTGTTCAACGGAACGATCAGCAGTATCGCAGAAAATAGGCAGCCATTCAGCCCTGTGGAGCAGTAGGAATATCTCTCCACGTATCCAGGGAGGAGATTCGACATGGCAGTTAAGTAAACGGGCTGTTCGGCAATGTAGGCGATCGTCCTGTTTTTTAGCCTCAGTAAGTATTTTTCTAACTCGATGTCGCCCTCGCCTTCCTGGTCACAGAACCGTCTTGATCAGCTACTTCAACCGCCATTAGAGTCTCTCGAATGTTGTCGATGCTGGATTATGGCTGAACCCAGAAAAGGTTATCTCAAGGTTTGTATTAATGCCCTTGCAGAAGCGACTGGGGTGAGTCTTGGCACAATCAAAAACTGGGGACCTGACTTTAGCCGTCGTCCTCGGTACGTGCTTCGATGTTTGAGGTAAGCAGACTTACTGAACCAGGCTAAAGTTCTTTTACTCCTGAGAATAGAGTGAGCTAGAATCTCAAGACACTATAGGTGAACAATCAGGACTTCTGTTCTGGTTGCAATGCCCCTTAGCCAGTTCCTGTTGCTTTGATGGCAGAAAGTTGATACAAATGATCTATTTAATTCTTTTGAACTGGCAGACTGCTTCTTAGATGTTCTGAGGTTGAGCAAACTTACAACGGTTGATCTTTAACGAGTAATGCCAGCAAAATCGCCCAGCAGACGCAAACCTCAATGGATTTTCGATCCAGTTCCTCCATCAGGTCAGTTTACAGGAGGTATCCCCTCTGCCTATGTCTTCAAGCCTGAACTGGATACTTTTGTACGTGAGGTTTTGCAGAACAGTCTTGATGCGAGAAGGTCGGCAGAGCAGGCTCCTGTAGAGGTCAAATTTACATTCAGGCAACTACATGGAGAAGACCGGGATCGTTTTCTGAATACGATCGACTGGGATTACCTTAAAAACCACTTGCAGGCAGTCGCTGAGGGTCATACTGCCATGTCCACGTTGCTTGAGAACACACTTGCTGAGGTGAGCAACAGTCCCCTGACCATACTGAGAATTGACGACTCCGGAACCGAGGGGTTGACCGGCGATGAGGACACTCCTGGCACGAACTTCAGTAGTCTGTGTCGTAATGTTCTGGATACGACAAAGGACGAACCTGGCAAGGGCGGTAGCTATGGACTTGGAAAGGCATTGCTCTGGCAGTTCTCAACACTTTCTACCGTTCTGTTTTCATCCCGGATTGAGGCAGAGCCCCCCCAGCAGTTCCGCTTTTTTGCCCGGACAGAGCTACCCTCGCATGAAACAGACCAGGCACGCTGGAATGGCTCTGGCTGGTATGGACTGCCTGAAACGGTGCGGAACGGGAAGCGGGCTGTCTCAATCTGGGACGAAGCCGCAGAAAAAATCACGCGATCGATCTACCTGTACCGCCCCATACAGTTAGGAACGGGAACTTCAATCCTGATCGCGGGCTTTCATGAACCTGCTCAGGAAGAAGCCCGCCCCCTCACAGCGATCGCCCAGGATATTCTGAACTCTGCTGCAAGGTGGTTCTGGTACTGCATGATTTCGGAGGCTCCCTCACTTCGGGTATCAGCGGAGGTGTACGAGGGCAATGAACTCCGCTTCCGGGGTGAAGCGGTTCCCGGAAAGGAGCTTGAACCTTTTGTTCAGACTGTTCTTGCCAGTTCAACAGTCAGCAAAGCCTTTCACAGCGGCGAGGTGGCGGAGAAAGAACTGAATTTCAGAATCCCGGCAAAGAAATCTGGAGAAGCTCCTGAGACTGGGGCGTTGCTGAACTTTCGCCTGATTCGGATTGAGGACGATTCAGAGGAGGCATTCTGGAACAATCGTATTGCGCTGCTCCGGGGATCGGGAATGGTTGTTGAGTATCGCTCTCCTAGCAGAAGGCTTTCTGGTGTTCCATTCTGTGGTGTCCTGCGAGCGGGCAGCGCACGGGGAGATTCTGACGCAGACTATGCCCTTGAGAAGTTTCTGAAGGATGCTGAGCCACCCTCACACGACCAGTGGAAGGCAACCGAGCGCATTCAGGAGGAGTATAGAAAAGGCTCAAAAAGCCGTCTGGACAGGCTCTGGAAGGATTTGGACGAAGCCGTAATTGAACTCTGTGGACAGGAGGTACGCCCGAATGCTGAAGCTCCAGAAGCTCTTGCTCGACTGTTTAGAAAAGAGCACGTTCTGACTGGTAAGACCCTTAAGCCGGAGGAGACCAGGCTGCAACTGAGCGGACTGGATGCCTTTTTTGATGGGAAAGTCTGGCGATTCGCAGGACGGGTCATGCAGTTAGGCAACCTCAGAAAACCCTGGAGTTTTTCACTGCTGGTTCGCCTTGATGGTGAGACCGGAGAGGGTGAAAAGCTGCTGATCGATCAGCTGCAAACCACCGGGGCGTCCTCAGTACAGATCCGGGCGGAGATGGCGGAGTGTGTGGTGCAGCCCTCAACTCAGGAGATTGAGTTTGAGGGTGCGACGAAGTCTGCGGACGGAAACACAGCGATGCCAGATCTTCGACGCACCCGCGTGCGAATTGAGGTTCAGCCATTGAAGGGAGGTTGCTGATGCCTGTTGAGGTTTTTTACCCGTACCGCGTTGGGGCTGAGATGATTGTGCTGAATCTGGATATTCCTGACATGGAGGAGCAGGTCAGTGATGAGAGCCTGCCTATCTATCGCTGTCAGGATTCAGAAATCCAGATTCGGGCGTCAGTGATCGTGCCTGATGAAGTTCGGGAAAGAGTCTTCCACGAGTCCGAGCAGGCAGACCCGCCCGTAAAGCTGTGGCTGATTGTTCAGAGTCTGGAGTCACGATCCAGACGGGCATTTAAACTTGAGGGCGATGGACAGGTCTTCGAGGCTCTGATTGATCTAGATCTGGATGAATGGGCTGGAAAGGCGGAATTTCAGGCGGTGCTGGTTAGAACAACTGAAAGCGACCAGCTACCAGCAGGCTATGCCAGCGATGTGGGAGCAAGGCTGGCATGGTCCAGAACCTGTCTGGCACTGTTCCGGGAACCTCCCGTGCCGCAGCGTGATGTTCTGAGGATTCAATGGAAGAAGTTTGAGGGCAGCCAGAAGTCCCGGCTTTTTGCTCTCGACCATACGGAACCCGTGCCGAAACTGTGGCTCAATGCTGAGGTGGAGGGACTGTATGATGTCCTGAACAGTCGGGCAGTGCGGGGCTGGAACCCAGCGATCGCAGAGAATACAAGCTACCTGATTGCTCATCAGGTCTGGACATCCCTGCTGGCAACTGCGATCAGTCATCTGGCAGAAACGGGAGAACCGGATGAAGCACCCGATCTGGCAGAGTTACTGGAATGGGAGCGCACAGTTCTGGATGACTGGATCGAGGCACTGTTTCCCGACAGGCAGCGGGAGGCAGCATTCACCCTGCTGCTGGAACAGGTTCGCCACCATTACTTCCGGGAAGAGTTACTGTTCAGACGGATTCCGGAAGCCATTCAGGAGAAGCTGAATACGCATCAGGGCTTTGCACATCTGGTGAAGGAGTCAGGCAGGTAAACATGGTTCAGGAACTGAAACGATTTACTGTGCCAGTAACCCGCCCCTGGCTTTACCGATTGCTGGAAAACCCGAACTCCATGCTGACTGAGCCAGTAGAGGGGCAGGCAACCCTTCGGGAGGTTAAGCGCACGGTTAATCGCCTGATTAAAAAGTGTGAAGGCGAACCGCTTCCTGTCAGTCAGCGATCGGCATGGGATCGGGAACTTGTGAAGCCGCTTTACGAGGCACTGAAGGAACTACCCCGCAGAACACTGGTGGATATGCGCTTCTGGCACTGGCTCTGCACTGTGCCGCTGAGGGATTTTGTCTGGTATCGCTGGCACGGGCAGATTCCTGATGATCCCCGTAGTGTCCTGAACGGTCATCAGGCTTTGATTGGACGATTTACAGGTACGCCCTCCCTGAATGGATTCAGCCGCAATGCTCTGACTCGCCTTTACTGGTGTGCAGAAACCCTGTACTCCAGTGAGGAAGAGTATTACTGGGTTGAACTGGCTTTGCAGAATCAGGATCTCTATCAGGCAATTTTCGAGCGTAAGTTCAGTCTCTACCCGCCTGCTGTAAGAGCCTGTCTGAGGGAGCTTAAAGACAGATCGGAAGCAGAACGCCGTGAAGCTACCAAGCGCCTGAACCACCATCTGACCACAATCGTTCTGGAAACCCTGAGCGAGGATGACATCCGTAGGGTACTGTCCCTCTAGCTCTGCACCCTGATTTCCCTGCAACCTTCAGTTACTGTCCATATCTGAACCATATGCCCAGACCCGCCGTTCCCTTTTCTCCCGGAGAAAATATTGTCCTCGAACCTCATCCCCGCTCCTGTGGAATGGAGCAGCTTCGTGACTATGCCCAGAAAGCCCGAAAGCAGAAGAAGCCGCTGGCGATCGATCTCTTCTGTGGGGCAGGGGGATTGAGCCTGGGCCTAAAAGACGCGGGCTTTAATGTCATACTCGGAGTGGACAAATATCAGCAGGCTGCCGACACTCACCGGGCACATTTCAGTGGAGTTTCTCTTCATGAAGACCTTTCCAATCCTGAAGTTGTTGAAGGGATTGCTGAGACATTGAAGGGGATTGATATCGAACTGGTCGCAGGAGGACCGCCCTGCCAGCCGTTCTCGCAGGCGGGCAAGAGCAAGATCCGGCATCTGGTCAGGGAAGGAATGCGACACGAGGATGACCAGCGCCGGGAGATGTGGCAGGCATTTGTAGCAGTGGTCAGGAGGATCAAACCTCAGGCGGTGCTGGTCGAGAATGTTCCGGATATGGCGCTGGGGGATGACGCGATCGTGCTGCGTCGAATGGTTTCTGCACTGGAGGAACTGAATTATGATGTTCACACCCGGATTCTGGCAGCCTGGCAGTATAACGTTCCTCAGTTTCGTCAGCGACTGTTTCTGGTCGGGGTGCAGTCAGGAATTGCCTTCAGATTCCCGAAGCCACTGAGGGACACAAAACCCAGACTGCGGGATGCCATCTCAGATCTGCCTTCAGTGGAAGCAGGGTCGAAAAAGCTGGTTCTGCCGTATCAGGAACCGGAGAAGCTGAGTCTGTTTCAAAAGCGATGTCGTAAGGGTGTACCAGCAGACGATCGGGATAAAATATACGACCACATTGTTCGGGCTGTTCGTGACGACGACCTTGAGGCGTTTCGGCTGATGGACCACCAGACCCGTTATTCTGACCTGCCTGAAGAGTTAAAGCGTTACCGGGATGACATTTTCGAGGACAAGTACAAGCGACTGGGTTGGGATGAACCCTCCCGCAGTATTACTGCTCATCTGGCACGGGACGGCTACTGGTACATTCATCCCGACCAGCATCGCTGTCTGACCATCCGGGAAGCTGCCCGGATTCAAAGTTTTCCCGACTGGTTTCGCTTCACTGGAGCACCCAGCCATGCCTATCGACAGATTGGGGAGGCAGTCCCGCCCCTGCTGGGTGAATATCTGGGTAAAGCGATTCTGGAAGCGATCGACAGTTCCAGACCTGCCACTCGATACGTGTCCACCAGAGACACGTCTAGAACACTTCAGCAGTGGGTTGAACAGGCATCGGATAGTAATCTGGTTGCTCCCTGGCGGCGCAGCGATAACCTCTGGCATATTCTGCTGGGCATTGCCCTGTTTGAAAAGCTTCCCCTACAACAGATCAGGTTGCTCTGGTCTACCTGTAAGAAACGATGGCACAGCCCGACGGATTTTCTTGCGGACGCTGGTCGAGAAACAGCAGTTCGGGCAACCGGACAGGGTAAACTCCTTCCAGTACTGACAGAAATTGCTCAGAGTCTTGTGAAAGCTTCTGACACAGGTGAACTGAACATTCCAGGGATTTCTGGCAGTCAGTTAGAACTGGCACTGGCACTGGCAGATCTGAGTGATGAACGTCCAACTTTTGCCCCCGTTTACCGGGTTGCCGAACGTGTGTTTGAGGATGACGATGAAAGAAGTGCGATCGGACATGAGCAATTAATGGTCGCCAGACTGGTAGGTGAGGATAAAGGGGGGAGAGCTTATGCAGGAGTGCTGGAGGTGGCAGATCAGTTTTGCAAGCCTGCTGATCCGGAGTGCCTCCGGTGTCCTCTGCGTAAGCTGTGTACTACCGCTCAATCAACCCTATCCAGGCAGCAGGCTGTGGTGATCTGACTTCCAGTCCCCCCGGTATGTACAGTAAAAGCATCTGTCAGTTGATCACGAGACCTATGAGCAGTAATGATGTGAATCCTTCCGTATCAAAGGTGCTTGAAATCCTCAGAGAGCAGGGGCTGAGTGCTGAATACTGGCACAGTGGAGGCGGGAATTTCGGGATTATGGTCTGGCTACCAGATGACAGATCTCTTCTTTGGGGATCTGTTGATGGTCAGTGGGCATACGATTATCTTGCAGCGGACAACGATTACATCTCGTCAGGTCTTACAGAGTTACCTGAACAAGGCTTCAACCCGTCCCTTCTGGCTCAGGCTATCGTGGAAGCAGTACATGCGTTTACCTGAAAAGCATTTTGAATCTCTCCACTCACTCTGAGCACAAAATTAATCCTGAAGGGACAGAAGCTTCAGAACACAGCCAGGAAATTATTGAGGAGTACGGACACCGGCTCGACGCGATCGCTTTCCGCAGATCGTTGATAGCTTGGGGAAAGGAAAATTTTAGAGCGTTTCCTTGGCGATTCACCCATGATCCCTACCACATCTTGATAGCGGAGGTTATGCTCCACCGTACACAGGCGCGACAGGTTCTACCTGTGTACAAGCAATTTGTCGCGCGATATCCTAACCTTGAATCCTTAGCTAACGCTTCTGAAAGGGAGCTACGCGAAATTCTTTATTCTTTAGGCTTGCACTGGCGAATCGAATTACTTCACAAAATGGTCAGAGAGTTGGCTACTCGATTTGAGGGCAGAATTCCAGCGGACAGGGAAAACCTTCTGGCACTTCCTGGTGTCAGTGACTACATTGCTAGTGCCTTCCGTTGCTTTGCCCTGAACCAGTCAGATGCCCTGATTGATACAAATACTGTCCGAATCGTCGCCAGATTGTTTGGGTTACCCGTTAAAGATTCGCTTCGTCGTAACAAACGATTTATGTCTTTGATAGGAGCAATGGTTGACCCAGAAGAGCCAAAATTCTATAACTACGCATTGCTGGATCTGGCGAATAAAATCTGTTTAAAGAGCAATCCACCCATCTGCAGGAGTTGCCCAATTCAAACTCACTGTTTGCACGGTGGTCATTCGCTCACTCATGAGAGATCTTATGAAAGCAGCTTTGAGATGGCTTAATTTACTTAAATCTTTAGCGATGAACCAGGAATCCGAAGTATGAACCAAAATGACTCTTCCAAAACAGAGCAATTTAATAGTAAAGACTCTGGTATTGACAGCCAGAGTCCTGACATGCCTAGTTTACTCAATCTGTCGGAGCTTCTGGTGAACAGTCAAGCACTCAGACCGAGAGCGAGAATTTTAAGAACTCTGGGGGATGAGTTAATCAGCAGCGAAATTGTTGCACTGATTGAACTCGTAAAAAATTCCTACGATGCTGATGCAAGTACAGTTCTGATACGATTTCAAGATTCTCTTCAGGCTGGTGAAGGACGAATCGAAGTGATGGATGACGGTAATGGAATGTCGTTAAGCACTATTCAAAAGACCTGGATGGAACCAGCAACCTTTTCTAAAGCAAAAAAAGATCAGGTGAAGAGTGAACGAAAAGGCAGAAGAGTACTCGGAGAAAAAGGAGTGGGGCGCTTTGCTGCTTCCAGACTGGCAAAATCGCTTGAAGTTTTCAGTCGTCGAATTGGGACTAACAGCGAGGTCAGAGTATTCTTTGATTGGAGTCAATTTGATAACCCCGAAAAATATTTAGATCAAATACAGATTCCATACGAGGAACGTGAGCCTGTTGAAATTCACCCTAATGGAAACATTCGTTTTCTTGATTATGGAAATTTAGAAAATAGTAATTTAAGGCTGACGCATGGAACGATTCTGCGAATGGAAGAGCTACGAATAACATGGGGGCGTCAGCAAATAGAGTTATTAAGAGCAGATTTATCAAGATTAATTTCTCCATTTTTTGAAACAGACTTCAAAATTCGTCTTGAAGTAGCAGCCCCACTGGAGGAATATTCAGGTGTACTGGAGCCACCAGAGGCACTGAAGCATCCACACTATCGTATCTGGGGACATATCGATGCCTGCGGGCAGGCTCGGCTCAGGCTTCAACTGAGAGGGCAGCAAACAGAAGAGCTTATCGATGAACCGTTTCAATTTCCAGATGGGCGATCACCTCAATGTGGTCCTTTTGATATAGACCTCAGGATCTGGGATCGCGACCAAGAAGCTCTGGAGGACTTAGCAAAACTCTCTGGTTCACGCACACGTGATATCCGCAGGGATTTAAACAATTCTGCGGGGATAAGCGTTTATCGGGATGGTTTTCGGGTACTTCCTTACGGTGAACCCAACAACGACTGGTTAAGGCTGGACGCTCGTCGAGTTCAGAACCCAACTATGCGGGTTTCGGTAAATCAGGTAGTGGGATACGTCCTGATTTCAGCTGACCAAAATCCGGACCTGCGAGATCAGAGTAATCGAGAAGGATTGATGTCAGGACAGGCTCTCGATGACTTTCGAGAATTAATTCGGATGGCACTAGCAAGGCTTGAGGAGAAGCGCTACGGCGTTCGACATCCAAAAAAAACAAATAGCAAAAGCAAGCTTGGCGGTGTATTTTCTGGCTTCAGCCTTGCAGAAATTCGGAACTTTGTTAGACGGAACCAGCCGAATAATCAGGAATTGCTGCTGCTGCTGGATGAGCAGGAAAAGGACTTGGAACACAGGATTGAAGTTGTTCAGGAGACGCTGGCACGCTACAGAAGACTGGCTGTTTTAGGTCAACTGATAGATGCCCTACTGCATGATGGTCGAACACCGCTATCAAAAATTGCCAGTAATGCTTACTTTGGATTACGCGATATCAATCGCTCTACTGGAGAGCCACAAAACTTTCAGTTAATTACCAAACTGAAGAAGTATTTTGAAAAAATTGAGAATCAGTCCAACCTTCTCTCAACGGTATTTAAACGAATTGAGCCATTTGGAGGACGGAAACCGGGTCGTCCTGCCAATACTACTCTGGAAGAAGTGATCAGCACTGCGTTTGATGTAATGGAAGGAGAAACCAGGCAACTTGGTGTGGAAGTCAGTCTTCCCGAAACAAAGACATCAGTTACAGTAGAACCAACTGAAATCCAGGAAGTCATTGTTAATTTGCTCAACAACAGCCTTTATTGGCTGCAACGTGTACCAAAAGAGGATCGACACATTGCCGTTCAATGCGAACGGCACTTCTCAAATGAGGTAACAATTCTTTTCTCGGACAGCGGACCCGGTGTTGACCCGGAGCACCGTGATCGTATCTTTGACCCATACTTTTCAACAAAGCCTGATGGCGTAGGTCTGGGACTTGCAATCGCCGGGGAAATTATCGACGAGTATTATTCTGGCAGGCTAGAATTACTGACCAGTGGACCTCTACCAGGTGCAACGTTCCGTATAACGCTATGTAAACGAGTGTGATATGGCTGGCAATAAATGGCGACTGCTATTAGTAGATGATGACGAAGAAATTTGTGAGCAAGTTATAGAAGGTCTCAGCGGTGAACGAATTGCCAAGCTAGATGGAGAATTGAAAGTCACTACTTTATCAAGCTTTTCAGCCGCCCTTGACACTCTGGATGAACATAAGTTTGATTTGTTAATTCTGGATGTCAGACTGGGAACACCGGGCGATGTGGAAATGGATGAAACTGCGGGTATCAGAACTCTTGGAGCAATTCAAGAAAAGCGATTTTTGCCAATCATTTTTTATACTGCTGCTCCGCACCTAGTGAGATCATTAGAAGGTCCACTTATTCGGGTTGTTGAGAAAACTGAGCAGATTCCGGGACTTCTGAAGGCAGTTGAAGGGGTTTTCAATACCAGCCTTCCCTTGGTTAATCGAGCACTTATCCAGCACCTTGAAAGAATCCAGTGCAACTATATGTGGAATTTTGTAGCTCAGCACTGGAATCAGTTGGAAAGTAATTCTGACAGAACTAGCCTAACCTATCTTCTGGCTCGTCGGTTGTCACAGTCCCTTTCACGCTCCGGGATTGTCAGTCTTGCAGAAAGCATGGGATACAGAGTTACCGATATTTCGGATGAAGAGGAAACGGTTCATCCAATGGAATACTACATTATGCCTCCCGTCAGTAAAGAATCTCTTGCTGGTGATATATACAAGGGGCGAATCGCTGATCAGGAGGGGTTCTGGGTACTCCTGACACCTTCCTGCGACATGGTCCCCTACAAAGGAAACCGCAAAGCAGAATGGGTACTACTGGCGAGATGTCTTTTTTTCTCTCAACAGAGTGAGTATATAAGCTGGAAGCAGTCTCAGAAAGGAACAGTACCCTCAGAGACAAAGGCTGTCGTCCGCAACAATCGCTCGAAACAGCCAGATCGCTACCGTTTTTTACCAAAGGCTCTTGATCTGCCTGATCTGGTGGTGGACTTTCAGCAACTGGTCACGATGAATTTTGTAGAGCTTGGCAGTTCCTTGGAACGTAAAGCTTCGCTAGACAGCCCTTTTGCGGAAGCTCTAATTAGTCAATTTTCTCGCTACTTTGGACGTTTAGGTACTCCTAACCTCAATGTAGATGCTGTAATAAGTCGACTTGAATAAGAACCATTCAGGACGTCACATGATTGTTGAAAAGTGATGCGAGAAGTTTACAGAGCAAGTGTAATTTCACTGCTTGTAAAAATCTGGTTGGAGAGCTAGCTTTTTCAAGCAGACAGGATGGGTAGTCCTATTTCTTAAAGGATAGAGAATAATTAGGCACTCCTGAGGGCTTTGCAGCAAGAGTTCACCAATTTTGGGCTATTTTTCTCTGCCCTTTACGAAAGGGCACTACCGTTTGCACTTTGAGGCGCGGTGTGGGGCGAAGTAACCTCACCTTTTGGAGAAGACGACCAATTACAACTTCCCTGCCCTGTGCCTAGTTCCTTATCCAGCCATAATGGGAGTCACAACTCACTCAGTATCAATCAGGAGACTTAACCTTTCTCAAGAAATTACTTTCTGGATGATTCAGTTTCTATGGTTTAGAATCTTGAGCAGGAATTTCAAAAATTCCTACAAGCACGGCTTGTTTCCCTCCCATGCTGACTCCTGATGAAACCGAGGAAGATACTGGTTCTAGCGGCAAACCCCAGAGATACCAGTCGGTTGCGCCTGGATGAAGAGGTTCGCGAAGTCGAGGAGGAACTGAAACGGGCGAACCAGCGAGCGGAGTTTCAGGTCTTTTCACGCTGGTCAGTCCGTTCTGAGGATGTTCAACGAGCACTACTGGACATTCAACCTCAAATCGTTCATTTTTCAGGACATGGAGAAGGAGAGGCAGGACTCGTTCTGGAAAACGATGCAGGAAAAGCTCAGCTAGTCAGCGCAGCATCTTTAGGACGATTATTCAAGCTCTTTTCAGATCAGGTTGAATGTGTTGTTCTCAACGCCTGCTATTCGGAAATGCAGGCAGATGAGATTCGCAAGCACATTAATTTTGTGGTCGGGATGAATCAGCAGATTGGTGATAAAGCTGCTGTCATTTTTGCGACTGGCTTCTACCGGGCACTGGGAGCAGGGCGATCTTACGAAGATGCTTTTGAATTTGGGTGCAATGCGATCGACTTGGAAAGTATTCCAGAGTACCTGACTCCTGTTCTCAGACGTAAAGCAGACAGGAAGGCTCAGCGGGTCTTTATCAGTTACCGCAGCAAAGACCCTGATCTGAAGCTCGCTCAGCAATTACATGATGCGCTGGCTGAAGCGGGTCATCAAGTTTTTATGGCAGCGGAAAGCATACGGCTGGGAGATACTTGGTCGCAGCGAATTCAGCAGGAACTGGAACGCTGCGATTATTTTCTGCTGTTGCTCTCACAACATTCAGTCAACAGTGAAATGGTGACTGAGGAAATTCGAGTTGCCCGAACGCTGCGAGATGTTCGTCCAGACCACCGACCTGCTATTCTTCCAGTTCGAGTCCAGTTTTCCCTCTCATCGCCATTGAACTATGATCAGCGAGGCTATCTGAATCAGATTCAGCAGCGAGAATGGTTCACAGAGGCAGATACACCGCGTGTTGTACAGGAAATCCTGAGACTGCTGGCAGAAGGACGAATACCTGAGCCGGTTAAAACAGACATAGATGAAAGTTCGGTTAAGCAGGGAAGCTCAGCCAGGATTGATGCTGCCCCTGATCATCCTCCTTTACCTGTTGCCGAGCCAGAGTTGCCGGGTGGTCAGGTTGATATAGCTTCGCAGTTTTATGTGGAGCGTCCACCTGTTGAGGACAAATGCTACGAGGCAATTATCAAACCGGGGGCACTGATTCGCATCAAAGCTCCGCGACAGATGGGCAAAACCTCACTCATGTCCAGAATGCTGCGACGGGCAGAAGATCAGGAGATTCTGGCGGTTCCACTGAGCTTTCAGTTGGCTGAGAGTTCTGTATTTACAGATCTGGATAGGTTATTGCGATGGCTCTGTTCTACGGTGGGACGACGGCTGAAGCTACCCAATCGCCTGAATGATTGGTGGGATGACCTTTATGGAATCAAAGATAACTGTACAGCTTACTTTGAGGAATATCTGCTGCGAGAGTGCGATCGATCGCTTGCTCTGGGGCTGGATGAAGTAGACATGGTGTTCCAGCATCCAGAAGTTGCCTCAGACTTTTTTGGGCTGCTGCGAGCCTGGCATGAAGCCGCCAAAACTTCTAAGCTCTGGAAGAAATTGCGGCTGATTGTAGTTCACTCTACAGAAGTCTATGTGCCTATGAACATTAACCAGTCCCCCTTTAATGTTGGACTGGCGATCGAACTGCCGGAGTTTACTGCTGTACAGGTAGAAGACTTGGCAACCAGACATGGATTGCCGTGGACATCTGATCAAACTTCACAGTTGATGGAGATGGTTGGCGGACATCCTTTTCTGGTCAGAGTGGCACTATACCACCTTGCTCGTCGGGAGACATCGCTGGATCAACTGCTGAAGTCTGCTCCAACAGAAGCAGGACTCTATGGTGATCATCTGCGCCGTCATCTATGGAATCTGGAGCAACGGGCAGAGCTAATGACTGCCCTGAAGCAGGTGCTTGCCGCACCCCGATCCATTCAACTGCCCTCGGTACAGGCATTTCAACTGCACAGCATTGGACTGGTAGATCTACAGGGAAATGGCTATGTTGCCCCCCGATGTAATCTATACAGGCATTATCTGCGCGATCGCCTCAACATCAGAGAGTGAAAACGAATGGGGTATGAGTATCAGGTTGGGGGAAGTCTACCTGCTGATGCGCCAACCTATGTGGTACGTCAGGCAGACCATGATCTTTATGAAGGACTTAAAGCAGGTGAGTTCTGCTATGTCCTGAATTCCCGACAAATGGGAAAATCCAGCCTTCGTGTACAAACGATGAACCGGCTACAGACAGAAGGAGTTGTCTGTTCGGTAATTGATCTGACTCAGATTGGCAGTCAGAGCGTCACACTGGATCAATGGTATGTCGGTATCTGTCGCAGGCTACTGAGCGAGTTCGGGCTGGAATCAGCCTGTAATCTTCGCCAGTGGTGGCGCGAACGTGACTACATTTCTTCATCTCAGAGATTCAGCGAATTTCTGGATACAGTACTTCTGGTAGAAACAACACAATCAATGGTCATCTTTATTGATGAAATTGACACTGTTCTCAGCCTCAGTTTTTCGCTGGATGACTTTTTTGCTGTTATCCGTGATTGCTATAACCAGCGAGCAGATAAACTCTGTTACTATCGTCTAACTTTCTGTTTACTGGGCGTTGCAACACCTTCTAACCTGATTCAGGACAAAAGCCGAACTCCCTTCAATGTTGGACGCGCCATTCAACTTGGTGGTTTCCAGTTAAAAGAAATACAGCCACTGGTAGCAGGTTTATCAGGCAAAGCCGAAAGACCTGAGCAGGTTTTGCAGGAGATTTTGAACTGGACAGGAGGGCAGCCATTTCTCACACAAAAACTCTGTCAATTAGTAATAGATTCCACTGCTTCAATACCTTTATTTGAAGAAGGCAGTCGAGTAAATAATCTGGTACAACAGAGGATAATTGACAATTGGGAAGCACAGGATGAACCGGAGCATCTGAGAACCATCCAGAATCGATTGCTCAGGGATGAGAAACGAAAGGGTAATCTACTTGGATTGTATCAGCGAATTTTACAGAATGAACTTGTTCTTGCTGATGCCAGTTCTGAACAGCTAGATTTACGATTATCGGGTCTGGTGGTAGAACAACATGGAAGATTGAAAGTTTACAATCGTATCTACGAAACTATTTTCAATCTAACCTGGATAGAAACTATTTTTGCCGGGTTGAGACCTTACTCAGAAGCGTTAAATAACTGGTTGGCATCTGACAGGCAGGACGGTTCCCGCTTACTTCGAGGAAGTGCTCTACAGGAAGCCTTACTCTGGGCAACAGATAAGCAATTGAGTGACCAGGATTATCGGTTCTTGAGAGCCAGTCAACAATCTGCCCAGCAGGAGATGCAGTTTGCTCTGGACTTGCAGACTGAGACAAATCATGCCCTCGCAGAAGCCAACCGTGTCTTAGAACAGGCTAATAGAACTGCTAGAAAACGTCTTGGCGTTGCCGCAGGTATATTGGCACTGACTGTAGCGTTTGCTGGAGGAACTGGAATCTGGGCTATGAGAGCATTGGAAAATGCAGATGCTCAGGTTAAAGCAGCGCGGGCTCGTTATGAAGAGGCAAACGAACGAGTTGAAGCTGCTAACGTGCAGGCAGGGAAGTCTGCGGCTCGTGAGAAGTTAGCACAAGATGCCGCAGAAAAAAGACAAAAAGATCTGGCGATCGCGCAAAAGAAATTAGTTGAGATAGAGCAAAACTTGAAGAGGGCAAATGAGGAAGTAGGTAAGCGAGAGCAGGAGGTGCGTAAAGCTCAAGCAGAAAGAGCAAGAATTCAACAACTTACTGTCATAAATGAGCAACAGCTAGATGCTGCCATCCAAAGGTTAAGAATTGCAGAACAGGGATTAGAACAGGCGAGACAATTACAACAGAAATTTCAGGAGGAACAGCAACTGGCACAACAGCGACTTACAGAGCTAAGAGCCACTCTCGAAAGTTTGCGAACAGCACAACGTAACGCTGAAGAGGCACAGTTTAATGCTGAGAAAAGGGCTACAGCAGCGGAAAGGAGTGTTCAGGATTCACAAAACAAGCTGCGAGATGCTGTAGCAGCACTGAGTCAGGCTAGAGAGTTTTTCGACCAATTAATACCGGGTTTAACGAATGGTAGGAACTTCACACTCTCGTCGGAAACGTTGTCGGGTATCAGTAACGCATATCAACGTTTCCGAGATGCTACACGTGGAGTTCTTGATGATCGCACAGTGGATGTAGAAAATTTAACTGGTCTTGGCAATGCTACTTTACAACAAGGTAGCCTTCAAGGAGCACTGGATTACTACAACCAAGCCCTGGTTATTGCCAGAGAAATAGGCGATCGTCGAGGGGAGAGAGTAATCCTCAGTAATCTTGGGAGAGTTTATTCGGCTCTTGGACAGTACCAGCGAGCGTTAGATAATTCCAATCAAGTCTTGGCTCTTGCCAGAGAAGTAGGCGATCGTCAATGGGAAGGAAGAGCCCTTAACCTTATTGGGAGAGTTTATTCGGCTCTTAGGCAGTACCAGCAAGCGTTAGATAATTACAACCAAGCCCTGGTTATTGCCAGAGAAATAGGCGATCGTCAAGAGGAGAAAGTAATCCTTATCAATACTGGGTTTGTCTATAGCAATCTTGGACAGTACCAGCAAGCGTTAGATAATTACAACCAAGCCCTGGTTATCACCAGAGAAATAGGCGATCGTCAAGGGGAGGAAGTAATCCTCAGTAATTTTGGGGGAGTTTATTCGGCTCTTGGACAGTACCGGCAAGCGTTGGATAATTACAACCAAGCCCTGGTTATCACCAGAGAAATAGGCGATCGTCAAGGGGAAGGAAGAACCCTTAACCTTATTGGGAGAGTTTATTCGGCTCTTGGACAGTACCGGCAAGCGTTAGATAATTACAACCAAGCCCTGGTTATCACCAGAGAAATAGGCGATCGTCAAGGGGAGGAAGTAATCCTCAGTAATTTTGGGAGAGTTTATTCGGCTCTTGGACAGTACCGGCAAGCGTTAGATAATTACAACCAAGCCCTGGTTATCACCAGAGAAATAGGCAATCGCGCTGCCGAAGCAGTTAGTTTGAGTAATTTAGCTTCAGTCTATCGAGCAATAGGAGAGGTTGAAAGAGCACAGCAGTTGCAGCAGCAATGCATTGAAATTGAAAAAATAATAGGGGGAAGGACAGGGTATTTGTGCCGATGATGAAGTTTGCTTATCCTGATAAAAGACTGAGCAACTGAGGCGGGCAATACTTATGGAAATACGGAGTAAAAATTTATCCTTGCTGGTTGTAACGAATCTACCCCTACCCAATTAATCTTTGAAGCGATTGCCAGAGGGAAAGATGTCAGAAGGTAATGAATGCCTTGTCTGAACTACGTGCATTCTGGTGAAATTCTATGTTCATTGAAGATACTTTTTGTCTGAAATACTGCTTGAAGTTCCGGGAGAAAACTTTCACTGACCCCTTGACGGTTTAACTCCAAGGAAATAACACATTGCCTCGTGCTTCCACTTAATAATCTATGTCCTCAGCCGGAAGACAATCCCAGAAGAAACAGGACGAACTCTTTGATATTGCTGAGCCTCGTGCTTCAGCCATGATCGAATCTCTTCGCGCTTTCGGCTACAACATTCAGACCGCGATCGCCGACCTGATTGATAACAGCATCACCGCAAAGGCAAAGAATGTCTGGCTGGAGTTCTCCTGGAATGGTACTGATTCCTTCATCTCAATCCGGGATGACGGCAAAGGCATGTCAGAGGGTGAGCTTGTCAGCGCCATGCGACCGGGCAGCCAGAGTCCACTTGAGGAACGTGACCAGGATGATCTGGGGCGCTTCGGGCTGGGTCTGAAAACTGCATCCTTCTCCCAGTGCCGCAGGCTAACGGTGGCTTCCCGTACCAGAGGCTCTGCCACAGCAGTCCGCAGGTGGGATTTGGATTATGTGAATCAGACCGACCAGTGGCGACTGCTGCGTTCTGCCGCTCCCGGTTCTGAGAGCAGACTGGTTGAACTGGAGACCATGACAGCAGGAACAATCGTCCTGTGGGAGTGCATGGATCGGGTGGTTGGTGATGCCAGAGCCAGCGATCGCGGAGCACACGACCATTTTCTGGAAACTGCTGAAACAGTTGAACATCATCTGGCAATGGTATTCCACAGGTTTCTGGAGAAGCGCAATTGCCTGAAGATTTGGATTAATGGTAACCCTGTTAAACCCTGGGACCCCTTTCTGGTAGACGAAAAAGCCACTCAAGCGCTACCTGAAGAAAAGTTCTCAATTCGCCGCAGGAAGCTGCTGGTACAGCCCTACGTGCTGCCCCACCACTCCAAAATTGACCAGGGAACCCACACCAGAGCCGCAGGTCCAGCAGGATGGAATGCCCAGCAGGGATTTTATGTTTATCGAAATGAACGACTGCTGGTTCCGGGAGACTGGCTGGGGCTGGGCTTTCAGAAGGAGGAACACTGCAAGCTGGCTCGAATCCGGGTCGATCTGCCCAACTCCCTGGATGATGAGTGGAACATAGACATCAAGAAATCCAGAGCACGCCCTCCAGCTTCCCTGAAGTCAGATCTGAGGCGAATAGCCAGAGCAACCCGTCAGCGGGCGGTTGAAATTTATCGACATCGGGGCAAGGTGATTGCCAGAGAAAACGCTGAAAAACACGTCTTCCCGTGGGACCGGAAAATTCGACGCGGCAAAATCTTCTACTCGATCAACCAGGAGCATCCGCTGGTGCAGCAGGCACTCAACCTCCCTGGAGAGCATAAGTCCACAGTCCGCGCCCTGATCAGGCTGCTGGAGGAGACGGTTCCTGTTCAGCAGATCTGGATTGACGCTTCCACAGATCCAGAAAAACACAGCCAGCCGTTTGAAGGGACTCCCACAAAAGAGGTTCTTGAGGTTATCAATGAGATCTACCGGACATTTCGGAAAAACGGATTGACTCCTGCTCAGGCTCGCGATCGCATCCTGACAATGGAGCCTTTTCAGCACTTTGAAACTCTGGTCAGCCGTTTGTCTGATTAACGATCAAGGAGCCTCAGAATGAATGCCTACGAAACTGCCCGCCAGATCGCTCAGACGCTCCTGAAAGGAGAGCGGAGCATTCCTAGAGAAATAATTCGGCAGAAGGTCAGACAGGTCATCGGCTTGCTTCCGGGACTTGGCTTCTCAGAAGCGATTGACGAGGATGCCCTGACTCGAGATCTGGAGGAGCTATACAACATCTGGATTGGTCAGCCCACATTCCTGGATGATGAGCAGGGACACGAACCCTGGCTGCCGCAGAGCAGGGCAGACATTGATTGGGATTTCTGGAACCGTTACCGGCGCTATCTGGAGGAAGAAAAGGGCTGGTCGCCCTTCACAGTGGATCACCTGGAACAACTGACCGATTCTATTCTTGAACGCTTGGAATCTCCAAAACGGCGGGGAGCTTGGGATCGTCGGGGAATGGTCGTCGGGCAGGTACAGTCCGGTAAAACGTCCAACTACACAGGTCTGGTATGCAAGGCTGCTGATGCGGGCTACCGATTGATTATCGTGCTGGCAGGTCTGCACAGTAACCTTCGCAGCCAGACTCAGCTTCGGCTAGATGAGGGTTTTCTGGGTCGGGACTCCCAGCTTCAGCGGAGGGCAGAAGACACGGCAGGTGCAGCCATCGGTGCTGGAAAGATTCCTGTGGGCAAATTTCTGCTTGCTCACTCTGGAACCAGCAGTGCAGAGAATGGGGATTTCAGCACAAAAGTTGCCAACCAGCTTGGGCTGGTTCCCGGCGGAAACGATCCGATTCTGATGGTTGTGAAGAAGAATAAGACTGTTCTGAACAATCTGCTTCGGTGGGTGGTGAGCCTGCGAGGAAGCCAGGATGAGCAGAGTGGCAAAAAGATTGTGAGAGATATTCCCCTGCTGGTGATTGATGATGAGGCTGACAATGCTTCCGTCAATACCGGGCAGATTCCACTGGATGAGAATGGCAGGTTGCTGGACGACCAAGACCCAACTGCGATCAACGGACTCATCCGCAAACTGCTGCACAGCTTTGAGAAAAGTGCGTATGTGGGCTACACGGCAACTCCGTTTGCCAACATCTTCATTCATCCTGAGGTCAGAACCAGTCAGTACGGCGACGATCTGTTTCCAAGACACTTCATCATCAACCTGCCTGCTCCATCCAACTACGTGGGTCCCGTACAGGTCTTTGGTCTGGATCCAGACTTAACCACCGATCTGGATAAAGCGGATGGTCTGGACATCATCAGAACTGTGAATGATTATCAGAACTGTTTCCCCACAGGGCATAAAAAGGACTGGGTTCCCAGTTATCTGCCTGCCACGCTGAAAGAGGCAATTCGTGCCTTCATCCTGACCTGTGCGGTCAGAATATGGCGAGGGCAGGGTTCAGCCCATAATTCGATGCTTGTCCACGTCACCCGCTTCACCGATGTACAGGAGCGGGTGGCTCAGATGGTTCTGGATGAGTTAACCGCACTGCAACGACGTCTGCGCTACGGCGATGGTAATGCACCACACCAGGTTCTTAATGAATTCAGGAAGCTCTGGGAGAAGGACTACGTTCCAACCAGCGAGTCGATCATCGGCACTTCTCTTCTGCCAGATGCCAGTATTCCAGGCTGGGAAGATGTCGCTGATCTGCTGTATCAGGCAGCCGCCAGAATTCAGGTGAAGCAAATCAATGGTACTGCCAGAGACATCCTGGAATATTGGGAAAACAAGAGTGGTTTGAACGTGATTGCGGTCGGAGGTGACAAGCTGTCGCGGGGTCTGACGCTCGAAGGGCTGAGCGTCAGTTACTACTTGCGGGCATCGAAGATGTACGACACGCTTATGCAGATGGGACGCTGGTTTGGCTACCGACCTGGCTATCTGGACCTCTGCCGCCTCTACACAACCAATGAACTGGTGAAATGGTACAGATACATCACAATTGCCAGCGAGGAACTGCGTCAGGAATTTGACTACATGGCAAAGATGAGTTCCACCCCTGAAGAATTTGGACTCAAAGTCCGTACCCATCCCTCCGGGCTGATCATCACCGGAGTCAATAAGATGCGGTCAGGGGTAACGATGCAGCTATCCTTCGCGGGCAGCATCAGTGAAACTTACCTGTTTTCAAAGGACGATCGCATCAACCAGAAGAACCTTCACGCCACGGAAGAACTGATTTCCAATGTGGGTGTTCATTCCAGAACCGAGCGTGACAACTACATCTGGGAAAACGTTGCGCCGGATAGTGTAGTCAGTTTTCTGTCTGCCTATCAGACTCACCCGAACGCAAGACTGGCGAACACAGAACGGTTGCTGGATTACATAAAGGCGCAGCTTCGACAGAATGAACTGACATCCTGGACGATCGCTCTGATTTCAAATGCCAGGGCTGAGCACCATGAAACGATCGCCGGACTGGATGTCGGGCTGACGAAACGTCAGGATGCCGCACCAGACTCCTCCACTGAATACAGACTGGTCAAATCGCGACTTCTTAGCCCGCTTGATGAAATGCTGGACCTGTCTGTAGCTACACGTCGGGAAGTTCTTGAGCTTACGCGAGAACGTAGACGGGAAGACGGGAAACCTGACAGTAACAGCAATACCCCGGATGGCAAAATTGTGCGTGAAAAGCGTCCTGCCACCAGAGGGTTGCTTCTGCTCTATCCCCTTGACCCTGAGGCGATCGGATCGCAGACCCCGGTTGTGGGATTTGTGATCAGCTTTCCCGGCAGCCGGAATGCCGTATCTGTGGAGTACAAGGTCAACCCCATCTATTTCGATCAGGAATTTGACGAACCATGATTGTCCAGGAAGTCTGGCAGATGCTGGAGCAGGGGACAGGAGAACTGCCCTCCGGATACCTGATGCGTCGCATCCTGCCTGAAGTTCACTATGACGTTTTTCTGGCGATCGAGAAGCCGTCAAATCTTCGCCTGATGATGATACAGGTACAGCGTCAATCTGTCGGGAAAGGAATCGCTCCCTATCCGTCATCCAGCAGTTTTTCAGTTAGGCGGGTTCTCCTGGATGAGAAGGATAAGGATCGCGTCACCTATCAGTTAATTCTGACAAACATCCGTTACAGCGATATTTTCACGACGCTTGTGCAGGATATCGTCAACCACATTGCTGCTATTCCGGAAGAGGACAGGGCTGTAGGTGCCTTTCTGACTCACCTGAAACGGTGGCAGATATTTCTTGAACGTCATAATCCGGAGGGGCTGGATCAGGCAGCCCAGCAGGGACTGTATGGGGAGCTATGGTTTCTCCGTCACTCTGTGCTGCCACAGTGCGGAGCAATCAGAGGAGTGCTGTCCTGGTCGGGTCCAGCCGCTGCCCAGCAGGACTTTCAGCTTGAGCGGTGTGCCGTCGAGGTGAAAACAACCACTTCAAAGCAGCACCAGAAACTCCCCATCTCAAGTGAGCGTCAGTTAGACGAGACAGGGACAGGGGCTCTGATCCTGCTGCATCTGTCTCTGGATCTCCGTCAGGGGCGGGGAGAGACACTGCCTAACATGGTTGCCGGTGTACGATCGCTGCTCGGCAGAAACCCGGCAGCGATCGAAACGTTTGAGGCACTTCTGTTTGAGACAGGGTATCTGGATATTCATGTCCCCCGCTACGAGCAGAATGGGTACACTGTTCGAGAAACGAATTACTTCAGGGTCGAGGGCGATTTTCCCAGAATTATCGAAGCTGACCTTCGCAATGGAGTGGGCGATGTTCGCTACACCATTGACGTTGCTGTGTGCAAACGTTTCGCCATAACTGAATCTGAGGTTCTGTCTTTAATGGGTGGACAGTCATGAGTGGTGATGATGCGGGTTTACTTCAGTTTGCCGAGGACTTCAGGCAGGAAGTCATTAATGCCTGTGAGACTGGTGATAAGGAGGGGGACGCATTCCGGGAGGATGAGTTCACCCGGCTGATGATTGATTACCTGACAGATGCCGGAGAACTGGAGGATGGACACGTCTGCTACCACACTGCCCGTGGCATTAAAATCAATGGCTACAACATTCAGGAAGATGAGGGACGTCTCGATCTTTTCGTCTCAATCTACACGCAGGATGTTCCGCCGTCTACAGTTCGCAAGGACGACGTGGAGACTGCATTCAAGCGGCTGACAGGCTTCTTTACCAGATCTCTGAAAGGCTACCATCTGTCGATTGAGGAAGCATCTCCTGCATTCGATCTGGCTCAGTTAATTCACAGTGCCAAGGATCAACTGAGTCAGGTGAGATTGTTTCTGTTCACAGACGGACTGACCAACGTTCAGGTCAAACAGGATCTGGTCAACGGTGGTGTGACCTTCTCGTTCAATATCTGGGACATTCGGAGAACGTACCAATGCGTCAGTTCAAAGCGGCAACGGGAGGCGATCGAGATTGATTTTGAGACACAGTATGGAGCAGCGATTCCCTGCCTGCCCATGCCTACCTCACCGGGTGCCGACTATAACGCCTGCCTTGTGATTCTGCCGGGCGAAATCCTCTACAAACTCTACGCTGAGTATGGCTCCCGTCTGCTGGAGCGCAATGTTCGCTCTTTCCTTCAAGCAAGGGGTAAGGTCAACAGGGGCATCCGCAAAACTATCCTGGAAGAGCCGCATCGTTTCCTGGCTTACAACAACGGTATCTCCGCCACAGCAGAGGCAGTCAGGTTCGTTGATCTTTCAGATGGGGGCAGGGGAATTGGCTGGATTCGCGATCTGCAGATTGTGAATGGTGGACAGACCACTGCATCCATCTACCATGCTGCCCGGAAAGACAGGGCGGACATTTCAGGGGTTTATGTTCAGGCGAAACTGACAATCGTGGATCAGGATCAGGTAGACGCGATCGTCCCTCTAATTTCCCGGTACGCCAACAACCAGAACAAGGTCAGTGATGCGGACTTCTTCGCCAATGACCCCTTTCACATCAGGCTTCAAGAACTGTCGCGGAAGATCTGGGCACCTGCGGTTGATGGAACTCAGCGGCAGACTCGCTGGTTTTACGAGCGGGCGCGGGGACAATACCTGGATGAAAAAAATCGTGAGATGTCTCCTGCAAAACAGAAACAGTTCATAAGTATGAATCCGCTCAATCAGAAGTTTACGAAGACTGATCTTGCCAAGTATGAGAACACCTGGAATCAGCTACCCCATGTTGTCAGTCTTGGTGCTCAGAAGAATTTCTCCAGGTTTACTGACCTGCTGGCTCGACGGGGTGGGTTTGAAGTAGATGAAAGCTATTTCAGGCGGTTGATCGCGAAAGCAGTTCTCTTCGAGCGAGCGGAGAAACTCGTTCAGGCAGAACAGTTTGGTGGCTATCGGGCAAATATCGTCACCTACAGCCTGGCTTATCTGTCATACAGAACAGCCCAGGCTATTGACCTCGATCAGATCTGGAAGGAGCAGAATGTCCCGGTACCCTTGCAGGAGGCGATCGTTCTGGTGTCCAGGCAGGTACATCAAATCATTACAGATTCTCCAGCAGGCGGCAACATTACAGAGTGGTGTAAGAAGGAAGCCTGCTGGAATAGAGTCCGTGATCTGAAGGTTGAATTACCTGAGTTATCATCTCTAATGATTCAGGGAGATGAAGTATCGAGACAGGTAGATAAAGGCATAGAGGGTCCTGATGCAGCCGACCAGCAACTGATTGATCAAATTGCCGGAGTTCCCTCTGAGCAGTGGTTCCAGATCGCTCAGTGGGCGAAGCAGACTGACAATCTTCAACCGTGGCAGCGCAGTCTGGCTCTCAGTCTCGGCAGACTGGCTGCTGTTCGGCGACCGCCATCACGCAAGCAAGCAACTCAGGGATTGAAGATACTGGAGGAATCCGAGCGACTGGGTTTCAGGTTAACAGCCTGACTTTAGAAGTTAGCAAGTGACCCGTAGAGGGGCAGAACAACTGCCTTAAAATGTTCAAATGACATTGAAATTGGACAGGATAAGCTTGGGCTGGGGCGCGGAATAAGTCCAAAAGATTTGGAGATCTTGCAACAGGGTAGCAACACCCTTGTCAAACTCGGCAGTACAGCAGTTGCCCTTTTGCAGGGCATCAATGCAAATCAGATTACGGGCAACTCCTTTAGTGCAGTGTAGCAAAATTCAGGGTTTGGCTTTCAAGCTTAAGGCACTGTAGCTCAGTTCATAATTCAAAGAACAACTGGTGCCAAGGAGCGGATTGCTCACCTGCGCCTTTTGTATTGTTCCCCTCGATCACCAAGGACGCGATCGAGACTGATGGGGTCGAGGATGCGCTAGGAGCAATTGGGTTTTACTCACGGCATACTGCGGATAGAACTGAGCGAACTGGAGCAGTGACGGTTTACGACTCAAGTTCAACGACAGATTGCCAATCCAGGAGTGATCATAACCCGTCTGTTTAGGCTGAGTGCCTTTCAAGCCATAACACCCCTATAGGAAAGGAATGCCGATCCTGATTCGCTGTTGTCCCTGACCCAATCGGTTTAAAATTTCTACCCCAAGCGATCGGTCTGAATCACCGAATAGCCGCACCTCAAGTTGAGCAGCGGGGGGAGCGGAATCCTGGGCTATAGGATTGGCGGGGTTAGCCTGCTGAGGATGCGCTGGCTCGCTTGGGGAATCAGGTGTTGGAGCGAGAAGCGAATTGGAGTCCCCTACCTCTCCGCTAACCGATAGGTCGATTCCCACTCCAGCCCCATCACTCATACCAGACTGGTCGAATCCTGAATCTGCAAACTCTGCACGAGCGGCGCTTCCGATCCCCAGGCTGCCCCACAGAAGGAGTGCAACGGTTCCCAGTTTTGTCATTTCAGCGAATCGAATGATTGGCTTGTTCATATGCCACCTCCGGATACCTGAATTGCCCGTATGACTGCTATTGCTAGGGTAACGCTTCTGGGCAGCAGAGTGAACCGAAGCTTTGTAGGTTTCTATGGATAGGGGCTGTGATCGCATGTAGCTGTCGGAAGGATTACAAATGCAGAGTTAACCTTATCTACCGCAGGGGAAAACCAAGACGCTGGAGGATCTCTTTCAAACGATCGCGTCCATTTAACGCCTGTGCTGTTGCAACTCGCTTGAGGGAATGCTCCACCCAGTCACCAGCTACGTTCATCTGCTGTGACTCGTAAAACTGCTGCATGACTTCGTTGTACTGGGCGATCGCCTCTTCCTGCCGTGCCAAGTTGTATGTTTCGCGGTGCAGGACAGCTGCTTGCGGCAACCGAGGTTTGATGGCAGCCGGTTTTGCCTCATCAGGATAGCCGACACATAACCCAAAGACGGCAAACAGGTGAGGCGGCAGTTGGAGCGTTTCGGCAACCGCTTCAGGATGATTTCGCATTCCGCCAATATAGACTGTGCCTAACCCTAGCGATTCAGCAGTAAGCGTCGCATTTTGGGCTGCCAGAGCGGCATCGATCGTGGCGGTCAGAAACATCTCCAGGTAATCTAACCCCTCCGCAGGTAACCCTTGCTCCTGAGCAAGATGATGCAGCCGTGCCAGGTCAGCTAGCCAGACCAGAAATAGGGGACACTGGCGGATATGTGCCTGATTGCCTGCAAGTTGAGCAAGCTTGTCTTTCCGTGTTGGGTCTTCGATCGCAACCACGCTCCAGGTTTGCAGATTCAAGGAACTTGACGCAGCTTGAGCCGCTGCAACCAGCATTTCGAGTGTATTTGGCGGTAGGGCATCGGGTCGGTAGGCACGCACAGAGCGGTGAGACAGTAGCGTCGTCAACGTCTCGTTCCAGAAGGGGTCTGGATTGAACAGGCTCATGCCATAGCGAGCTTGAAGCAAGTCAGTTGGGCTGGGTGGAGTCATGGGTAGCAGCACGGGTGAACGGAACACAGGTATGGTAAAGCAGGACGCTTTGCTTCTGCATCGATCGCTTCGCGCAGTCGCCTTCGGCGGATAGTACTCCCTCAGTTCAATGAGTGCTGGAGTGGTTGATTTATCTCAGCAGAAGTCACCCTGATGCCAACCGTTCAGCCTAATCCTGCACCTTCTACTAGGGCTACTGAGCGATAAAGTGAATAGCTCCTTTCGGCGCGATCGTCACGCCGCGTCGAACCAAGACAACCGGAGCTTGATCAACCAACCTCAAATCGTGCTGAGACAAAATCGTTGTCAGTACCAGCTTCATCTCGAACAGAGCAAAGGCGGCTCCGATGCAGCAGCGATTGCTACCGCCAAACGGCAAGTATTCATAAGGGGAAAACTGTCGCTCCAGAAAGCGATCCGCCGAAGGCGGCTGCGCGAAGCGGTCGGGGTTACACTCGTCGTAGTACAGCAGTTAAGCAAACTCAATAGCTTTTTTGCTTTTTTGCCATTGCTGAGTAAGGCATTCCGCATCTCTTACAGGCTAAAACGGTTATCTTGCCAGGAATTGGGAATAGCTCTCCGCATTTCGGATCAGGGCACTTTGATAGTAGGCGAAGCCGATGATGTTCGCACCCCTCCGTCGATTTGTACTGCCAACTCATCCGGTGATATGGACTTTCGGTATAGCAGGCAGCACAGATTCGGATTGTGTCGGGTGACACGATCGGCTCGTTCGCAGGCGGAAACATGAGCAGTAACCTGTCTACTCCCAGATCCATTAGCTTGTCTATCTTTTGTAATTCCCAGCGAGTTGGAAATGGATTCAAGTAAAACCTCTCCCATCTCCACAGCGTTTTACCCAGCCTTAACCGCTTTCCCAGAGTGTAAGTATCGATACTTACAACCTCTTGGCGGCACCAACGCCCAAGGTAGCTGCTAATGCTTTCACCGCTATATGGTGAAAGATAAACAAGCGAACGTTCTTCTTCACTGCTCATCATCTTTATGAACAAGACCTTTAATTAATCCATCATCAACGCAGAAACTAGCATTGCAGTGACTTCGTCTAAAGTTTGGCTACGGGTTGGTTGCAGAAACCCAAAGCAGCAGAAACATTCTGAGCATTGATCTGTGCTTTAGGATGATCAATTTTCCAAATCGCAACCTCACGAAGGTTTTCATAAAGCACTTGCAGTTGCCCTTCAGAAGCATTAGCCAAAACCCGAATAACATCATCGTCTGAGGTCAAACTTATTGGCTTTGTCCAGTTTAATCTTTCCTCCCATTCTTGAATTACCGTTGCTACGTTCCCTAAGTCAAGAGTGCTGTAGGAATGCTGCTTTAAAAAGGTGTTGTAAATAGTTAAATATTCCTTTTTCTTAGGATTTTTGGCATCAATGATATCGTTAAGATAAGGAGAACCAGTAAGGACAACAGAAATATTTAGCCTCTCTCTGATTCTTACAAGTTCATTGAATGCTTTAAAGGATAATAAATCTGCATTATTGACAAGTAGCTGCTTAACTCCACGCGACTTAAGAGTCCCCCAAGTGCGAGAACGTAATTGCCGTAAATGACCACAATCGAGTGGGTTAACCAAAAAGTTTAAGAGTAGTAGAAATAGATCTGTGGGGCTGCCATTTTGCTCGACCTCAATGTATGCGACAGGGGCTGGAGTTACCAGCAAACTACCTCGCCGCTTGACATGGCTGTTTAGATAAAACGTTAATGACTTTTTCAAACCCAACCGATCTGTAGTGGTGATACAGCCGCAAACACCCGCTTCCCACCATTTGTATAGAGTAGTGAACAATTCTTCATCCCTTTCTACTCCAACATAAGGCTCAATCCCACGAAGTTGATCTACTTTTGCTTGTTGCTCAGGCGATCGATTCCTCTGTTTGCCAAGCTTTCGCGCAGGATTGAAAGGAGCGTTGTTGGGTTGTGACGCTCCAGATGATGCTTGGGAGACTTGAGGTTGTTCTTCAGGAGGTTGAACTGCTAAGTTGGACTGGCTCATTTTGGTTTACCTCACCACCTGTCCTCTACAAACTCATCACAATCAGAAACGACATACAAAGCAGGTTTGACCTGAATTTTAGGAAGTTTCGGTGTGGATTGCAAATCCTCAGAAGGCGCTTCGATTAGAGGAGCAGTCTCGCTATTGTATAAAGCAGGTTTGACCCGAATTTTAGAGGGCTTCGGTGTGGATTGTGAATTCTTTGAAGGCGCTTCGGTTGAAGAGGAAGCCTCACTATCTGAGATAGCATCCAAGGTAGCATTTGAGGGGGAAGGACGTGGAGGATATAACTGCACTACCTTATCGGAATGTTCAGATTTTTTGGTAATGCGGTTATTCTCCTTCTTCCGCCGTCCCTTCAATGTTTTAGATTGCTCAACGGAAGACATGTACAGGTCCCGTTGTTGAGCTAGGATAGACGACTGGTCAATCGCTTTACCCTCCCTACGCATTTGAGCCTTTCGGTCCTCCCATTCCTTCAGAGATAGCCGCTCCTCCGTCAGGTCTCTAGCCCTGATTGTGCCTAAGAATTTAGATGGTTGGTCATTTTCCTCAACCGTGTAGACAAGAACATAAATAATGTTAGTTGGATTGTATCGAACTAGAACCTTCTTACCTTCATAATCCTTGAGAAAGTTTGCTTTCTTGTCATATTGCCAATGTCCATCCTGATCTCGGCTTAAACTCGCTGTGTAGACTAGCTTCTCAAAGTTAATGCATCCTCGCTCCTCAACTTTGCGTGTAGTCGTTTTCATCAAGCAAAGGTCAAGTTCTCGCTCACTTGCAGGCATCTTAGGCTGACTACCTAATAAACCTGCTTTCCATCTCATTAAACGAGTTTGGTTTGGAACCTTAGGGTAGAGATGTTGATTATGATGATCCACAAAATGCCGCACTAACTTACGGTCATAGTCCTCAAAAACAATGCAGGCGTACTTTTCGGCATCTTCTGGGCGCTCCTTCAGGCTTCCTCCTTTGAAGCCGAGCATTAATGCCGCAAATTCAGTCTTTAGTTCCAAAAACAGACGCTCTACGATTCCACCCTGTTCTGTGTAGAGCCGAAGACGCAACTTGATGCCTAAATCTGATGCAATGTGCTTCAAGTGCGCTGATTTAAACTCTTTAGCACGATCGGTAACAATGTACTCAGGAAGACCACAAACTTCCCACTCCTTTTGGAGTTGATACTCAGGTCCGTAATACTTCTGCAAAATAGCATGACGGAGTGCCAAAGCAACTTCATGAGAGCCAGCAGAGTCAAAGCTGAGATGATACCCCATTACACAGCCTGACCAGGTATCAATCACCGCTGTAATCCAGACAGAGCCAGCAAGATCACCTTTTTCATCCGAAAGCAAGTTATCTAATCGGGTGTGATCAATCTGCCAGACTTGGTTGCTGCGGATAACCTCAATATCTTCTTCAACCCATTTGCCGTCTTTCTTCCCACTTGTAACCTTAATAATGATTCCAGGTCCCTGTCCTGGATTACGAACCTTCCGATTCTTCTTCTCAATGAGGGGTTCCAGAATTTTGTATACAAACGGATGTGAAGGGTACTCACCCTGTTTTAACCCTAGTTCTAATTCAGCATAGCTCTTGACCTGATTGTTCACAAGGTTTGGGGTCATGCCCAACTTAGCTTTGATGCCGTCGTTGTAAGTTTTTAGAATAAATTCAGTCCAATACTGAATAGAGTGCTTCCAGCGTTTGTTACCTTTGATCTGTCCTGCATCAGAGCGGGTAGCTCTGGCGATCGAGGCTAGCCCTTCTTTTTCAGCCTTCTCCAGCCACCGTGTAATTGTTCTAGGGTCTTTCTCTAATCGGTCTGCCCACAACTGAATTTTCTCCTGCTTGCGATCGTCAGATGCTTGGTTGATGTCTTCGATCGCCTCGATCTTCCGCATCACCTCCCTTCGCTTATCCAGATCCTCGATAAGCTCGATCAAAATCTTATGGGCAGGTTGCTGATCTTCCTCAACAAGTGCTGTTACTCCAGATGGGACGGTGGGTAACTGGTCAGCAGACAAGGTTTTAAGGTCTTCCATAAGCTAAACTGATATGCCCTGGAGGAAAACTGAAAAATGGCAATTATCAGTTTAAACCGTTTTTAAGTGCTTCACGAAAAAAGGCAAATAGCTGTTTAAATTTTTTGAGAATATAAAAACCCATCAGAGAAGTCTAAAACCCTTGCTAGACAGTTATTTCGGGCTATACTTTTACGCTGACACTAAGTCTTTAAACTCGACAAATAGCTCTTTAATGGACAATTCGATAAATGGCAGTGGGGCTAAGCTGCTGCAAAATTCGCAAATGAGCTTCGGCATCAGGACGACGACGCAAACGCGCCACAATTTGAGTTTGGGCATTGGGTAGGCAGCGAACCACACACCAAGGATTGAGTTGATTGTAATAAGACATGGCAAATGAGGACGATCGCAGCAAAGACGATCGCATAAAGTTTGTAAGCGAAACTGTGACCAATCGAAACCGAGCAGATTAGGACGAACGCAAATTACCCGTCGATCGACTGGTGCAAAGTATCTGTGAGTGGTTGAAATGGTGAGAAACTATGAAGACGTAGGCGTTGCGACTACTTCACCTACGCTCTCGTTGACTCTTCAATCACTATAAACTGCTTATAGTTCTGAGTCAACTGCTTATATAAGCTGTTTATAAAGCTGTTGCAATGACCGAGGTACAAGAACCAGAAAAGGAGTCACCCCTCAAGAAGCGTCGAGATGAACTGGGCTTGACTCAACGAGATGTTGCAATAGCAATTAACGTATCCGTGCAGACGGTCAGCAATTGGGAAACGGGGCGATTCAAGGAGGTTCGCTTGACGCTACCTCAAGTTAAGGCACTTTGCCGAGTGTTGCAGTGGTCGATCGATGATTTACCGGATGACTTTAGACCGGAAGATTGAAGGGACGATCGTTTCCCTATTCTTCCTCAAAATCGATCGCCCTACACTTTTAATTATTTGAGCGCAGTAGTTCAACGAGTTTACTCCCTTAAGATGTTCCACAGTGCTGTAATTCCATGAGAGACATACTCAGATTCCTGATTTTGATCGATCCATTGTGCAAGGGCGATTGTTGTGGGATTAGGGATAGCAGTAGAACCCAGAGCTTTACCTAATTGTCCCAATGCCCAAACTGCACTAGAACGTACAAGAAAGCCTTCATCCTTGAGCAGGAGTAGCAAAGCAGCCACCACTGATTCTGATGCTTGACCTAGCTCTCCTAACGCCCAAGCTGCACTATAACGTACCCTAGACTCTTCATCCTTGAGCAGGGGTAGCAGAGCAGCCACCACTGATTCTGATGCTTGACCTGACTCTTGTAATGCACTCGCTGCACTAGAACGTACAAGAGACTCTTCATCCTTGAGCAGTAAAATTAATTGCTGCACAGCCTCTTCCGGTTTTCCTAGAGCAGCCCGATATCGGCTCAATCGAACTTTGTCGATCGCTTCACCAACTGCTTCTAATTGCTGTAAAGCTAGTGCTTCATAACCTGTTTCGCTCAAGCTGCACAAAACCTTAAAGACGCGACGCTGAATAACATCAGGAACAAGTGGTGAACGGTTTGCCTCTAGCTCAACTAATCCTTTCAAAATTTCTTGAACCAGGCTTTCGTCTGTAACCTCGATGTTTTCGGCTAAACAGATTCCTGCAAACAGAAGATTGCGGTGCAGCCATTGCTCATAAGGAGTGGGTTGGTTAAAAATCTCCTTCAGTATCTTTGCTGGATTACTGCGTTTCTGCTGCGCGATCAGCAAAAGCAAGACTTCTCGCCAGTGCGGATCGTGAAGGTGATCTTGAATATGTTCCAACACCACCTCAAAGTCTTCTTCCTGTCGATCGCGAATCTCCTGCGTTGTCAAATATTCCTGAAAGGTTTTGTGGACAAACGCATATCGATCGCGCCCCTGCTTGCTGAGAAGTCCGGCTCGATCGCCAATAATCCGGTCTAAAAAGCGTTTTGCCTCGGCTTTGGCTTGGTGTCGATTAACTTTCTTCATCCTCTGAGTATTCATTTCCTGAATATATTGAGCCAACTGATCAAGGAGTTCATCGCGATCGATCAGCGTGCCGCCTTCGTTGTCGCCTGTGCCGCCCTGCGAGTGAATCCAGTATGCCAACCGCTCCATTAACCGCCGCAGATCGTCAAGCTCTAAATATTCCAAAATCTCGTGATTGCTCAGTTCCTTATTCGCATCCCACGATGTGAGCAATGTATTCACAGCTTTGTCATACAGCTTATGGCGTTCCTTCGGCAAAACCGCCTGATAGCGATGAATCAGCGCAATGATCGTGAGCAGCAACGGATTACGCGCCAGTAGTTTGATGCGATCGCTCTCCGCAAGGGCTTTCCTCAGACTTTCTTTTCGTCGTTGTGCCTCTGCTTTTGTGGCAAAGCGGCTCTCATACCAGTGGTCAATAAACGCCTGAATCTGATCGTCGTCAAACGGCAAAATCTCATAGTGCGGAAACTCATCGGTGCGAAAGAAATCGGGTTTATAGCCTGCCGGACGAGAGGTAATAATCGCAGGATTGCGGCGATGGGTTCCCAAAAAGCTCTCAATTCGCTCAACCACCTTATAGCGTCTTGCCTCTTCTGCCACCTCATCCAATCCATCCAGTAAGATCAGTGCTCGCCCATCCTTCAGCCAATGCTCAAAAAACTCTGGCGGCAGTTCAAGCCCTAAATCTGCCTTCACCATCTGTCGTGCATACTGCAAAATATTGATTTCAGGCTGCTTCATCAGATCGCGAATCTTGATTAGAATTGGCAGCCAATCCACCGTTTTGTCTAGCCCTACAAGTTCCGGCTTGCCCTGCGCTAGCATCACTGCACAATAGCTCATTAACGTTGTCTTGCCAGAACCAGGGGCACCCAACAGCACCACTCGCTGAACTTGAGACGGCTTCAATAATTGAGCCGCTGAAATCTTGGGCTGACTGGTCTGCCTGCTGGCAAAGCGCGATCGATTTCGCTGCTCCCAAAGAAGCTGAGCCTGTAAATCTCCCTGGACTTCTAGCGGCAAACCTTGTTCTAAAAAACTGAACTCCGTTTGTGCTTTTCCCTGCACATTGGGCATCACAAAAATTTCAGCTAACTTTTCGGCTCGTTCAATCTCCTGCCCTTCAACTGCAATTCCCGCAAACCGGACATCATCAAAGCAATGAATGAGCTGTTCAAAGTATCTTTCCTTTGCTACCTGGAATTTGAGGTAAGAATTAGTCTGCTCAAAGTAGGTGCTGGTAAATTCTTTGATCCAAGGCATTACTCGGCTTTGAATCAATTCAACATTTTTCTGCTTCGCGACTTGCAAAAACTTCTTTTCCAGAAGGGCATTATCCGGCATTCCTGCCCCTGTTAAAGGTTTCTGTAGCTCTGCCTGAACTCCTGAATCCTGAAAAAACTGATGCAGAAATTTTGGAATAAAATCTGGCTCATATTTAGAGAAAAGACGATGCCCCGGAGGTTGCTTTTCCTCTTGTGCCTGAGCCATTACCATGCCCTCCCGTAGGGCTTTTTCCAATTCAGTCGGGTTGAGCTTGCTATGAACTGCTTTAAATAATGCAGGTGCAGCTTTTATCGCAACCGGACTCAGCAATCTGACAAGGGCAGCAGTTTCAAGAGTCATACAGGGCAAAACTCATGCTTTGAGCCTCATTATGGCTCATCCATCAGGCATGGTGAAAAGACGCAAAGCCAATGCAGTGAATTGCAAAAGCAATGTCACTCATCACAATCCTTCTGTAACCAGCCGCAAAGCCAATGCACCCGATCGCAATCCTTCGGTAACGCCTCACAGTCTTAATGCGATCGATCGCAATCCTTCTGCAACTTAACCTATTCTCAGTACGATCGTTAAACTTCTTGTTTCAATGGGCACATTAAATATGTAAATAATTACTGAAGGTGCACTATGCCTAGCCCAGATACCAATCGTCGCCTCACCCCTGCTGTGCTCAATCAAGATGTCGATGCCTTTAACGGTTATCGCACGATCGTGGGTTACAGCACCAAACGTTTCAACGCCACACCCGAAGCCTTGCAGCAGGCATATCAAACCATGCTGGCACAGCAGCAAGCCGAAACCGAAAAGCTAGCCCTGTATCGAGCAGCTTCTGACGCAGCACGACTGGCAGAATGGGAATTTCACAACGCAGTGCTGGCAATGAAAGAAGTCGTCAAAGGGCAGTTTGGCTCAGACAGCAACGAAGCGCAATCTGTCGGTCTGAAAAAGAAATCCGATCGCAAGCGTCCCACTCGTCAAAAAGTGACACCAATCGCAAGTTAGTACAGCCAAACCAAAGAAAGCGATCGCCCCTCAACTTCCCAATCCCGACTCTGCTTAATTGCCGCTCGATCTCCCAAGCTCCCTGCTCTGGATTCAGTTGATTACTATACTTCCAGGCAACACAGATAAGGGAATCAAAGCCGTTGCTGATCCGATTCGGGCGATCGCCTCCAACAACAGCAAGGGCAAACATCGCCAAGGGAGAAGCGATCGGGACAGCGAAACAAACTGCTCAGCACCAGAGTACGAGATGCCGATCGAAAACTGTTTGAGCTGCTTATGCTAGAAAACGGGAGCCAACTTATTCGGTCCGCTTCAGAAAGTGAGTGAGTTGTTCTACCAGTAATCAGCTAAGGCTCAATAAATAAAAGGTAAATCAAGACTGATGCGGAATGGCAAGAGATTGAACTGCTGCTCCCGCCTAAAAAGCCGTTGGGGGCTTTACCGTGTTTGTGAGTGGTGGGATGACTACAGAGCAGGCATTCCATAGGTCTTGCTTAAAAGTAGAGCCACTTTACCTAACCCACTACAGTCTGATGCACTACCTAGTATTCCAGTGCAGCATTCGGAAGAGAAATCAACTGTGCTTTGCCTGCTAGAATCTTGAAGGAATTACCATTATTGCCTGTCCTACAGTGAAGCAGAAACGCTCAAAATTCCTGCTACTATCTCTACTGAATTCCTTAGCCGATTTTGATGGGGAGCTATCTGAGGAAGCAGTGAGACTATTGGAGGAGTTGAAAACCCGATCGCATAGCCTTCCTCCGCTCTATGCCGATGTTTTTGCCCTTCCTTATTCAGCAACCTGTGCCGACCTGGTTAATCGCATCATGTCTCTTTCCCAAGAGCAGATTGCCGTTGCCAGTTATGCATTTCAAGTTTTTCGCTACTATGAGCAGATTTTGAAGGCGAACCCTGGTGATGGGTCACCCCAACAGCAGGCGGCTTACGAGTCGCAGGTAGAGCGGATTCGCCTTTCAGTGGCTCGAACGAAAGCAGCGTTAGCGGAATCCCTTGGGAAATAGCTGGAAGAAACACTACAATAAACAGCTAGCAATCATCAGGAAGCAACTATTGCTATGCCCTCCCTTAGCCGTCAGCAATCCGATCGCCTTGTTCACAACGTTACAGCCATTGAGCAATTATTAGCCGAGGTGGATGACGAAGGAGCCGAGGAGATTTTAGATGAACTCTATATGCTCATCACCAAAATTCTCGAGCAGTTTCCGCAACTGGATAAAGATGAGGATTGAGGCTAGATCAGACTGGAAGGATTGATTTCTCGTTGGGACTCATCGGCTGGATTTTAGCTTTTGAGACCATAAGCTGAGCAATCGTGCAGTTATGAACCCATAAAGTGAGCAATCGTCCCATAGAGCTGAAAGGCGAGAAGCTGTCGCAATCGCCTGTCCCAAGTGAGGCAGGTTGAGACGCAAGAAACTTTTGGGATTTAGAAACGCTAGAAACAGAGCACTAGCAGAACAGCAACACTTCTCGTACTGAACTACGGTTCCGTACTGAAAAATCTTAATGCGGGTTGAAAGAGAGCACTACGTTGACATTCTTAGACGACACTAATTTGTCACCACCGATTAGACGACACTAATTTGTCTCAAAGACACTAATTTGTCATGAGCGACAACAATTTGTCACCGATGACATTTAATTAGTCACTGTACATTAGGCGATGGACACAACTGGACTCGAACCAGTGACCCCTACGATGTCAAGGTAGAAGCTAAAGACCTGAAATACTTGCTGGGTAAAGATTAGAATTTTATTGGTAGCTGGTAGCGACCATCTGTCTACCTGTAAGTCAAAAATCAGGAGCGTAGCTAGGTTCAATTTTCTACATTCCCCTACTGCTGCAGAACGGGTTTATTTCTTTAGGGATTAGTTCTTGTCCGTGTGTAGTCTAACCTCACCCCTGTTGAAGTTGGTTCTATGAACACTACTCTTCGCTTCAAGCTTCTGACAGTCCTTCTGCTTCCGCTTCTGGCTACCCCGCTTCAAGCCATCAAAGCCACTGAACCCCTCCATCGGTTCTAGCCCAGGCTGTTAGCTCTCAACAAGCACCGGAGACAGAGTGGTATGAGGTCGTGTCTAACGGATTTAGCGTTCTCATGCCCAGCAGACCAATGAACTCGGCAGACAGTCCGCCTCCTCCCAGTGACTCCCCGTTCCGTGACACTCACTTTTTCAGCCTTGATCAAGGAGATCTTGGAGGACTCTACTTCCTGGTGGACATGCCTAGTTCTAATGTTTCAACTCAATACAGTGAATACCAGAGGGAAGCGTTTTTTAACAGAGTTCGAGACCAATTTATTGGCACAGACTATCGATTGCTGAATGAACAATCCCTCTCACAAGATGGCTATCCTGGTCAAGAACTAGAGTCAGAGCAAATAGAGCAATCAGGGCAAGCCGCAGTGGTGGCGAGAACGCGAGTATATTTGACCGATCGGCGGGTGTATCTGTTGCAGGTCACTGGTTCGCCAGAAGTAGTGCATTCGCCAGAGGCGGAACGCTTCCTGAATTCTTTCAAGCGGGTGTCTTCAACCCCTTAAGCTTGCTCTCTGCTCCTCGATCGTCCTAAAGCACAAGAAGCACACAGCCTCGTCTACATGAAGCAGTGATTAATTCCTAATGCAGCTTCAATGAACTCTCAGCTTTATCCGTGAGTTTCCGATTGTTTGCCCCAGCTTCAATTCGTGAACACTGAGGGTAGTACAAAAAGCATTCAGATTCAATGAACTTGTGTTTTTCAACTGATCGTGGTAAGCAGACCCGATCGCGCTTGTTGGCAGCACTCCGAGCAAAAGATGGCTTAACTCGACATGAATTAGTAGCAGCCTCTGGTCTGACCTATGACCAAGTGAGACGGCAAACCAAGAACCTGTGTATCGATGGGGTGATTGAGTCTCGCCTTGATGGAATGGGGAGCCGCCGATATTTTATGAAATCTACAAGATCGTGTCAGTAGTTTCTTGCTTGTGTGTTGGATGAGTTGGTCAGTACCAGTAGGGCATCTCTTGGCTGAAACTCGTTATGACACTGCAACTGAAGAAACCGTTTAGTCGATTGGCTCCACTCATTCATCTGGTTCGCTCTGTCCTACAGATTGTCCGTCAGACAATTCAAGCACGTTCACAGCGAACTCTCACTGCGGCAAGCATTCCCCTAGACCGTTCCATTTCTGCCTCTCCCCCAATCGAAGTACCAGCAGTGCCCGTTCCCATTGAAGCAGAGCCATTCCCAGAAGTGATTGCCGTTCTCCCTACGCCGGAACTACAGCAGCCACTCGATCGACCCACTGAGGGCAGTAGCGCAGAGCGACCCACCGAGGGCGGCAGCGCAGAGCGACCCACTGAGGGTGGCAGCGCAGAGCGATCGCGTCAGGTCGTAGAACTGCTAGAAGAAGCTGATCGCCTGGGATTGATCACCTATCCACAGCTCATGGACTATGTGAAAGCAAAGACTGGGACAGCCTGTAGTCGCCGGACGATCGCAAACTGGAAGCGGGCACGGCAGCCTAGCGAATGAGAATTTATCGTGCTACTGAACAGCGACGCATTGGGGCGGTACTGCGATCAGGGTCTAGTCTGCTGGTCGTGGCAGAGTCCGGTATGGGCAAGTCGGTTTTAGGGGATGCGATCGCCCAGGAACTACAGGAAGAAGGCTATTTACTGGCGATTGTCCAGCCTGCCTCAACCAAACAACTGTTGCTCAAAATAGCGGAGCAGCTTGGTGTAGAAGTAACCGACTTAGAGGGCAAGAATCTGACGACTGCGGGACTGAAGGGAGCGATCGTTGATTTCCTCTCGGCTCAAACGGCTTTCCTTATCTGCGACGATGCCCATCACTTCACCCCAGAGATACGCCGATTCCTGGAGGAACTGCATGAGCGTCATTGTCCGATGCTTCTGCTGGCAACCACACCTCCGGCAAAAGATATCTTCCTGAAACTACCTCGAATCGAACTCAAGCCCCTTCAGGACATTGCCATCCGTGACATCATGGCGGCTCATGCGCTGGAACTGGGGCTGAGTATTGGCACGGCACAGCTAGCAGGACTTCAGCAGCGATGCGGCGGAAATCCCATGCTGGCAAAGCGAGTTATTCAGGAAGAGTACCTGGGCTTAGACGATACCGCCCCTGACCATACTCAATGGATCGATGGCACACCCTATCTCATTGCAGGACTCATGGTTTTCGGCATGGTTCGCGTGATTGGGATTGGTCTAAATTCCACATCGCTTTATCTGATCGGGGGAGTTCTTAGCGTCCTGGTTGGCATTCTACGAATTATTTTCTACTCACTGCCCAAAAAATCTACTCGCCTCGGAAACTGATGCTTAGCGCAACTCATGCAGCATTGGCGATCGCCTCAACTTCGCTTCTTACTGGCACGGCTGACCCGTGGGTATTGGGAACGGCTGCCCTAGCCTCTCAAATTCCTGATGTCGATACCTCTGGTAGTGTCCCCGGCAGAATCTTTCATCTGGTTAGCCGCTGGCTAGAAGCACGGTTTCCCCATCGTTCAGCGACCCATAGCTTCCTGGCGACTGGGCTGGTGGCACTCGTCGGTTTGCCGCTGCTCTTACTTGAATGGAACGGACAATACTGGGGACTGCTGATCGGGTACTGGATGGGTTGGTTTGGCGATGTATTCAGTAAGTCTGGCGTAGCTGCATTCTTCCCCCACCAGGCACGACTCGTGATACCAGGGAACCCCAAACTTAGGCTATCGACTGGCAGTAAGGCAGAATCGATCGTTCTGGGGATAATCGTGCTGGTAGCAATCATTTCCTTCAATATCAACAGTTCTGGCGGCATCATGCGGAGCTTTGATCAGGTACTTGGCTCCCAAAATGGGGCGATCGAAATCTACCAGCGCGAGAGTAGCCGTCATCAAGTCACCGTTTCGATCGAGGGCAGGCATACCATCACCCAGCAGGCAATCTTTGGGAGCTATGAGGTCATTAGTACAGTTGCTGGAGATTTACTCGTTCGGGATAGCCAGGGCAGGTTGTATCGAGTCGGAGACAGCCCAGAGGCACAGATTGCACCAGAGAAGATTCATGCGACTGTAGGAAAACCGATCGCTTTAGTGACAAAGGAACTGCTGCTGCAAGACCAACCTATAAGGGAAGCTGTAGCCCCTTTTGCTCAGCCCAATACGTTCGTTTCAGGCAGGCTGACCATTGACCCACTCGATCGAGATGCAGTAAATCTGCATGGTTCTAAGCAATACTTCCAGCCCATCCAAGAATTTAACGGCAGCGTCGAACTGGAATCCGCTTCACCAATCGAAGTGCTGGCAGCTTTAGGGGAAGTGTACGCCACCGGAAACCTTATTGTGAGGTCAGTTCATGTTCAGTAGTAGCAATCGACGAGAGAAACCCTTACCTCCGGCTGCGGTCGTTCCGTTGAGGCGGTCGGATAGTGTAGTTGGTGAGGATACAAGCGGCGTGCTGTTGGGTTCAGGGGTGCGGTGGAATCCAGAGAAGCTTCCCAATGCTCATATCGTGACGATCGGCGCATCGGGCAGCGGAAAAACACAAACCTTGAAAGGAATTATTTTCGCCCTGCATTCTATATATCCGGCAATGAAAAAAATTGTGATCGACTTTCATGGCGATCAGGATGTCCAGGGTGAGACGTGCTACCCGCTCCACATGGCAAGCCCTTATGGGGTCAACCCTTTGATGATTAACCTCGACCCTGAAGGAGGCGGACCCAGCTTGCAGGCAATCGCTGTGGTTGCAGTCCTAAAGAAGTCTCTTCAGCTTGGCTCTGTTCAGGAAGGAACACTGCTTGATGTTCTGGGGATGTGCTATCAGCAACGGGGTATTAAGCAATTTGAGCCAGCGACTTGGAATCGAGAACCGCCTAATTTTGCAGACGTACAGGCAGAGTTAGAAAGCCGTACCCGTGATGAGCAGCCTTGTAAGGAATCACAGAAGCTACTGCTGAAACTGGCGGCAACGTTCCAGTATGGAGTGTTCTCACGCCCACAGTTGCCCCTGGACGAAACGCTGATTCGGATCGATATGTCGAAATTGCCCCCGGCACTGCAATCGATTGCAGCAGAGGCACTGGCTAAGCAACTGATGGACTCGCACCGTTTGATGGGGGAAATCAAGGGCAAGCTTCCGAGAACGTTTCTCTCCATTGATGAAGCGAAGGAGATGCCGAGAACCAGTAACTCTGCCAGCGATCGGATCATCGCTGATGGCCGGAAGTACGGGCTTGCGCTGGGTCTAGCTTCACAGTCCGAGCGTCATTTGTCCCTCGATGTGATTGGGAACTCTAGCACCAAGATTGTGCTTCCCGTCGATCAAACTGAGGTAGTGAAAGTGGCTAAAAAGTTTCGATTTGCTGAGGGGAAGGTAGCAAATTTACAGCCCCTTCAGGCATTGGTAAGGATGGGAACGGACGCGAAACAGGTTGATATTCTGCCTTACTACGCGAGGGTAGAACAGTGATCAAGCAAGCATTTTGTGCGCTCGTTCTCCTACTGGGGAGCTGCACGGCTCAGGCTCAGTTACCCGTGCCCACATCTACAGCGGTTCCTAGCGTTTCATCTCAGATTGAAACCAGCACGAGACAGCGACTCACGCTGAAACTCACGCTCTCCAGCCCCGATGACCTACTGGTGAAGCAAGGTGATCGTGTTAAGGCAGATCAACCCCTCAGTGATCGTGTTCGTGACCGAGTCCGGCTAGAGGGGCAAAAGCGGCAGCTACAGCTTCAGATCGATCGCCTCAATCGTCCGGTATCAGGTCCACCAGCAGCACAACCCGTTCCCGAAGTTGGAGGCTTGCCCCCTGCAAGTTTTTTAGATGAAGTGGCAGCCGTCGAGCGCCAGAAAGTCACGGTGGCTCAAGCAGAAATGGCAGTCGCAAACCAGCAACGAATGCTCGATATGTTTGAGTCCATGACAGACGCAAACCTTCCAGAAGCAACTATCCCTCACGAAACGGAACGACTGAAGCAGAAGGAACAAGAGTTAGAGGCAGCACGGGCAGAGCTTCAGCTTACAGAAGCCAAACTCGCCCAGGCACAGCAGGAACGCCAGTATCAGGAGTATCAGCACAGCCTTGAGATGAGCAAACGGGCGATCGCCATTCAACAAGCACAGCTTCAACGTGCTGAACAGTTTCAACGTCAGCAGGAGCAGGAACGAGAGCGATCGTTTCAGTTGGCACAGCTAGGGGTGCAGATGCAGCAATTAGAGACGCAGTTAGCCGCACTCTCAACAGTCAGGAGTCCGTATGCAGGCACAATTCAACGGGTTAAGTGGGAAGGGCAGAATGATCAGAATCTTGTGGTTCAGTTGGTGCTGGTTGCCGATAGTGCTGGTAGTTCCCCTGCTGGTGACGACTCCAACAATCGCCCTGTCCCAGGAGGAACCGACTGAGGAAGTCGAAACGGAGCTATCTGAGGAAGTTGAAGCCGAGCTTGCTGAGGAGGAACTGATCGAAACAGAGCCATCTGAGGAACTGTCTGATGATGGGGAAGAGGAAGTAGACCCGGAAACGGTTACGACTGACCCGAACCCTCTTAATCCCGCAGGTGAATCGCTAGAGCAGTTGATTCAGATGCAGGTGAATGAGGATTTATGGTCAGCCATGCGGGGAGAGCTGCCCTGCTTAGAGGCAACAGAACCCTGCGTGAAGCAGCTTCAGGAGATGGCGATCGGCAACAGTACTGCGCTTCAGGCAATTGATGAGCGAATCGAACTGGTGAACGAGAAGATCGACACCGCCAGAGCCAACAACCAGCAGACCATCAATCTCGGTATCTTTGAACCCGCGCTGCAATACTTTCTCAAAATCGAAGATGTCCCTGCCGTTGCGGAAGTACGGGATGCTCAAGGCAATGTCACCACACCCGCTCAGCCTGCCCGTCGCCGGGGATTTCTTGATCGTATCGGCGATATTTTCACAGGTGGCGCACTGACGACGATTAACGATGTTCTCTCATTGATTGGAGTACCGCTCTTTCAGTCGATCGCCGGAGGCAGTCCAGAGCAACAGCAGCGCGAAATTGCGATCGCAGACTTACAAGTTAAAATCGCCGAAATCGAAAACAAGCGAGGGGAACTAGCGACTCAGCTCCGCGAACAGGTGATGCTTCAAGCGTTGGAATTCGATACCATCCGGCGAGAGTTTCAGATCTCTCAAGAAGTGGCTAAACGTGAGACGTTGAGGCTTCAAATCGTAGAGCAGAATTATCGGTTCGCAGTTGGCACAATGGACACACCTCAATATCTGAGGGAGGTTTCATCGCTTGACCAACAGAGAGCTAGTACCTTTCGCGCCTGGTCGCGGCTGCGGACTCAATTAACGCGGGTGAAACTATTGGTGCTTGGGGCGGGTGATTGATAACTCCCACGCTGCAATCCACTTCATCCAGTGCATGATCCAGGCGAAAGTTAGTTTCTCTCGCCAGCCTGGTAGGTTGCGATCGTTCCACACATTTCTGAAGAACCTAACGCCGTAGGGAAGGAAACTGCACCGGGGGAGCTGTGTCCCTGTGAGTGCTGAGAGTTTGTGCTGTGCCCTAATTTGCCGTCTCAGTTTCGTCAGAAGTGCTTTAAGGTGAGGTCGCGCCGGGTGAAAGACGATCGCATTGGCAACATAAGCAAGAAGCCAACCAGACTCATAGACCCGTTGCCCAAATTCCTTGTCACCAAGATTCATCAGGCGATCGTCAAACCCTCCAACTTGCTCAAACACTTCGCGACGAACCAACAAGTTAGCCCCAGCAGCGTAATGATCTCGCGTGATGTAGGTCTCCTGCTGTAGGTAACAAATCGAATCAACGTATTCAGCTACTGTTGGTTTCTTGCCTTTGAAAAAGAATTGAATGTGCCCACCCATTAGCCCTACTTCGGGATGAGTTTCAAACAGTTTCGCACCTTGTTTAAGCCAGTCTACATCAGGTACACAATCAGAGTCAGTGATTGCAATAACCTCTCCTGCTGCATATTGGATGCCACAGTTTCGAGCCGCATTATTGCCTGGAGTTGGCTCGAACAAATAGCAAACATTGGGGAATTTCTCACACACACTGTAAATATTTTCAGTTGAATTGTTATCAACGACGAGAATTTCAAAGTTGCTATAAGTTTGCGATTGTAATGCAGTGAGGCAAAGCTCAAGTCTGAGGCGATCGTTGTAAACCGGGACAATGACAGAGACAAGCATAGACACAAAAAAGGCAATTTGCAGCTTCTAGAGTGCCCATTGCCCAGTGAACTAAAGATTTGGTGTGAGGAGAAAGAAAATTAACTACCGCTCAGCCAGCTTGCAGGAACGTAGAGATTCCCACGACTACAAAGCGGTGGCTGCAAAGCGTCTAGATTGCTAATCGGCTGTGCAGCTTGAGGCTGTCCATCAAAAATGAATTGAATCATCGTTGCAGCCGTGTGCTGATAGGAAGTCGAGTTTGTAAACCTGGCGATTCCACAGGCGTTTGCGGTTGCGTTGCGGTTGCGATCCTGAGGGGTTTGAATCTCAGTGTAAGAGCCAGGAGTACGACCAACGATCACCACATCGCCCGACGCTGTTTTGAAGTTGGCGGGTCTGGCTTCCTGAAACTGTCCACTAGGAAGGCAATCTGGCAGCAGTTGAACGGGTAGCGTCGAAGTATTCACGTCAACCCCACCGACTTTGATCGTGCCGCTGATTGGCGAGGACGGTGAATTTCTCAGAACCAATGCCCCGCAAGCATTCGCTTTATAGTCGCGGCTCCGCAGCATTCCATCGTAAGTCAAGGACATTTGTGCTTGTGGTGATAGCCCTGTGAAGTAAACATTATTTTCAGCATCCCTGAAAAAGGCTGGAATATTTGCCATTGCCGGAGCCGCTGCACTTACAACGATCGCAGCCGCACTCATTAATGCACCAAACCGAGCAAGATTCATAACAACACTCCTCATGAGGGAAGTCTATTTACACGACTGATATTCACCACTTCACTGGGCTGACCATCGAGGAAATACGGAATGCGGCACATTCAGGGATCATTTGCATTAGGGGTTCTGTTGTTGGCGATCGCCTTGATTTCCGTCACGCAACAAACCTCAGCCAATCGCCCGGACTACGACAATCCATCCCCTCGAACATCGCTCCCACCTGAACCAGGGCAGAGTCGAGCGTGGGAAGTTGTGCGGGTCAGCGATGGCGATACCCTCACCGTGCGGTCTAATGGACATGAACAGAAGGTTCGATTCTGTGGGATTGATGCCCCTGAAAAAGCTCAACCCCTGGGGCATGAGGCGAGAGTTTATCTGCAACAGCTTGTTGACCAGGCGGATGGGCGTGTGATTGCCATGGAGACAGACCGCGATCGCTATGGACGGCTAGTGGCGGAGGTGTTCACCCTGACTGAGAACTACGGGGAAGAACGATCGCTGCAAGCAGAGCTGCTCGCTGCTGGACTAGCTTACATATATCCGGCATACATCTCAGACTGTCCTAATGGCAGCGTATTCAAGGAGGCTGAGGCGATTGCTAAAAAGAAGCGGGTTGGGGTCTGGAACGGAAACTATCAACGTCCGTGGGACTATCGGAAGGCGAATCGCTAATTCGTCAAATAAATGCGATTGGACATAGGCAATCAGGTAATAGAGTAGGACCACTAGTACCTTTCCAGCAGCGTAGTATTCTATAGAAAGACATCAAAGTGCCGTAAGGCGTTGAGCACTATTAGATTTCCAAGGTAGGTGAAGCGGGAACAGTGCTGAGCAGTGAGGCTCAACCTACCCTCACTAGCTCCTAACCTTAGATGCCGTCAGGCGATTCAAATTATAGGGATGCATTGACGCTTTGCCTTTTTATCAATTAAGCTATGTATTAAATTTCTAAAGTAGAAGCAACAGTTTTTGAATCGCTCTCCTTATTAAATCCCTTCGGATTGCGTCCTACCCCCAACCCTCCTCCGATACCGTTTCGGTTTTGAGCATTTCAGTCCCTAGTTAATCCTCGTTTTATGGAGATGCTTCGCGTGGCTTCATCCTTAGGCTTTGCCACATCACAGGATGTGGTTACTCCCGTTGAACCGTTTGTTGAACTAAGTTTTCCCATCTACGGGAAGGCTATTCCAGCAGACCATAATTACGCTCTCTTCGCCGCATTGGTAAAAATTGCCCCTGAGATTCGTAATCAGTCTGATCTCAGCATTCTTTCTATTCCTGGCTATGGAGATAAGCAGGGCAAAATTTTATTGACCGATCGATCTTGCATGAGGGTTCGGGTTGCAATTTCTCAAACTCCGTTGGTATATCGTTTTGCTGGGAAGCAGTTAAAACTTGGGGTTCATGATGTTCGGGTTGGGATTCCAGAGGTCTCTACACTGAAACAGGCTGGCAGGCTAAGTGCCAGGATTGTAACGATCAAGGGATTCCTTGAACCAGAATCTTTTATCGCTGCTGCTCAAAGGCAACTGGAACGACTGAGGATTAGTGGAACTGTATCGATTCCAAGAGATCGAAATGATAAATTCTTACGGAAAACCATCAAGATTCAACGGTTTACGGTCGTTGGCTTCACCACAGAAGTTGCAGATTTAAACGACGAAGATTCGATCAGGCTCCAACAATTCGGCATTGGAGGCAAGCGACATATGGGCTGCGGGTTTTTTCTACCTTGTAAGGAAAACTAGATGTTTAAAACCTTACTAGCAAAATCACTGTCTGCTGATGAAGCTAAAAACGATCGCGCACGAGGTGCTGCAAAATTTACAGGCCACATTAGCTTCGTCCTCCAAGCCGCAGATGTTTTAGTAGAAACGCTCGGTGAGACTATTCTGAAGCAATTAGGTTTAGAGCCAACTGTCTCGCTAACCTATTTCGGTAACACCGTCCGGCTAGGCGCTTACTGGCACGACCCAGGAAAAGCGAATGACCATTTCCAAACAATGGTCTATCTAAAAACAATTGATCCTAATACTGGTGATCCAAAGCTCATTGACTACCGAAAGAAGTTGATTTCGTTTTCAAAAAAACATTCAGATCGCCAGATGCTACGGCATGAAGTATTGAGCGGCATCCTTGGCTTATACATTCCGAGTTTTAGGCAGTGGCTTGAACAATGCCCTGACTCTAATTTCATGATCGCGATGTGGGCAGCGATTGGACATCACCTCAAAATTGGCATCGGCGAGAACCGAAAACCTTCTGGAGAGGTCGGATTTATCCCAGACGGAACAGGGGACGAATTAAACATCTACACTCATCATCCTGACTTCCGAGCATTTTTAGAAATGGGCAGTAAGTCTTTGGGCTTACCTACTCAATTGCCAGAATTACCTCAAGAAGTTTGGTCGAAAAAAGAACTGAATATTGCTTTGACGTTGATGCGTCAGGAGTTTCTTGACTTTGAAGCTGGCTTAGATTGGGAACAACAAAAATTTGTTGCTGCAGTGAAAGCGACTGTTATTGCAGCAGACTTAGCTGGTTCTGCCCTGCCGCTTGCTAATGAGGATTTTAAGACTTGGATGCGTGATGTTTTAGCTCTCACGCTAACACAGGATGACTTTCAGGAATTGGTAAATCAGCGACTCCAAGGAAAGCCTCTTCATGAATTTCAGAAGCAGATCGCTCAATCTATCCATCGGACTACTTTAGTTGCAGCAGGGTGTGGAGGTGGAAAAACCATTGGTGCTTATAAATGGGGGCAGAAGCACGCTGAGGGTCGCAAGCTATTCTTCTGTTATCCCACAACAGGTACAGCGTCACAGGGCTTTGTTGACTATGCTGAGGGCACAGACATCGAAGCAGCATTAATGCACTCTCGTGCTGACCTCGATCGGGAGTTGCTTTTCTCGGGCGATTCGGAAGACAGGGATGAATTGGATTCTCGCCTTGTGGCATTTCAGGCATGGCGTAAGAAACTGATCATCTGCACAGTCGATACCGTTCTAGGCTTAATTCAAAACAATCGAAGACCTTTATATGCCTGGGCAGCGATCGCAAACGCAGCCTTCGTGTTTGACGAGGTTCATGCTTATGACAAACGGTTATTTGGAGCCTTATTGAAGTTCATCAAAACGTTTCGGGGTGCTCCAATTCTTCTAATGAGTGCCAGCTTTACGCCGGAGCAACTACAAAAAATCCAAGAGGTTGTGACAGAGCTGGGAGAGGAATGCGACAAACCGATTCAAGGCTCAAAGGAACTAGAACAACTGAAGCGGTATCAGGTTCAATGGCTACCAGAAGTTGATGAACCTGCTCAGGCAGAGGAGTTATGGCATCTTGCAATTGAAGCTCTTTGTAGGGGTGAAAAGATTTTGTGGGTAACGAATTCAGTGCAAACCTGTATTGATTTGTATCGTGAAGCGCAGAGTAAACTTGCTGCACAGTTGCCCGCTCTTAAACCTCTGATTTATCACAGCCGATATCGCTACAAGGATCGACTGAAGAAGCACGAAGCAGTTGTGAATGCGTTCAAGGAAAATCAACCTGTACTTGCGATTACCACCCAGGTTTGTGAAATGTCTCTCGATCTCAGCGCGGACCTTCTAATCTCTGCACTTGCTTCTCCTGCCGCACTTATTCAACGTCTTGGTCGCTTAAATCGCCGTATGACACGAGCAGATGAGGGAACAAGACTAGCCCTTATTTACAACTGGTCTGCTTCACAGCCTTACACGTCTGAGGAATTAGAAACAGGAAAACAGCTCGTCAAGCAGGTTGCCCAACAGACTGCTGTTTCTCAAGAAGACTTAGCCAAAATTGCAGTTCAACTCAACTCACGAACAGAAGAGGAAATCCATTCAAGATGGCTACAGGATAACTGGTGTACCTACCCAGATATGCTCCGTGACGGCGGTGGAACGGTCACCGTTTTGCTTCAGGACGACCTAAGTAAGATTCGAGACGCTGCTGATTTGAAAAAAGCACAAGGAAAAGAATGGACATTTATGCGAGAAGCGCAAGGTTGGTCAGTCCCAATCCGAATCCCAAGTAATTTATCTAAATGGAAGCGGTGTCGCTTCTATCCGATTGCGCCCTCTAGCGAAATCTGCTACTGCGAAGAAACGGGGGCTGAACCATGCAAAAGCTAGAGTTTCACCTTGGAAATCCATCCTTCACACTGCTTCATCGTGCAGGACTTGCTGGTTTGTTCATGACTCTAAAGCAACTTCAAACTGAGAAGGTAACTCCACCAGGAAATTTGATATGGGAGTTGAGTCAACAAAAAGTTCTCCTGCAATGGGAGGGACATGATCAAACGGTATTGGATTGGCTACTCACAGAATCCTTTCAGTTGAACGATGGCTTAATTGCCCTTCGTGCTCTGGATTCCAAAACAATGCGAAAGGATGCTCAAGTTATTGTTCATCAAGGTATTCTCGGCACGTTTTTACAGCATACGAGTACACATAAATCGTCCGGTGTACGCAGTGAATCCTTGCAGTTTGGAGGGGAGGATGCCCCTGAAATTCCTGTTTCCTACAAGATATTAACTCGCTATGTCTACCAGGAGTTCGCAAGTAGCTTATGTGACAAGCAGGGTAAATTTCTAAACAAACCAATCAGCGTTGCAGGTTGGTTAAATCCAGGTGCAGTTGTCCGGCATGTGGCATTCAGTGCAGACACTAGTTTTGAAGAATTGCCCGACAATGCTTTTGTTCTGCTGTTCGCTCCTATTGCCTGCTACTACTACAATTTGCGATCGCGCTTTAGAGACAAACGAGCACAATATGCTTTAGTTGTTCCTGAAGTACAAGATCTAGAGCAATATTCCGCCTATCGGCGTAATTCTAATCTGCGAGATGCAGCCTACAAAGATTTTTATGCTTATAGTTTAGGCGATGCAGGGCTGCATTTTCTAACCTATGAAACAACAAAATTAGCCAAAACTTTCAAAGTGCCACGCTGCCAAGTGCTGACATTAGGAACCGTGGCATGGGCAACTCAGCAGAAGACGCGCACTGATCTCTATACCGTAGAGGCAGACACAGAGGTTTGCTACAACTATCAGGTTTGTTGCGATCAATTTCCGCCCAGGTTAGTTCAGGGGAAGGATGCCAATTTTGTAGCCATCAGCCTTGCTAGAGAATTAATCACTGATAATCTAGCGCGGTCGAAGCCCTGGTACGTCGGGATTGCGGAGAAGGTCAACAGCAATGAGCTATTTCAAAGATTAGCCTATGAACGAGGAGGACTTTATCAAGTGATTCAAAAGATTCAGTCGGATGAGAGGGAAAAACTTTTTGTCAAGGCTTGTCACGAAGCACTGCGGTTTACTTATGGGAAAGTTGCTGGTAACACAAAAGAAGGAGAAAAGCCGAATTTTGATAAGGTGACAGTGCGAATTAGAACAGGATTGGGACGTTGTAAAAATGCTGCATCTTTCAGAGAATTTATCACCGATTTTTGGTCTAGAGCAGGGAAACTACCGACATTGCAGGCGAATTGGCAAGATTTGATGGAGTTCGTTATGCAAGATAGCCAGTGGAAAAAATCGAGAGATTTAGCATTACTTGCATTGGCAAGCTATCCAGGTAAGGAAGGAAGTAACAGCAATCAAAACTTTGATAGAACTGAGGAAGTTCTAGAGATTCAGGAAGACGCGGAATTTGATTTAGGTTGGTAATTCTTTAGCCTCTGATGTCATCAGGTATCTAGCGTACCTTTAACTTTTTCATTCAATAAGGAACCTCACAATGACTCTACATCTTTTCGGCAACGTTTTGACCGGATATGGCACTGCTGCCAATAATCGTGGCGAGAACGAAGGAAACATTACCACACTTCAAAAGATTCTATGGAAAGGAGAGGTTCACACAACTGTTTCAGCAGAAGCAATTCGATGGGCACTGCGCTACTACTGGCAAACTTCTGGCAACGGTTATGCAGTCAATCGTCAATGGGATGATGATAAAAATGATAACGTTTGGCAGAATTCAAACTTTAATGATGAAGTTTATATTGATGACGATGTTCTAGGTTTCATGAGAGCAGAAGGGGCGAAAACAGAGGCATCGGACGAACCAAAGCAGAAAGGCAAGAAGTCTGCCGCCAAAGGAACAACAACAGCAAAGCGGGGTGTTCTCGAAGTGACTCGTGCTGTTTCTACCATGCCCTATGCTGGAGATATCACCTTTAATGCAGCTAGCGGTCAAAAAGGGCGCACATCCCTTTACGGAACCGAAGTACATGCTACACGCTATCAATATGGTTTTGCACTCACACCTGACCGTCTGAAAGACAAATCTCGTGTTAGTGCCGTTCTAGATGGACTGACTGCTCTCGGTCAAGTTGCAGGTAATCATTCCCGCTTCCTGTACGACTTCTCACCCGATAGCTTGGTGCTCCGTTGGACTCATGACTTCTCCCCTCGCTGTCTCTACTGCTTTGAAGATAATGAGGAGGGTGAAATTTCTGCTCCAGACCTTATCCGACGCATTGAATCTCAGGATGTTGACCCGAAAGAACTTTGGGTTGCAGGAGCGATTGCTACTATGCCAGATGGAGAACGATTGGAAACACTAGGGGTTAATGTGCTATCAGGCATCAAGAGTGCTGTTGAAGTGCTCAAACGGCGCATTGATCACGACCTTGAGTTGCCTCAACTGGAGATGACACGATGATTGTACTTGAAGTGGAAGTGCCAATCGCCTGCTTCCGTCAATCTCGTGCCCGTGAGTATGCTGAAACCTATCCTGTTCCTCCTCCGTCAACCGTTTACGGGATGCTGCTATCGCTAGTTGGAGAGATGGATAGATATCGATACATCGGCACTAAACTAGCAATCGGTTTGCTCTCCGAACCTGCTCAATCAACGGTAATTCGAACGTTTCGCCGATTTAAGAAGAAAGAAATTAGCGATCCAGCCAATGCGCGTCCTGATTACCAAGAATTGCTGACTGATATTCACTTTGTCGTTTGGGTCACTACTAACAGTTTGTCTAACTCAGCTACCCTGTGGGAACGTTTACACCAAGCATTTCAAGACCCAGTTACCATTAATCGCTTTAGTGGTTTGTGCTTGGGTGAAAGCCGGGATCTAGTGAATGCGGTGACACGGGTATCCGAAGAGGATCAGCCCAAGGCATTGAAGTGGTTGGTTCAAGACGAGGACGGACTTCTGACTTTGCCTGTTTGGGTAGATCACGTAGGTTCGCAAGGAACTCGTTGGCGCAGATACAGGCTACAAAACGAGTCAAACCAATGGCAGCCTCCGGAAGCTGCTTGGACTGAAATTCAGGTGCGGTAGTTGCAATTTAATCAGTGATGCCAGCAGGCGTTTTGCCTCAGATGTCGCTAGGCGATGTGATGGAAACATTGCAGTTAGGTAGATGATCTGATGGAAACGTTAAAACCTACACCCGCAATTCAAGATACTGTCCGTGTGTCAGCTCTTCATGCGCTTGCTTACTGTCCTCGTTTGTTCTATCTCGAAGAGGTCGAAGAACTTTATACCCAGGATGCTGCGGTCTTTGCCGGACGCAGACTCCATGTTGAACTTGAAAAACAAGAGGATGAAGAGTGGGAAGAACTATTTCTCGAAAGTGTTGAACTGGGTTTACGAGGTCGTGTGGATGCCCTACGAACTCGTGATGGACAAACCATTCCTTACGAACATAAGCGGGGACGCTGCCACCGGGATGATAACAACCACCCTCAAGCATGGGAAAGCGATCGTCTTCAAATTCTTGCCTATGCCTACTTGCTTGAGTCTGTTCTGGGGATAACAGTTCAGGAAGGCAGAATTCGTTATCACGCTGATAATGTGCTAGTCCATGTTTCTTTAAATGATGCAGGACGAGCTGCGGTGAGGGAGGCAATCGATCAAGCACGATTATTACGTCAATCAAGCCATCGTCCTCCGGTGACTGAAAATGAACGACTCTGTGCTCGATGCTCCCTTGCCCCGGTTTGTTTGCCTGAAGAAGCGAGACTAGCTCACGACCGCGACTGGCAACCTGTTCGCCTGTTTCCCGAAGATGACGATCGCCAGGTACTCCACATTTTAGAACCGGGAACTGCGATCGGTCGCGCAGGAGAACAGCTCAAAATTACTCGTCGCGCCAGTCAAGCTTCTGGTACAAAAACACCACCCGTTGAGAAAGTTCCAGCTCGTCAGGTCGGGCATGTTGTCCTGCACAGCTTTTCACAAATCTCCACTCAGGCACTTCATTTTTGTGCAGATCAGGAAATTGGCGTTCACCTGGTTTCTGGCGGAGGTCGCTACATTGGTAGCTTTGATACACGACAGGGCAGCATTCAGCGACGAATTCGCCAGTACACTGCTCTGAGCAATTCTGAAACCTGCCTCAACTTGGCGCGGAAGCTGGTAACTTGCCGAGGTCAAGGACAGCGTAAGCTGCTGATGCGTGGACAGCGGGGTAGAGCGGAAGTCCCAGAGGCTTTGACGAATGCGATCGGGCAGATGAAAGCGGTGCTAAAGCAAGTGCCAGTAGCAGAATCACTTTCATCGCTATTGGGGCTGGAAGGCAATCTGGCTGCTCTGTACTTTCGAGCATTACCGCATCTGATTTCCGAGGGGGTTGATCCGGCTCTGCGCTTTGACGGTCGTAATCGTCGCCCACCCAAGGATCGCTTTAATGCCCTGCTTGGCTTTGGCTACGCACTGCTGCTCAAGGACATCATGAATGCCATTTTGGTCGTTGGGTTAGAGCCTGCTCTAGGGTTCTACCATCAGCCCCGAACTCAAGCCCCGCCACTGGCACTTGATCTGATGGAAATCTTCCGCGTTCCGCTGGTGGATCTCCCAGTACTCGCGTCAATCAATCGGAAACAGTGGAATGTCAGCGAAGATTTTGAGGTGCGAGGCTCGCAAGTTTGGCTGAGTGACAGTGGACGGCGCAAGTTCGTGAGTCTGTATGAGCGGCGCAAGGAGGAAACCTGGAAGCATCCTGTCACAGGCTATTCGCTCACCTATCGCCGATTAATTGAGTTAGAGGTGCGGCTGCTAGAAAAGGAATGGATGGGGGAAGGCGGACTCTTTGCTCAGCTCATCCTACGTTGAGGTAGAGCAATGGCAGAACTGAAGCATTGGTATCTCATCGCTTACGATATCCGCGATCCAAAACGCTGGCGGCAGGTGTATAAGCTGCTCAAGGGATATGGTGAAAGTGTGCAGTTGTCGATTTTTCGCTGTCGGTTAAGTCAGCGTGAACGCGAAAAACTCCGTTGGGAGCTGGAGCAGATTCTTACATCAGAAGATGAACTGTTGCTGGCGGGACTTTGTACTCGCTGTGTCGAGCGCGTGCAGCAGTGCAATCGTCCGGGAACTTGGTCGAACGCTCAAGAAAGCTATCGGGTAATTTGATGCAAGTATTTGTGAGTGTGAGGATAGTCCAAAGGTTGAAAAGTACTCAACCTATTGTTGTATCTTCAGCTCAACTCCTGCAGGTGTATGCTCGGTGCTTGCATTTTTCAACAAACTTTATAGGACAAGAGTTTCGGTGTTGTGATTGCTTGCTATCCCCCTGCCATTGAAGTCAAGTCTGGACGATTTATTTAGGAGTAAGTTAAAGTGCTTGCAGAACTGGTTGTGGACTGCCTTCCAGCCAGGATTTTGGCAAGTGCCGTGATCTAACCTTAGATGCCGTTAGGCGTTGAGCACCCAATTTGGAACAAGGACGCGATCGATCCAGTGATGTGATCTAACCTTAGATGCCGTTAGGCGTTGAGCACATTGACAACCGATGGAAAGATTATGACCACGATCGTGATCTAACCTTAGATGCCGTTAGGCGTTGAGCACATTAGCGGTATTAACTGCGTGTGCTAGGTAAGGTTGTGATCTAACCTTAGATGCCGTTAGGCGTTGAGCACAATACAAATGAAAACGAAAACGAAAGCGTGAACGAGTGATCTAACCTTAGATGCCGTTAGGCGTTGAGCACGCGGGAACCCAGACATCATCACACCGGATTTGGGTGTGATCTAACCTTAGATGCCGTTAGGCGTTGAGCACTGGAAAGGGTGAGCCGTTTAGTAACATTTGAGGTGGTGATCTAACCTTAGATGCCGTTAGGCGTTGAGCACAGGTTTACCAGTGCACACTGGACGAACTGATCTCGTGATCTAACCTTAGATGCCGTTAGGCGTTGAGCACTAGTCCTCGATCGTGGCGTATGCCATTACTCGTTCGGTGATCTAACCTTAGATGCCGTTAGGCGTTGAGCACTCACGACTGCTTTATCTGGCAATGGCATGAACTTGTGATCTAACCTTAGATGCCGTTAGGCGTTGAGCACATGCCAGTGGGCAAAGCCAATCCCCGGTACAACATGTGATCTAACCTTAGATGCCGTTAGGCGTTGAGCACTCGTGGGACTGCCCAGTTTCAATCGAGCAATTGAGTGATCTAACCTTAGATGCCGTTAGGCGTTGAGCACAGTTTAGCGAATTCATGGATGAAGAGACGAATTCGGTGATCTAACCTTAGATGCCGTTAGGCGTTGAGCACTCGATCGCCGCCCCTGCGATGGCGAACCAGTACCCTGTGATCTAACCTTAGATGCCGTTAGGCGTTGAGCACAATTCATTCGCTCAGGAGAGGGGCGTTTTCTGGACGTGATCTAACCTTAGATGCCGTTAGGCGTTGAGCACTGGCGATGACGGTTTGGAAACAAAAGCGATAACGATGTGATCTAACCTTAGATGCCGTTAGGCGTTGAGCACAACCGCAAGATCGATCGAGCGCAAACGTCTGCAAAGTAATCTAACCTTAGATGCCGTTAGGCGTTGAACACTGAGATTAGGGAGTCTAGCGGGTTCCCCTGTACCATTGTGATCTAACCTTAGATGCCGTTAGGCGTTGAGCACTCCAAGGTCGTGCTCGGCGAAACTGGTACAACCGATGTGATCTAACCTTAGATGCCGTTAGGCGTTGAGCACACGATCGGCTTAATGGATGGATCACTTGTCCTGAGTGATCTAACCTTAGATGCCGTTAGGCGTTGAGCACTGATGAGTATCGGTGAACTCGCCCACTTCCCGACCGTGATCTAACCTTAGATGCCGTTAGGCGTTGAGCACGGTTTTGATACGCAAGCAAGAAACGTTCAAAAGCAAGGTGATCTAACCTTAGATGCCATTAGGCGTTGAGCACTCGAAGAGTATGAGCAATTGCCCGCAGATTTTACCGTGATCTAACCTTAGATGCCATTAGGCGTTGAGCACGCATCCGAACATATAGAGTTAGAGGGTGGATACTCGTGATCTAACCTTAGATGCCGTTAGGCGTTGAGCACGGTATATACACCTAACGCAGAAGCCCGTGGATTGGTGATCCAATCCTAGATGGCACTTTGGCTAGACCACTGAACCTCAGCCAAACCTTGCTAAATTCCTCGATCGCCCAATCTGCTCAATCAAATCAACCACCCGATCGACAATTGCACCTGCCGCCACTCTCTGCCCCGACGATCGCACTGTGGCAAACCTGAGCTTTACATCCTCCTGTAGAGCCTGAGACAGGGCAGCAGATAGCTCATACCGCTCATAGTCCCATTCCAACGCCGTTCGTGCTGCAAATAGCTTTTCCGCACTGGGCAGCCGATCGCGCTTCACATGACGATTAAAGCCAGGGTCAGCCGGAACGAGATTCCACAGTTCATTGATGGGATAGACCGACAAGGGCAGTAGATGATCCAGGTCGTAGGCAACACCCTGCACAATCCGTCTAGCTGTCCACGGGCAGCGGAATTCTTGACCTTCCAGCAGCAAGATTTCGATCTGGTTGTTCTCCCAGGTCAGAGGTCGGCGATTATCGGGGCGATCGGTCAGCAGGTTGTAAATCTCGCCTCGGCTCACGGGCTGCTGGGACTGCGATACTCGCTCTGTGAATAAACACCACTCATGAATACACAGAGCCTCAACCCACAATGACATCGCCTGAAAGGTTTGCCAGAGGTCAGCCGTAATCACCAGGCACACATCCTGCGCCTCCGTTCCTGGCACTGCTACGACGCGACCGCTCAACTCTTTGTAAGCAACAGGCTTTTCAAACACGGTCCAATTGCCCGGACCCGCATACTGAATCGGCATTTTGATCGTTTTGGCGATCGCCGCTAAGGTTTTGCTGTAAGCAGCCAGGAGTGAAGCAGGGTAGGTCGATCGCTTCCGTGGAATGCGGAGTTCATGAATCACCAGAAAGCCATCGGCTGCCTGAGATAGCCCTCCAGTCTGTTCTTCCCACTGCCGCCGAAATTCCGTTAAGGCAGGGCGAAACTCCATGTCATTGCGAAGCCTACCGTCTCGCTGCGATCGTTGTCCTTGGGCGATCGGTTGAGCAGAGTCAACAAAGCCCCAATAGTAAGCAACCCAATACTCAGCAAGGAGACGCAGGGGAATTGCTACATCCTGCCGATAGCTGCCCAGATCCGGAAATGACAGCACGACATCGTTAATAGCCCGCAGCAGCGCAATCTTGTAGCTCGTGACTTTGCTATCGTGCCGGAGAATAGTGCTAATAGCCTGACCTGGAGCAATATCCATTGATCGCACCATTGTTCTTGGGTTTATGGATCGTTACTTAGCTTGTCCTGTGAGTCGTGTTGTTACTAACCAGATCTCAAATGAACAACGATTTTTTCTAAGGTATGAACAATAGAGCGATCGGGCAATCCGTCACGTTTAGCCGTGTCCTTCAGCTCAAAACACGGTTTCAGTAATTCGTAGTTGTTTTGGATAGGAATTCCACGCCCGTCACAAGGACGTTTAGCAAGAACATTTCCCAGTTGAATTTGAGTTCCGTCCTGCAAAGGGATCACAATTTTGCCGAATACTTTCTCATGATGGGTAAGAATGGCATCAAGAAATTCATTAGAAGCCTGAATTAATTCAGGATTAGCACTGCGATATCCGTGAACGAGGCGATGCCTCAGGGATTCGATCAAATCCAGGTTTGGCAGCACTCTTGCTACGATGCCTGGTTGCTCAGAAAGTTCTACTCCTGTTACTCCCTTAAAGCACCTTTTATAAATTTTTTGAGTTGAAATTTTTCTAGTTCCAATTGCCAAATAAGCATCTGCAATGCGCCAACCCCTTAATCGTGTAGCAACTGCTAGCATTCGAGTGCGGTACGCCTCCCAAGTGATCCAGTACAACGCAAAAGTATGAATGCCTGCGGGGAAAACTTCGGATGAGGCTTTTGCCTGTTGTAGGAGAGAGGAAATTTCGGATGGATTCATGCTTTTGCAGAAGCTTAAAGTGTAATTTTTCCTGTTTTAAGGACGGCGGAACAGGTCAATTAGATTCATACTGAGCGATCGCCTTTTGCAGGACATCTGCCTTAATCCTGCCCTGCTCAAAGTCAATTAGCAGCTGATAAAACTGCATTACCTCATTCCCCTCGATCGCCCCTATCAACAGGAGATGTTCGATCCCTTTGGCAAATTGCTTTACTGTCGTCATTTGCGCTATCCCCAGAACACTCGTTTTAAGCTACCCGATCTAATGCCGCTTCAAGCTTTCTCACAAAGACCGATTTCTGATGACAGGTTATGATCAACTGCTCGATCGCCCGTGTCATCGCGACATACAGTAATCGCGTCTCATCGGTTAAATCCTTATCCTGATGAGGCACATAGCCTAAAGCTGGAATACAAACCACTCGATACTCTAGTCCTTTGCTGGAGTGCATAGTGATGAGCTTAATGGAATTCTCCTGTGGCTTATAGTCCCGGCTCCTGCGGTCTTTCGTGACCCACTCTAGCGGCATCTGCGATCGCCCGAAGGCTTTCTCAAGGGCTTCAGCCGTCCAGCGGTGACGGTAAATGATCGCCATCTGCTTCCAAGCAACGCCCCCAGCATGAAGCGTTTGGAGCCGATCGATCAGGTAGGTCATCTCTTGTTTAAAGCTGGACAGGTGGATCAGTTCAGGCTTTGCCCCATGTCTGCCTGCGCTTTCTGGCAGGATTAGCATCGGCTCATCGTCGTTGTCTAAACCTGCGGTCGGAGTGAGAAAGTCTTTGGCAAACTCATAGGCAGCAGTTAAAACTTCATAGGTGTTTCTGTAATTGATTCTGAGAACGGTTGTTCGCCCTCTCGCCTGGATACCCAATGGCGCAAAGCTAACCTTCCTGCGCTGCGTACTGCCCTTTAAGTTCTGAGCATCGTCATACAGCAGGAGTAGTGAGTTTGTCTCTGGATCAACCATCTGTACCACTAACTTCAGCCATTCCGGGTCAAAGTCATGCCCTTCATCGATCAGGACAGCCCCATACTGCCCTGTGGGAATTTTCCCAGCCTCGACCGCCTCCATCACCTGCTGAACCTGCTGCTGAAAGAAGGCACTTCCGGCATATTGATTAGGGTCAGGCAACGGAATGCCATATTGCCTCAGTAGGTCCGCACACCATCCATGAAAATGGCGCACTTTCACCCGATTGCCTAAGCCCTTCTCGCGCATCATCTGCCTGAGCCGAGCGGCAAGCGAAATGTTGTAGCACAGTACCAGAATTGGCTTTGTCATTTGTTCAGCAAGGAACTGACAGCGATAGACTAGCACCAGCGTTTTGCCAGATCCAGCGACACCATGCACAATTCGATGACCGCTCCCCAGCGATCGGGCAAGCTGCTCTTGTTTGAGATCCATCACCTGCTCTTGAGTCAGCCGAATCTCAGGAAATAGATGCCAGCGAATGCGATCGATCTGCTGCGGAGTTAGCCTATGGTCAAAGTTATAGTGGCTCATATCCCACAGCCGTTGCTGAAACTCCAGCACATCCACGCTTTCGTAGAATTCGTCCTGGCAGATGACGAGCTGTGCCGGAAACACCCGATCTAAGCCTGCTCCTTCAAACTGTCTACGCGTAATGCTAGTGAATACCACACCATAAGCGTATGGGCAGATCAAACTACCCTGATGTTTGCCTGATGGCTGCTGGAGCAGCGGATCACGTTCGAGGGCATTCTTAACGGCAAAGGCATATTTCCTGGCTTGTTCGAGGGGATGGTCAACAGACTGAATGCCGTTGTCAGTCAGCAGAGTAATGGACGTGCGATCGGCTTGCTGAATAGTATCAAGCTTCCAGTCTTTAACTTCCAGGATGAACAATCCCCGGTCGGGCTGCAGAATAATGAAATCGGGACGCAGCCGCTTCTTACCGATCGGAATGTCGTACCACAGCAAATAATCGTCTTCTAGTTTTTGCTGAAGCCGTTCTGCAAAGCGTCGTTCTCCCGCAGTCATGCGCTGAGAGCAGCTATTGAAGGCAGGAATCAGCGTTGCCATCTCCTCTCGCTCCTATCTTGCCTCACAGCCAATGCCGTCATTATCGCTATCAAACCGATGGGGATCATCGCCTACGACTCTGAAGTTCCGGTGAGAGATGTTTTTGCAATCTAAGTCCGGTGGTGCTGGCGCAATACAAACATCTGGATAAGAGGGATCACAGTTCGATTGTGCCTGGATAGGCTGGACATTACTAACGAAAACGACAAAGGTAACGATCACCAGAAGAAAATACAGCAATGTTTTCATGATGTTTAGAGCTAAACCAATTGCACTAACTTGTTAACCTTTCGTTCCAGCGCGGCTACCCGCTTATCGAGAGAGTGGGCAGACTCTGGTGTATTGACGTTCAAATAGGCAGCCAGAGCTTCCCGCAACACATCACTCTGAGACTGTCCCGTTTCCTGACATAGAGTTTGTAGCTTGTCGAAGATCAGATGAGGAACACGACCCCCCACGACGGGTAACTCTCCCTTCATGCAGTTAACCTCTGTCAACGCTGTTAACGGTTATTACTCAGCATTCCCACTCCTTTCAGGAATTTACACTTCGTAAACTGAGTTAACGCTGTTGACGGAATAGGGGCAAGCGATCCAGAACAATCACCTATTCGCAATTAGGTGAGGGTCATTTGCAATAAGGGGGGAGGAATTTTCTGATCTCTGGGGCGATCGACGGAAGAATGAGGGTTTGAGGGCTGTAGTTGACGATTTACCATTTCGTCAAGTAGTTTTAGGGGTGGTAGTAAAGCTGTACTCGTGATGCTAACCTCCCTCAACTTTGAGATTGATCTGGGTAATGTAGAGCGATCGGGGAAGATCAGCGGGTATGGTCAGGCGAAGGTTTTAACGGATGAGGAATTAACCCTGCTGTTTCGGGATGGCTTTCAGACCCAGCGCGATCGGGCGTTGTTTTCGATTTGCTTCTTTACAGGCTGTCGGATCAGTGAGGCGTTGCAGCTCAGGGTTGAAAACTTGAAGGGGGGACTGGTGACATTTCCGAAGCGGGTGGTGAAGGGAAAAGTGGCTACCAAGCAAGTTGAGATTACTCCGGTGCTGCAAGTATTCCTGGATGCTTATCGCTTGGGGGAGGAGGGCGATCGTTTGCCTCAGCAGGGGTATTTGTTTCCAGGGCGGCGCGGCTCTAAGTCTGGTTATCTGACGAGGGCGAGGGCAGATGAGATATTGGGGGAAGCTTGCGATCGGGTGGGACTGGAGGGAGTTTCGACCCACTCATTCCGGCGGACGTACATCACGAAGCTGCGGGATAAGGGATACTCGCCTGCTCAAATTCAGAAGCGGACAGGGCATCGGCGGCGGGAGAATTTGATGCACTATTTCGATCGGATTTGAGGATGGGGGCAATCACCATTACCGAGGAGGTTTCAACTCAAATATGCGATTGGCAGCAGTAATTCTACACAAGGAGTTAGTTAGGAGATTGGCTGGCAGGACAGTTTTTGCAAACTTTATCAAAAATCATTAATCAGGAATGCATAGATAAACTTCTCGCTCCTCAGCGGATTTTCCGTTCTCAAGTCGCAAGAGGGGCTATTAGATTTGTTATATCAAATGTCATGTTCCATTAAATTGTGTCAAATTCATCGGACATTGCGGATTTGGTACTTGAACTGCGTCAACAATTAGGGCTAACTCAAGAAGAGCTGGCAGCTCGCTTGGGAGTTTCTTTTCCAACGATTAACCGTTGGGAGAATGGACGGAATAAACCATCTCGTATCGCTGTAAAACTCATTCGAGGCACGCTGGAAGAGATGGGAGAACTCGGTCAGGAACTGCTGAGTAAATATTTCACGTAATTATTCATGCTCAGTTCGCGATCGACCTTTGCTCATAGCCTGTATAGGCATGTACAGGGTATGCAACTATGTGTGAGCTAACTTTTTGTGAGTATTCATTTAGCATCCAGTTTCTGAGCACATCACTCAGATCGTTGTGATCTTGATGCAGCTTCTAACCTACTTGCTGGAATTCAGACGAGCTTTATAGAGCTTACTTATTTCACCGATCGCTCAACATCCAAATTATGACGAGTGCAGCGCCCTACGCGGTATCAGTTACAGAAACTTTTCTCAATGACCTTCTATGTTTGCCAGCAGCAGTCAGCAGAAATGTACCCAAGAAAGTTAGGGCAATTCAGCGTGATCCGATTTCGGCTGATCAGGATGCTAAGAAAATTGGTCACAAAACCTATCGCACTCGGTTAGGAGACTACCGGCTTGTTTACGCTGTGGGACAGAAATGGGTGAAATTACTCTGCATCGGACATCGCTGTAAGGTTTATCAGGACCGCAAAATAAAAAGTTTACCCGTTCAAATTGATGGGATAGATGACGAAATTTTTCCCGACGCAGAGCAACCTTTTCTCTCTATAAAGCCGCCTAAATTTTTCCAAGAATCTTTCCCTCTTTCTGACCAGCATTGTCCACTCACTATTAGTTTGTCCCTGCTAAAATCCTGTCGCATTCCTGAATCTTACTGGGCAGTTCTTCAGGAAGTAAAACAGGAAGATGACCTACTATGTGCTCCTGTTCCAGACGAGTTACTGAATCGAATTCTCGATGTGCTTTTTCCAAAAGCCCTCAATGAGATTATGGAACAGCCAGAACGAGTTTTGGGTGATCCTGACGCCCTGGACCGTTTTTTTAAAGGTGGAATTTCCAGCTTTTTGCTGAAATTAGACCCTGAGCAAGAACGACTGCTGGATTTAGAGTTAGATGAACCAATTCTGGTTAGAGGTGGTCCTGGAACGGGTAAATCTGTTATGGCAGTTTACCACATCAAAAGGCTAGTCGATCAGGGCTTCACATCGATTCTATTAGCAACGCACAGCAGTTCCTTTTGTGCCTACGCAGAGCAATTGCTAGAGAAACTATTAGGGAAGTCGCCCAGCACTTACAACATTGAGATTACAACGGTCAAATCCTTAATCCACAAGCATTATCTCAAGTTTAACGAGCGCCCAGTTCACCCTACGTTTCAAAACGCTTTAACCCTGTTAAAGCAAGCATTCGAGGCAGCAGAAGGCTCTCCTCCTCAAGGAGTGAAGTGGACGGATTGGTCAATGCGGGCGAGCAGGCTTAAAAGGCTGGATAAGGAGTATTTGCTTGAAGAGATCACAGAAGTTATTGAACCAAGCTGTCTGACTGCTGTTGAATACACGACCCTCGATCGTAAGGGACGGGGCACAGCCATTCGGCTCAAGGATCGTGAGTTTCTGTGGCACGTAATGCAGGAATGGCATACGCAACTTGGACGAAACAATTATGTTAGCCAGGGACAAATGAGCTTGAAAGCACTTGAGCTGACATCGAGAGAATCTAGCAAAATTTTTCAGTATCTCGTTTTGGACGAGGCTCAAGATATCTCCCCGGTTGATTTCAGGCTTTTGCTTAATTTAGTTAAATCTTCCTCTCACGTTTATATGACAGCAGATGAAGCCCAGGCGATTTTTAGACGCGGATTTAGTTGGAGCCGCATCTATCAAATTCTGGGTACAAAGAAGATTCTTAACCTGAACTGCAACTACAGAAACACAGAACAGATTTCGTCAGCCTGTGGAACTGTCCTGGACAACATTAACGACAACCCTTCCAAGCAGCAGGGAGAAAAACCGGAATTTGCGATCGCTGCTGACATTGAAGAGGAAGCTCAAATCATCAAAGCCTTCCTGCTAGAAGCTGCACAGAAACATCGGATTTCGCTTTGCGGTGCTGCCGTTCTGTGTGCTAGTCCTCAGTTAGCAGTACATTATGCGGAACAACTTCAGGCGGTTGGGTTAAATGCCCAGCAGGTTAAAGCGGGTGAGATTAGCCTTGATGCTCCCTACATCAAAGTGCTGACTCTGACTGACGCGAAAGGGCTAGAGTTTCCGATCGTTGCGGTTGCCGGATTGCAGGAAGGCAAATTTCCCTATGGATTGGAAATGGTGCCAGAGGAGGAGAGAGACATTGTGCTATCTCAGCAGCGCCGGCTGCTCTACGTAGGGTGCTCTAGAGCCATGAAAGCATTGCTCGTTACGGCTTTGGAGGAAAATCCGTCTCGATTTGTTGACTTGTTAAGAGAACCCCTCTGGCAAGAAAGATTCAGGAGTCCAGTCTGATGCCTAAAAAATCTTTGGTTTTTAGGAACGCTCTTCCGTCTAGCTCGGCTGAATGGAGAGCACTAAGCCAACGGCTTGCTCATCGCGAAATTTGCCTTGATTTCACAGGAATCGACTCAATCAGCGATCGTGACCTTGACGACTTGTTGAGTGCCGTGCCTCGTGAGTGGGATTTTTCTGAGTACGAAGGTATCATAGCAATAGATTCGCTCAGTTCATCGATGGATGAATCGCTACATCAGGCGATCGAGCGCAGAAAGAATGCGGTCTCTTTAACTCCCTTAAAGCTTGGTTTAAAACCTGCTGTTCCACCGCCAAAACCAGCACCCTTTCGCTCGCCATCACTTCGACCTTCTCTAGTGGGAGGTGCAGCTTTAGGACTGCTGGCTGTTACAGGAGCGTTTACGCTCTTTAAAGCTTATACCTTCTTCACTGGGTATCGAGTTAGCCAGCAACGGGTCGTAATTGGAGCTGTGAACGCGAGTAATAGCTACAAGACGCTCCAAGCTTATCTGGAACAAAAGCTCGTGCCTGACGATTTCTGGAAACATTTTCGGGGTGAGCAGGTTCAGGTTGCCATTGACGCTGGCACACCCGAACGCGACCTAGCCTACCCTCAAGCTATCAGTCTCGTGAACGAGCATCAATGGGATGTTGCGTTTGCTTATTCCCCGATCGTGGGGATAGCAGCAGAAGATGCGGGTTATGAAACGATCGGTGTTATGTTTCCAGGTCAGGGACAATATCAAGCGAGCATCTTTGTCAGCAAAAATAGTTCTATCCAGTCCCTTGACCAGATTAACGAAAAACATACTGTTGCAATGGGAGATTTCTTCTCCGCCTCCAAATTCTATATGCCGTCCTATGAATTCTACGGAAGACGGATAACAGTACTATCTAATATCCCGACTCAGGAGATTTTTAACTTAGTTCGCAAAGGTAAAGTTGATATTGGAGTTGGCATTCTAACCAAAGAAGAGTCTGACTTCCGAGTGCTGAAGCAGAGCAGAGATATTCCTAGCAGTGGTGTTTACCTGTCACCCAAGTTAACAGCGAGTGACCAGCAAGAACTGAAAGCGGCACTGTTAAATGCACCTGAAGAAATCAAAAGCAGGAAGCAAGCCAACTATGGCAAGGGAGAAAAGCCAGATTTTGAGTACTTTCGAGGAATTGTCCGGCGAGTGCAGGAAATCATGGCCTGCAGTGATTTTCGGAAAAATCCAGTTGATTTCTTCTGTGGTCCAGCTCAAACCGCCGTCCGTATTGAGGGGAGAATTAATGGTGTTGAGCAAAAGGGGAATGACTACTATGCAGTGGTTAATCAATTCAACGGGCAAATCTGCCCGCTTCATATCACTGATGAGGTTTTGAAGGGGCTTTCCATTGTGGATAGTGCCTTCAAGCTCCAAGGGTATTATGTAGATGCGATCGCTGCCGTACCAAAAGGAAGTCAGTGTACTAAACAAACCCCCGTTGAAATCTTTCAGCCAAACCAGATTGAGTTATCACGAAGACTGGATGCAGACCGGGGCAGTGGCTCGTAGAGTAGCTTTTCAGGAGACGGAAAGCCTTGAAGCTAATCTCATTGAATTTGGACTGGCGCAAGCCTAAAGGCAAACACAGATTACCACTTCGCCTACTTCCAAACGCCCCTCGCCGAGAATTGCTACCAGTCTGCTCGGCTTAAGATGATGGCTTGCCTGCGTCACTTCCTTCCATCTGACGCGCACATTGCCCGCCATAATCAAATTCGCCACTTTACCGAGCGACACACTTAAGGATCCTTACAAATTTAAATTGCATTGTCAAACCTCGTAAGCCTTGTATAGCAGGCAAAGTATTTCAGAAGTCGCTCAAGTTATTTTTGTAAGACTCCTTACAGAACGTTCTCCCGCAAAGGCAGTGCTTGTTCCGACACGATCGGGTGGGGTTAGAGGGCGTGTATACTCACTCATTCCGGTGGACGTACATTACGAAGCTGCGGGATAAGGGGTATTTGCCTGCTCAGATTCAGAAGCGGACAGGGCATCGGCGGCGGGAGAATTTGATGCACTATTTCGATCGGGTTTAACTGCTGCTTGAACGACAAAAAACCTCAGTGCCGAACTGAGGCTGATAAATCGGAGAAATCCAAACGAGATGAAACTTTGATTAGCTCACTGCAAAGGCAGCCAAGAGGGTAAGCGTCACGAAGAGAACCGCGATTGCCCCTTGCAGCGCATATTGACGAGCCTGCTCTGGAGAGGGGAAGCCTGCATAGTAGAGGGTGGGTTCAACGGCGTAGTTGTTGGCTAATCCTTCTTGATCGACCGTTGCCCCATTGAGTGGAGAACGACGGAGAAAGTTGCGTCCTTCGCGATGCATCCGGGAACGAACTTCAGCAGGGGTCAATTCGGTTCCATTGCTTACCCCTGACTTGAGGGTCAGACCTTGGTTTGTTCCTAGTTCGCGAGCGATGGAGACGAAATCAAGGGCGGAGTCAGCGGTGTAAGTCATGGCGACCTCTCTGTAAACTTGTGTAACAAAAATATAACACTTTGTTAAAAATATTTGCAAATACATTTTGCTTATGGTAATCATTCTGCCCTAGCAAGGAGAACTGTCCGATCGCACTATCTACAGGAGAGAGGGGCGGTTGGAGTCGGTTGAGATAGAAGCTGCTCATTCGTTCCTCTCCTACAGCCATCCCGCTTCTACTTAGATCGAATCCCAGAAGGAACGCTTGTGGCATCCAGCAGTATGATGAGCAGTGCCGGATGTATTCGACTGGCTAAGGACGCAAACGATCGCCTCGATCGAATCATGAATAAGCTGATGGATGAGGCTTGAGTCGAGCTAGGAACACCGAGAACTGGAGACAAGTTCTGCACTTTACTCTCGTTCTCCAACCTGCGAGGGTAAAGGTAGCATTGCTGTCCCTGGTCGATCGCTTGTATAAGTTCAGATCGCCTTCAGACGGTGAAGGGGTTCAAATCCCTGTAAGATTTAAGCTCGCAGGCAGTCTATTGCTTTCTCAACACGTTGCAGTGTTTTCTCAAGATGTTGAACTAACTTTTGGTTTACTTTCTTTACAACTGTAAACTCAACTGCTTTTCCAATATCGCTTTGAGCCATTGAAGTCGTGGACGCTTGGTTAGCACGAACTGCTTTACGCTTGCATTCCTGGATCTCAGTCTCTAGCTCTACACGGAGGGCACGAAGCTCTTGAACTGCAAATGTGGGATGAGGGGATGAGGGTTTTGGCTCGTCGTTAAGATCCTCGTCCAGAAGTTCTCGTTCCAGCTTCTTCAGTTCCTCGTCAATATCCCTGTGTATCATGCCTTACTCCGATCGTTACTGATGGTTAGTTATTGCTGCATCTTGCTATTCCATCAGGAATGGAGTGCAACAGATTTCTAATCAGGCACACACTGCATAACATTGCTTTCAGCAGAAGTCGCAGTAATCACTTTGAAACCGGACTTATGGCAATCGCGATCGACGGTTAGGAAAGGGGGCAATCGCCTCACTGCCGCTGCTTTTTGCGATATTCCCAGGGCTTGAGGACATCTGGGTATTTCCAGATTCCCTGCCTTGACTGCTGTGCTGCCGTTTCTGCTTGCTCCATTTGAGCTTTGTGAGGGCAGTTAGAAGCATATTGCCTATACAGATAGGCATTGCCGCTCTTGATCTGCTCGACGTTTAGAACAGTTCCGCTCAGGCTGAAAACCTCTGCGACTTCTCGACCATAGCGATCGACATCCACAACGGTTAGCCTGACTTGATTGCTGGACTGATTAACAAGCGATCGCAGGTTGTTTCGGCTTGCCTCTCCAAGCTGCTGTTTAAGTTCGGGCGCATCAATGCCACAGAGTCGGATTCGTTCTTCTTTCCCATTCAGAAGTACGCGCATTGTGTCTCCATCATGAACATTCACGACTTGAGCAACTTCGCCTTGAGATGTGGTGGACTGAACAGGAAATGAGTTTGTTTGATTGCTGTGAGATTGGCAGCCCAACAGTGCAATCACCATGAGCAGCAGGCAAGAGAATTTGAAGTTCTTCATAGACTGTTTGTTTTAGTGATTGGGGCTATCTTCTAAAACTCTAAGCCATCGCCTTCCCCAGCCTGAATTTTAGTAATCCTCCATGCAATCTCCGCCCCATTCCGCCCAGCACGACTAAAGCTAAACCCATACCGCTCGAACGACTTCCCCGGCAGCGACCTTAACCCCAGCAGCGAAGCCAATTGACTCGACGACAGCAGCCACCCGTGATGAGCCGCTTCCTCGATCGCTCTTAGATTAGCCAACGGATCACTCATTTGCTGGTTTGCCAACTTCTCAGCCAGAGCATCAATGATCAGCAGCAGTGGTGCAGAATCACTCAGGGCTAACTGTCTGGTCTGTTCGTCGGACTGTCCTACAGTCTGTCCGGTCTGTTCGTCCGATAGTCCGGCTGACACTAGAAACTCGGCTGTACTGCCGCCCTTCTGAATGTGATCATGTAGGCGATCGAGTAAGTTCAGTTGCTTACTGTTGACATAGGATTTATTACCGCGCTGCTCAGGCTTAATCTTCAGAGCATTAATGCGTGTGTAGAGAACGGAGCGGGAGATGCCATAGCGATCGGGCAACTGGGAAACAGGAAGTTCATCTACGGTGGTTTTGGTCATTGTCCTGTCTTCTATCGGACTGTCTGTAGGACAGTGTAGGACAATGCAGGGAAAGGCGATCGCCTCTGTATTTAGCGTTTCATTAACCGAGCTACCTGAAGGGTGATGTTTGAGAACATCAAAGGGGAGATTGTGCCTGAAGTAAGCGTATTGCGCTGCTGGTACTCACCAAGGTCAGGAGAGCGAAAGACAATCAATCGCTGGTTTTTGAGATCCACTACCCAATAGTCCTCAATCCCTGCTCTGGCATAGATTTTGCTCTTGATCTCCAGGTCTTTGGTCAGGCTGGAGTCAGCATATTCAATCAGCAGAAAAACGTTCTCAGGGTAGGGATGGTGGTCAAGGTAAACGTCATCTAGTGGCTCAACAATCGCGATGTCTGGTTCTGGCTCTGACGCATCGGGTAAGGTAATCGGTTTGGCTTCTCTGACTTGTGCCCGTCCTACAAGAGCAGTTCTGAGATCGTTTGCCAGACGATCACTAAAGTACGAATGCGGTATGCCTTCTGGCGACATCTCGACAATGACTCCATCTAACAATTCAACATGACGATCCGCCAGGATACCCGCAGCAATCATCTGGTGATAGTCATCCAATGTCCATCGGCAGGGGGTGAGAGTCATGCGGCTTGCTCCGGGTGTTCTGGAGATTAGTTCTCAGTCGAGTCTGTGGGCAAATAGCCTCTCGCTTTCAGAGCTTCTTCTATTAACAATGCTGCCATCTGCGATCGAGAACGTCGCTCATCGCCTGCTGCTTTGTCCAGAGCTGCATTTACTTCGTCCGCCACATACACCGTGACTTGAGGCTTCTTCGTTGCCATTCCGCCATTTGCTGACATCGCCATTGATCCTACTCCTTTGCAATTTGTTTCAATGCAGCTTCCCATAAAGTCACCTACGGTGCTTGACTCTACATCATAGTGCATTACCATTAGTGCAGAACTTACAGAATTTCTGGAATTTCCAGAAGGAGCAATCATGGCACAAATCAAGCCAATCAAGAGTTCTGACGCTCTAACGCCGATCGCTGACTTTGCGAATGCCTGGGGAGTCAACGAGAAAACGGTTCAGAACTGGGCAGAGTTCGTCTATCAGGCGTTTGAAATTGTCCTTCCCTCAAGTGGTCCCTTCTTAGACTGGCAGATTGAGCTGCTTTCGCTTTGCGCCAGGCACATCTCAACCAAAGCAAGTCTCTACCACGCCGAAACAGGTGAACGGCGACGGCTCAAGGGATCTGAATTTGTGGAGAAAATTCGCGCCATGCGGAAAGCTGGAGCATTCAAAGAGCTTCAGAAATTCCAGAGTTTCCAGAATTCCCCGTCTCTCGCCCCTGCCGAAGAACTGGAGGATGAGTTGCTGGCAGAAGTCGGCGCACTGACCCGCGAAGGGGATGAACGGATTGCCAAGCTCAAGCACGCGATCGAACGCAAAGAAGATCAGCAGGTGAGCGAGATTCTGAACTTTGTAGACGACTCTGACCACCGGATGCTGAGCAAACTTACCAGCGGACTCCATGCCCGTAAAGCCCTGCGATCGGCTGATGATGATGCTTCACCCTGCATTGATGACGCAATCGAGGCAGCTTACGAACGAATCGACTGAATTTCTAGAACTTCCAGAATTTCACTTACTTGTTTTCTTTCACAGTTGCCCAGAGGGGACAGCTTGAGACCCTTCCCCCCTGGCGACTCCCAACAGGAGCTATTTCAAGCATGACGTACAAAGCTTTCATTCTGCTAGCGGTACGAGCTTTGCTCGTGAGCGGAGCTACCGTCTCGCTGGCTGTTTTTCTCATTCCCAAAACTGCAAAAGCGCAATGGTGGAACCCCTTCCCGCAGGAGCAGCAGGCATCAACCCCTTACCAATCCTTTCGCGGCGGCATTGATCGCGAGAGCTTTAGCTATATCCATCAGCTCGGCGGAGGGCAGGACGATAACGGCTACTATCAGCAACCTGTGTCAGCAGAGCAAGCCTGGGGCAGCGGTGTCCCTGACGGAGTGCATGGCTATCGGGCAAAGTGGGACGACCAGATTCACATCTTGTATGAGGTGCAAAACGGTCAGATTGTCCGCCAGGACTACTTCTTTAATCGCCCAGTACAGCAGTAGGAGGAGCCATGCAACCTTTAAGCATTGCCCTCACGTCACTGATCATTCTCATTCCCGCAGCGGCTCAGGCTCAACAATGGCAGACGCCCTGGCACCAACAGCAGCAGTATCCCGGCGAGCATTGGCAATCACTTCCCCCGCGTCCGCCTGTCAGCAGAGAGCATCTAAACCAACTGAATCAGCTTGGAGGTGGACAAGACCAATACGGCACATATAACCAGCCTGTACCTGTTCGCAGCGTTTTCGACGGTGATATCCCTGATGGAAGCTATCGATTTCCAATGCAGTGGGACCCAGACCGCAGCATCCTCCTCCAGATTCAAGACGGACAGATTAGGAGACAGGATTATGTTTTACCGCGTTAATGCCTTACTCATTGCTGGCGCGATCGTCTCCTGCCAGGTCATCACGACCACGACAACAGCAGCTCAGGCTCAAACGGCAGCGGCAGCGGCTTGTGCGGCGAATCCTTACTGCATTGGTACAGTTGTAGTGGGAGGAATCCTTTATCTCGTTCTATCCAACGGTACACAGATTCCGTATAGCGGCACAGGTGGCTATCTCGAAGACCCTGAAGGCAGCAGCGAGGATTGGTCTGATTATGTTTGGGCAGATAGCCTAGAACAGGCACAGGTACAATGCCAGCAATACGCGATCAATGCAGGCGCAGTTTTAGTTCAAGTTGTCCAAAGAGGAAACGGAAAACGCTATGAATGCAAATTCAGAACTTACCGCTCATGACTTTGAAATGCCAAGCCTCCCACCGCAGCGAGGCGAAGTTTGGCTCAGCGTCGAACTGTCTGCGATTCACGATCGCCCGATCGCCAATGTAATGAAGTCGCTGATTGAAGCAGGCTATCAGCCCCAATTGCGCTACCGTCAGTTACCCGATCGCCTCGCTGTGTTCGCCTTGCTGAAGCATGAACAGCATGAATCGCTGCCGGAAGGCTATCTGGAAGATGAGCTAGAGACACTGGCAGAGCTTGTTCCACCGGAGGCAATTAGTTCACCTCGGAACTATGGAAAACGTCCGGTTACGATGGTTTAAGCCTCTCCAGTAAGAACTTCAATCCCTCCCTATGAGTCCGTTCAGCGTGTCTGGGCGGATTTTTTGTTTGGGAGCGATTGTTGCCTATTGGAATCTCTAACACAGATCATTCCTATCCTCTAACGGTTCCTCTAACGACTGTGAGGAGATTGCAGAATTCAGCCTGAGTAGGGTGGGAGTTGAATCAGTCTCCTGCTGTAGTTTGACATCTGCTGCGTAGGTGAAGCCTGGCAACAGCGATCGCCTAAAAGTTCTCCTTCAGAAGATGCAACAGCCTCAACTTCGCTGGAACTGAGAACCAACTAGAACAGAGGATATTTGTAATGAAAGGCTTTGCAAAAGCTGTGTCTGGTTCACTGGTTGTTGGTCTAAGCTTGACTGCTCTAGCAGTTCTTAATCAACCGAGTGAAGCCCAGATTACCAGTGGACAATTTTTGAACAATACACTGTCTGGTAAATGTATTGACGTTGCAGGTGGACCAGGGGGATCGAATGGATCTCCGCTGCAACTGTGGGACTGTGAACTTTCTGGGGTCAACCCTGACAATGGTTCACCAACAGACCAACAGTGGGTTTTAACTCGCGGTGGTTTTATCCAAAATACTTTGTCCGGCAAGTGCATTGATGTCGGGGGCGCACCAGGGCGGTCGAATGGGGCACGTCTGATACTTTGGGATTGTGAGTTCTCTGGACGGAATGCTGACAATGGCTCTGTAACCGACCAGCAATGGACTATTACGAGCAACGGTTTTATTCGCAATGCTCTATCTGGGAAGTGCATCGATGTTGCAGGCGCACCAGGGCGATCAAATGGAGCACCTCTGCAATTGTGGGACTGCGAACTATCCGGTCGCAATCTAGATAATGGATCTACGACTGATCAAGGTTGGAGCTTTACAAATTAAGCCTTTTCGTTGAGCAGGGGTGATGATCGCCTATACAGAGTCATCTATCCATCCACAATTCCGGCAATCCCAATGAACCTGAGCTGGCTGTAGTGGGGCGATCGGCATCTCGCATGCAGGACATCGCCCCGTAAAAAGAGGATGGGTATCCAGTAGCTCCATCTGCTCTACCGAAGTGCGTTGCTTGGGCTGCAAAATTAACTCTCCGTTGTAATACGCTGCCCCTTCTGGTTGCCACTGTTCTTCAGGTTCAGGGAGTTGGGCGATCGCCACAAAATCGAGACAGTCCTCTGATTCCACCCCAGTTGGATGAATGGTACAGCGTAGATGCGGGTTATGAGTGTAGAACTGGCAGAACTGGCATTGGGGCAGGTAGTGGGGGTCTGGTGAGCTGGACATAGGCTCTCAAGGGTAGGGCATTTGTAGTGTTCCCTGTCCTAATAGCTGGAAGACTGTTTCGCCCTTCTTGTCAGTATGGATCAGCAAATCCCCCTTGGTAAAGTAAGGCGATCGCAAAACTACACATCTTTTTTGGCTTGTGGTAGAGTAAACTCCTTTTGAAACTGTGCCGGGAAATTCATCCTTCAACTTCAAACATAATTACTTTGCCTTAAATTCTGTGGAAAGCTAAGCAAGCTGCCACTAAGCCTAATTATCAAGAAGCTGGTGATAAAGGCCATTATCCACGACTAGTCTACAGTCCCATCAGTTAAGTGTTAGAGAAACTCAAAGCCAGAAAGGCCCCGTGATGAGTCAGTACATTGGGCAATGACCAGAAGGAATTCAGAAGCGGTTACAGAAAAATGAAGCGATTCCCCTTCTCCTAATTGCCTGATAACGATCTGCCAGTTGAACCCGCCGCCCCGAACGATTAGATCTCTAGCGGGAACAGGATGCCCCAAGAAGCGAAAGCTGGCAGCCGAAAGGCAAGCGGAATCCATAACGCGGTAGATAGGGCGAATGCCTAACCCGAAAGGGTGCAGACGTGGGACAGGTGATAGCTTGAGTGCAGGTGAGATGAAACTTAACTGATTGGGAAAAGTTAGGTGTAAGCTTCGGCTTGCAAACGTAACCGTCAGGACAGTCCGCAAGGACTGTTAAGAATCGGAGACACTGAATTTCAAGACATTGCTTGAGCCGTATACAGTGAAAGTTGTACGTACGGTTCTAAGGGGAGGGAGGGGGATATATCTAAAACCTTCTCCTTTACCCGACTGCTGGTTTATTTGTAGGGTGATAGCCTCAGCGTTGTCTGTTGGAAGCAGTATCAAGCTACTCCAATGCTGTTTTCAAGATAGGCTCTCACGGGCATTAGCCAGGAATGTAAATTTGTTTGCTCGAATTGCCTGAAAGCATTAAAGTTTAGTGAATTCTGAGTAGTAGAAGGGCAGACTGATGTGTGAAGCCTAAAATCAATACATAAGCACCTCTAATTGTTCAGATTAAGCTATGGATAATGCACACAAGATCCAAGAAGCTACAAAAGGATTTGGTAAGAACCAGACGCTTATTCTTAAATCACTATATTTATCCTCTTTACAAATAGAGCAATTTAGCTCTGTTAAAAGCACAGTATTTAATCTCCAGGATAGAGGTCTTGTCGAAATAAAGGACGCTCAAGTCTCTTTAACAGAATTAGGTCAGGCTGTTTGCGAGCTTTGGCAAAAACAAAATGATGGAAAAGTAGAGATTTTGTTTGAAGTAGATCAAGAAGTGAAAGATGACGCACCGAAGGTAAGAAAACTAAGGCAAGAAAATCTTGAGAAGAGCAATCAGTTTTTAGAGCTTTATAAACAAGGACTCAACAGACAACAAATAGGAGATAAATACGGCATTAGTAGAGAGAGAGTAAGACAAATTCTCAATTCTAATCCTGCATTTCATGAGTATTTGAAAGAGCAGGAGAAAGTAGAAGCGGTGCTTGATCGAGAAAAGGAAGAACGTGCCAAACAAGAACTTTATTCAAGAAGCTTAGCCGCCCTTTATCCAGAACGAATTGCAGAATTATGGGATTACGAGAGAAATGGGGATCTCAATCCTGGAGAAGTTTCTGCTGGGAGTGCCACACAGTTTTTCTGGCTTAAATGTCCTATTGATGGTCATTCTTGGAAGAAGAAGCCAAATGATATTACAAACAGTTGGGACAGGTACGGTACAAGTGGATGCCCAGTGTGTGCAGGGAAGAAGAAAAAGGCTAAAAAGCAACCTACTCTTACAGAAATCTATCCAGATCTTATCGAGCAATATTGGGATTACGGAAAGAATCAAAAACTTAATTTAGATCCGGATAAATTATCTCTTGGAAGTAATATAAAAGCCTGGTTTAAGTGTCCTCATGATGGCAATGAATGGCAGTCAATCATTGCCTCAACAATCAATCAGCAGTGGTCAAAGGGCAATGCTGGCTGTCGGGTTTGCAATGGGACTGCTGAACGTAGGCGTAGTGAGTGGCAACGTAGAGAACCTATAGCGGTTGAATTTCCTGAAGAGGTTGCTAAGTATTGGTTCTACGAAGCAAATAGCGAACTGAAGCTTGATCCAACGAAATTGACTATTGGATCGAGTAAAGAAGCCTTCTTCAAGTGCCCTATTGATGGTTATGAGTGGGTCGCGCCTATTACTTCAATTGCTAGATCAGCTTGGAAAAAAGGTAATAGCGGTTGTCCAGCTTGCAGAGGTTTAGTCGCTACTGAAACTACATCTTTGGTCGGACTTTACCCTAACTATGTAGCTCAGTATTGGGATTATGGCAAAAATACTAGTCTTGGCTTAAATCCTAGCAAGCTAACTAGAGGTTCAAACCAAGACGCTTGGTTTAAATGTCCTATTGATGGATATGAATGGAAAACTAAAATAACTAGTATTACTAGAAGTTCTTGGAGTCGGGGCAATAGTGGATGTGCGCGTTGTGGTTCGGGTTGGACTCTAGAGGCTATTCGTCAGTTTGTTGCTAGTTTAGAAGTCCATGTTCCAAACCTAACTCAGGCTGAATTATATAAAATATTTGAACAGTCGGGTGTTTTAGATACACAAAATACTGAAGGACTTAGAATTGTTAAAAACATTATAAAGGGTAAGCTGACAGGACAAAAGCTTCGAGATGTAATTCAAGGTAGGGAAGCCAAAATATCTGAGACTGAAGTTAATTCAGTTGATGTTCTTAAAGCTGATACAGAACTACAGATTGTCGATACTATTCCATCACTGAGCATATCTGAGGCATCTGAAACCTTTGAAACAACTGGTACTTCTCAAGAGCAACTTAACGAGTCTAATGAGTTGCCTAAAATAAAGATTCGGAAAAGTTTGGAATTTTTGAGCAGCGAAATTGTTGCTTCGGCTGATCAAGAAGCGATTGACTTCTTTATTGCTTCTAGACGCAATCGAATTTGGGCAGAAGTTTTTGAAGATGAATCTGCCGTTGAAGCGATTGAAACCTTTATGGATGAAGGCTATGGTCGTCAAGTGAGAGATCAATTTCTTGACGAATACAGCCAAGCACGAGATATGACAATTCCGTCAGGCTGGGCATTCCGAGTTGATGGCAAAGTCACACCTCCAAACTTAATGCAAAAATTGGCTGCGGTGAATTTACGTAACCAGCAGCGAATGTTAAACCTTTCGTTGACGGGAACAGGTAAGACGATTGGTGGCATTCTTAGTAGTCGCATCATTGATGCTCATCTCACAATCATCATCTGTCCATTAGATACAGTGCCAAATTGGCATGGAGAAATCAAACATGTTTTCCCGGATAGCCAAGTTACAATCAAAAACTTTAATCCTTACTGGACCAATATTAAGGAGGGGCATCATTACATCCTCTTAAATCACGAGATGTTCCAACAACCCTCAACGCCTGCTCACATTAGGCAACTGTTAGAGCGATATCAAATTGACTTCATCATTGTGGATGAGATTCATCGTTGCAAACAACGTGGTGACGATCCATCCAAACGGCGGCAGATGGTTCTTGCCTTGATTACCAACGCAGCAGAGAAGAATCCTAATCTTCATGTGCTTGGCATGAGTGCAACTCCCGTTATTAACAACCTAAAAGAAGGGAAAAGCTTGGTTGAATTGGTAACAGGTGTAGAACGCCCTGACTTAAATGAGAAAGCTACTCTTAATAACTGTATGCGACTACATCAGGCGTTTGTAACTCTGGGCATTCGTTCTAGAGTCAAACCCAAAATCAAAATCAATAAAGTTAGACTTCCAATTGACTGTACCCATTTAGTTGATAAAATTCGCGAAGAAGGCACGTCTATCTTGAAGATGGAGCAGATCCTTACCTGTGCTAGAATTCCAGCCATTCTCAAAGAACTCCGTCCCAAAACTATTGTTTACACCCACTATGTTGAGGGCATCGTCGATCAGCTAAAAGAGGCAATCGAGGCAGACGGATGGACTGTTGGTTTTCATATGGGAGGCGATAAAAGTGGTCGTAACAATTTTATTGACGGCTCCATTGACGTTTTAATTGCCAGTAGTGCTATGGCTACTGGTGTTGATGGCTTTCAACGAGTTTGCGATCGTCTCATCCTCAATATTCCACCTTGGACAAGCGCTGAACTAGAGCAACTGGAAGGAAGATTGAATCGGCAGGGACAAGTCCACGATACCCTCACAATCCTAATGCCTGTAACGTATGGCTTGGATGATGGAGAACATTGGAGTTGGGATGAGGGGCGTTTAGCTAGGCTACAAAACAAACAGACAGTTGCCGACGCTGCGGTTGATGGTGTAATGCCTGAAGGTCAGCTACGTACTGAATCTCAAGCATTCCGAGATCTGCGGAAGTGGCTAGAACGATTGAAAATAGGTGAACGGAAGTCAATTATTCGTCCTAGAATTTTTGTTCCACTTCCAGATGCTGATCCTATAGATCGCCAACGACGTAATGTTCAATACGGCGACTTCAGCCGTATGAATGCCCGTTGGAATAGCAGTTATAGTCATACTACCTACGAACGTTTACAAGGCAATCCAGAAGAGTGGATGCAATATCATACGCTTTATCAAGAGGCTCGAAAGACCTGGGCAGTTATTCCTTACGAGGAGGCTATCAAGTGGCTTCAGAAGCGATCTGATCTAGTTGTGGCAGATTTTGGCTGTGGGGAAGCGCTGATAGCTAAAGCTCTTATCGGTAAGCATACAGTTCATAGCTTTGATTTCATCGCACTCAATAACTCAGTCATCGAGTGCGATGTGGCTCGTGTGCCTTTAGAAGATAACTGTCTGGATGTTGCCATGTTTAATCTGTCACTGATGGGTTTGAATACCGCTGATTACATTCGAGAAGCAGCCCGTACACTTAAACTCGATGGGCAACTCTGGATTTACGAGGTAACATCCCACATTAAAGATCTTCAAGGATTTATTAGAGGACTTAAACTAGCAGGTTTTAGAATAATTGAAAATACTGAAGTATGGAAATTCCAGTATATTCGAGCAATCAAGTCAGAGGAGGTTGATCTTTCTCAGATTAAGGTGCAACTATAGCGCTTCTAGCAGGCTAACAAGCCTGCTGGAGCGGACTATTGGAGATATTGGTCGTGTTGCAAAGGCTACTTGCAGCCGTTCAGCAGGAGAGTTCTGCAACGTGTTATTAGCAGGAGTTTTTGCGATCGCGGTAGGAAATTTCAGTATCTGTCTTCGACAAAGTGACGATTTACGGTGTGACAGTGGACAGTGTCTCAGAAACGACCAATTGCTTACATCTGACCGCCTCCCGATAAAACCAAGCTCATCAGCCAGGATTCCTGTAAATCATCTCATCTGTTAATCAAAGCCTCACTTCTCCTACTTATCGACGAGTTATTTTACAGCTTGCCCTCCCCCTGATCGTTAAATTGCTTGAGAGGCAAGGCTAATCACTCCAGAAATCTTTGAACCGTCCTGGAGTTAATTCGGTATATCGGACTGTATGCTGAATGTTCCGATCGTCCCAAGTAGCCTTAAATAGCTCGCCTGTCCTGCCCATTGGATGCCAGATAGTACCCGGTTGCATGGCGCAGCATGTGCGGGTGAACCGAAAATGGCAGTCCAGCTAACTCTCCTGCTCTAGCAATGATCGCTCGTGCTGTCCGATCGCTTATCGGACCCTTACGCTCCGATTGGAACAGGTAGGGCGAATCCGAATACTCTCGCTTCAACTGGCGCAGTGCGCGTAACTCGGCTCCTTGCAGCGGATGCGTTGCTGGAGGGCCTCGCTTCTTTCGATTCACATGCAGCGTTCCCTGTTTGAGATTCACCTACCCCTGCTTCGGTGGAACAAACGGCGTACCCCAGAACACCCAGTTCTCTTTGTTAAAGGGCGATCGCCACTTATAAATCAAATCGGATTCAACCTGCTGCCGGGGACGAGTCGCAGCGGGTGCTTGTGACCAAAAGGCAATGCCGATCGCAGTCTTGATCTTGTGCAAAGAGTTAGCAGAGCAGTAGTGGTCTAAATACCATTTGCATCCATGCTCGCCCTTCCAACGCTGCCCAGACTTAACGGTTTCACCCACGTACAGCAGGATAGGCAGCTCGTAGTCAATCACAAAATACAGGGCAGCCGTTCCTTGGTCGCTGTTCTTCCACCGCCAGAACTCAATGTTTTGCTGCCGCATGGTGAAAGGGTCAAGGCGATCGGCTACTGGCAGTTCAATCGGCTCACCAAACAGATTAACCTCAGCCTGGGGCGGAGTGACGCGAACCTGGGTCTGATACTCGTAGATGCGCTGCTTCCATTCATTTAGGGCGATCGCACTAATCCTCAAAGGTTTAGGCTGTCTGACAAAGCGGCTGGTGGAACTATCCATTGCTTCAAACAATGACATTTGTTCTGCTTCGCTCATAACTTGCCTCCACCACCTTTTGCTGAGTCAGGATATCACGGGTAGAAGCGATTGATGGCAGGAAGGGATGACTGGATATGAAATTGTATTAGCAAAAGAAGGCATGACTGCTCAGAATGCTTATCCTCCTGGTTTAACCTGCCTACGAACAAATAGCGGCGATCGCACCACGCAGGGTTTTCTAGTGTAGCTACGGGGTCAAGGGCACAGCTCTTGCTGACCTCTCAGATGTTGCGACATTTTCAGAAGCTGAGTGGCTCAGAAACACTTGACTCCCTTCGCTTTCATTTAGGGTTGTTACGTGGTGCTTTGTTATGCAGCGTTCTGTTCCTTTTGCTTTTGTTTCTGCTTTGGCTGCTGAGTTTGGCGCAGTCGAGTGCTTCTGGCGGGAGTCTGACCGCTCTTTCACAGGTTTTGTGGCTGAGGTGTGGTTTGAGTCGCAGCCGCGCGAGTTTTGTGTCCGGTGGGCGCAGGTTGTCGGTTACTCAGTGTTAGTTCGCTGTGTGTCTTCTGGTCCGGCTCGGTTTGCTGCCTCTGTGCCTTGTGTTGTGCCTGTGGGTCAGTTTTGCTTGGGTGTGCCGTCTCGCGGCTCTAGGCTGCGGTTAGTTCACTAGCGGTTCCTTGGTCTGTTGTGGCTGGGGCCTCGGCTCCAGCTTTTTTGCTGTAAAGCGTGTTCTCCTAAGACATTCGGGCGATCGTTCAGTGTAATGAATTGTTTGATGAGGGGCAAAAACGATCGCCTGACTAATGGCTCTTTTGCCCATCTCATTAGCCGAACTGAAGTCAGACACATTGCAGATTGAATGATTGCCCCTGAAGCAGATATTGAAAAGCGGATTCGTCCGGCGTTGCCCAACTCAGTCTTTTAACAGGCACAGGCTTTCGCCCATGCATTAGTTATAGAGCAATTAGCTTCTATTAATATCACTGCATGTTTAATTTACAAAAAATTAAGCTTATCCGAGCGTAAAAATTTCTCACTTTAGCTCTATCCTATTTGCGATCGTACCCATTGGGGTTATGACGGTGAAAATGCTAATTGAGAAACAACTTCTATACAAAGCTTAAAAGGCTACGATGCTTGCACTAAGCGGGTTCGATATAAGCTATTGCCCTATCTCTGTCAAGTTAGATCGGAGAAGGTAAGGTTAATATACGGATTTCCGGAAATCGGCTGGTCTTTATCGTAATCAACACTGACAAACCGCTGAATCACCGCAGAGGGTTATTATGCCAATCGATTATTCAAAAGCTGTAAAATATGCCATCTTCTGCCAAAAGGTTTATGAAAACTTTCAAGGCATCCGCTTCGATGGCATCACAGTAGAACCAATCCTGATCGATCACCCGAAGACGGATACTCAGTGCGCGATTCTTACAGAAGGAACGGTAGCTACCATTGTATTTCGAGGCAGTCAATCATCCGAGGACTGGGAAACGGATTTCAATACTAGATTAGAGCGTGCCCAGTTTGACCAAAACGTAATTCGTGAGTTGATTGTTCAACCCCAGGGAAAAACCTATCCCTACAGTGGTCCCAGTGCTTCCAGAGCACTCATGCACAGCGGGTTTATCGCTGCTTATTTTTCAGTACGAGATCGAATTCACGACTATATCAACAAGAGCACGGTATCTAGTGTGGTTGCAACGGGACATAGTTTAGGAGGCGCACTGGCAACCTTGTGTGCTGTCGATATTCAGTACAATTTCTCCGATAAGGTCACTATCGAAGCCTACACCTATGGCGCACCTAAAGTGGGGAATGACGGATTCCGAGATTCCTATAACCGCCGAGTTCCCGATAGCTATCGGATTGTTAACGGCATGGATCTTGTACCAGAATTACCGCGACCGTGGCAGGGCTATCGGGCTGTAGACAAAGAGGTCCGAATTGGGCAACGGTTTAGCCTCAACTTCATTAGTCAACGATTCAAGGATCACGCGATCGATCGCTATATCGATAATCTCAGACAGTTCGCCGCCAAAGGTTAGCCTAGCAATGACTGGGCGGTTCCTTATGCTCGCTGCACCTTGGTTTTATAGAAAGGCTTGTATCATCACGACAAGCAATCCAAACTTTTTTAGTAAACCGCCTCCAATTCATAAGGGGGCATTTTTATTGGCTTAAGGCGATCGCCCCACCAGCAAACTCACCTTGTCAGAAGTGCCAGGAGAGCCGTAGAGATATTGTCCTGAATCAGAGTGACTGCGATCGAAGTCTAGCTTCTCTCCCAAGACTCCATAATCCTTACAGCCAATAGATTACCAGATACCAGTTTCATTGAGGTCGGCTTCGCTTCTGCGTTATTGCCGCCCCTTCGGGAGGTTGCTTGTGAAGTGTTGTTCAGCTTACCCGCTTATTCTGCGGCACGCTGCGCTGGCTTTAAATGCAATTAAATCCTCGCCACAGCACCCGCCCCACTCCCCCACCCACCGCCCCCGAACCAGTAGACATAGGCTATTGGTCAGCCGTGTAGTCCCTTGGGGTTGCCCCGCCGAGCGGGGCAGGTGGCAGAGCCGCCCTAGTTCTTACCACAGTGGCACGTCAGTCTTTCCGCCAGCTTACGGTGCTGTTCAGTCTCACACAACCACACGTCCGAGCAATACCAGCGATCACGGGTGAATCTAAACCTCACATTCACCCCATATCTCAGCAGCCATTGTTGGGCGATCGAAGCATCGCAGGAGCGACGCAGGCAGAGCTGGCACAGTAGTTCGCCCTGGATCTCGCGTGTGTAAAATCGGCGGCTGGTCATCGTTTCACCCCTCAACTTCCTTCTTAAATTATAGTACATTTGACTTGTATTTTACAGTGCTGTAGCACTATAATTAGTTCAGATGAACTCAAGGTTTTAAGCATGATTCGGTCTAAAGTTGCAGTGCTAAAAGACGGGTATTCAATGCTGAATATCCATCCTCGTTTGTCTGTTTGTTATCGGGCATTGAAGAAACCGGGCAAAGGTGGGCGGAAAGACAAAATCCAGTGTGCCTACTTTGGTTTCGAGTCTGAGGAGATAGCAGCGGCTTGGTTATCTCGCATTCGGCGGAAGTACAACACCTACGACATCCGAGCAACGGTGCGAGAAGGCGATCGCCTCACTAGTTGCGCGTATGAAGTGAAGGTATGGGAGTTTGATGCGCTCCTTCATCTCGTTCTCAATTGCGCTCATCAATTGCAGCAGCAGGAGGTAGAGCCAGATGCAGCAGCAGCCTAGTGAAGAAAACCGCCTAATCCTGCGAATGTTACAGCCGCCCCCACCGCTCGATCATTCGGCAGCCCAAACAGCCCACCGTAAGATTCAACGCTACAGACGCGACCAGGAACGCAAGAAAAAAGCCCCTAGATACAACGCCTAATATTCCAGCGTTCTCCAGAAGCTCAAAACAACTATTTTCAATTACTCATCATGACACCATTCGATTCATTCCAGCACGAGCAAGAACGCACAGAGCAGCAGCAAAAGGCAACAGCAGAAGCTTACCTAGATGGAGCCAGCAATGCAGCACTAGGATACAGCCCAGCAAAGAAAGACGATGATGTGTACCTTGCAGGCTACCTAGAGCGATTGAAGGAACTGATTAAGACCAGTCCTGGAACACTGCAAATTAAATGGATTTTGCCTCAAACAAACCGCTTTAACTACCACGATTGCGACTGGGCAGAGGCAGGCGAATTCTAGAACCGATGCACTTAACCGGGAGTAGTGCCCCGGACAAACGACAAATCAATCAGTCATAGCGATGACGCAGTTTCTAGAGCAGATTTACCAGGAATTCAAGCAAAGCAACAGACATTTACTGGCAAAAGCTGTGAGGAGTTTTAGAAGCTCGGTTGATCTCAAGGTTTGTACAGGACAAGAGGCGATCGCCTTTAGAAACCTGATGCAAGAAAACCTTAGCGCGACAGATCCAGAAGCAGTCTACTGGCTGAGCAGCATTAACGAGATTGTCCAGCAAGTTTGCCAGCAGCACATTGAGAAACGCCCCACAACGCCTTATCTCATCAACCGCCCAGGACGGGCAGAGGTCACGCACTGGAACAAACGCAGATGGAATGATGCCCCCGCACCTATCCGCCGAACTGTTGAGAGCTATATGCAAGCAGGTTGGGATCTCGTTGCTTATGACCACTGGAAAGTACATGGGGCACAGGTTGAGCTAAAAAAGTGCGACACCTTGACCAACACAGACGACTGCCGAGGCTGGCATCACTCCAAAACTCTGCTCATTGACAAGACCGGAAAGATTGTCAGCACCCGAAACGGCAAATCATCAATCACGGAATAAGCCATGAAAACCAAGCTTGAACGCATTAACGATCGCCTGGTTGAACTCCGCGACCAGGCATACGACGACGAACTAGCAGATGAGCTAGACAGCGCAAGTATCCATCTGGAAGCCGCAATTGATCGTCTGATTCAGCTTGAGGAAGAAGAGGAAGAAGAGGAAGAAGAGGACGAAGGCGACGAGTAGAACCAGCCGCACTTAACCGGAAGTAGTGCCCCGGACATCACTTCAGAGCAACAAGCAGATCGATGACACCAAGAATTTATTTCTGTGACCTTGCTGCCTACAACCGAGGCAAATTAAGAGGCGTTTGGATTGAATTGTTCGAGGGAATTCAGGCAGACGACATCCAGCTAGCGATCGACTATATGCTTCACCACTCACCTTACTGGGATGCTGAAGAGTGGCGGATTGATGACACTGAGAACTTTCCCAGCCTTTGCTGTTCTGACCTGGAGACGATCGCCCAAGCAGCCAACCTGATCCACCAGTACGGAGCTGCGGCGATCGAAGGGTACTTTGCTCATTTGGGCAGCGATGCAGACTTAGACCAATTTGAGGATTACTACATCGGAGCCTTTGACAGTGAGGAGGATTTTTGTCAGGAGCATTTGCACATTGCAGAAGCGGCTGAGGGAATCCAGGTATTTGACTGGGCAACACTCGACCAATACATCGATTGGGAAGCGATCGCCAACGATGCGTTCATCAACTCCTACTACTCGCACGAAGCAGGCGGCAAGGTTTATGTCTACATCCGATAAACCCACTATGCACGACCAGACGCAGAGCAAAGCTAGACATCAGCCCTTCAGACGACCGATCGCCGCCATCCTCAATGACCTTGCCAAACCCATTCCCCAACGATTTATCAGTAGGCTAGAGAAGAAGGACAGACGAAGCGGCAGAATCACCTACATTCCTTACATTCCCTGGTATCACGTCGCCCGATTGCTGGACTACTACGCGCCAGGGTGGGAAGGCAAGATCACCCACATCCAGACGACTGGCGATCGAATTGTACTGACTTATTCACTGATCATTCACGCGCAAGAGGGGGACTTTACCAGGACAGCCAGCGGACAGGAATTACTGGATTGTGGCAGCTATGGCGATCCTTCTAGTAATGCAGAATCAATGGCATTCAGACGAGCCGCCGCCAAATTTGGTTTAGGTTTAGACCTTTACGATAAAGACTAACTGACCGACAACCTACCGCCCCATAGGCTATTCTTTATAGTGCAAAGAGACGGTATGTATCAGCTGATGGGACGGAAGGAAGTTTACGAGGCGAGGATGCAGGAGCTAGGCTGGACACCCTATCGACTCGCTCAAGAAATTATTCGTATTCGCCAGGAGCGAGGCGAGGAACCTCCTACTGTACAGGGCTTAGAATCCTCCCTCAGAAAAGCCTTGAAAGAACCAGAGTCTAAGAGCCAGCAGACCAACGACGACATTGTTAAAGCCCTTGGCGGAGAAAGCATTATCCGTTGGATTTCCCATCAGGACGTGAAGCTCTAGAAATACAGAGTTACGCCTTGAAGATTCAAATCAGCGGGAGATGCGAAGCAGTTCCCTCCTGGGGTAAGCGCCTACAGCCTTACACTTCAAGCTCCGTTATCCCCAGAACAACCTACAGGATTTTTCTCGTCCATTCCCATTTATCCGCCTCTACTCATTAAGCAGGAGGCTTAGGATCTGGCAGCGGCACGGATGAATCAAGAGGACGCAGCACTAGCAACAACATATATTTGCGTGCCTCCTCTGGCAACGCATCCAAAATTTTTTCAACTGAATCAATCCGCAAATTCTCGCCGTTCCGGAACTTACTGATCTGGGTCGGAGTTAAACCCGCTCTTACCGCCAAATCAGTTCCCTTGATGTCGAACCTAAACAAGGTCTCCCGGAATGCCTCACAGAACTTCATTGGAACAATTCTATTTTCAGCTAATTAATTACAGCTTAGGAGAATTCATCACAGGATCTTGAAATCTTGAATAATACGATCGTATAATTTCTAATAATTTCGTATTATCCCTTGCCTGATCGGGAATCATATATCAGGAAAATTCGTGACCCCTATGAGACTTTGTGCAGAAGATATCCGTTACGCACGCGCGATCGACCTTCAAGCAATTACTGGAATCGATGCCAGCAATTTCACAGCCTGGAGCAGCCGTCGCCATATTAGTGAGCGCAACTTGGGAGTTATCGCTGATGCTCTGGGCATCGAGAAAAGTGAAGTCCTGAGAGGATTTGAACTACGTCGCCAAGACACACGAATGGCGCGGGAGGTGGCAGAAAAGCTGGAGCGGTTACAGCAGCTTCAGACCCGCTCTGCCTGACTCCTAGATACACCCTGCTAAAGAAGCACCCCCTTCCAGTACGGATGGGGGCTAATCAACCAAAATCAATTCTATGACAAAAGAAAATAAACTAGAAGCGCATTGTTCAGAATGGCAAAAGCGCAAGCCTCGCTATGAGATGTTTTGCAAGACGTTGTATGAGGATTCCAGAAAGGGACTGCTCATCCCAGCAGGGTATCTGTACTACTTAATCCAACACGAACAAGTTTACCCCGGCAACAGCATCAAAAAGCTTGGTCAAAAAGTCGGGTCAAGCCGCTCTAGGTTCTACAGAGCGATGAAAGTTTTACATCAACAGGGTGCAATTGATGCAAGCCGATGGATTGACCTCGATCGTAGTGCATTAGAACAGCCTTTCTACCCAGAGCATCGCAAGCAGATTCATTTGTTCGGTGAGGCGAACCCACTCAAGCTAACTGCCATTCGTTCGACCTGCGCCGGACTAGGTGTTGTCGTGCCGGTGGAGGCGGAGCCATGAAGAAGCGGCGAGAACCCTGCTATGAGATGCGTTACGAGACACTCTACAGAGACTATAAAGCTGGATTCATCAGTGCAGCAGGCTATCTGTACTACTACATTAAGACACAGCGGCGTGACGGCTGGAAACTCAGAATCAAAAGCGTTAGCCAGTTCTGCAAGAAACTTCGGATAGGGCGATCGACCTTCTACAAAGCGAAAGCTGCCTTAATCGCCGGAGGCTGGCTGCAAGAAGAGATTATCGGTTCGCTTGATTTGTGGGTTCCAACTGATAAGGGTGTGACGGTCGAAGATGCACCTGTGCCAGTGTCTACGAATGGACGCACACTGTCTACGAATGGATGCACGTTGTCCACGATCGGAAACACACAGTCTACGAATGGACGCACAGACACCCCTCAAACGCAAACAGAGCAAGCATCCTGCAACTCTACAGATCTTTTCTCTGATCCTTTCTCTGATCTCTCACTCTCCCCGCCGCCCACCCCAGAGAGAGAGCTTTTGGATTTTGTGATCCGGAGGCTCAAAGGGACGGAATTAATTCGCAACGAGCGAGCCTACGCCCTCAAAGTGATCGAGCGGGATAGAGCGCATTGGGAAGAAGAATATCGGAAGCACCAGCAGCGCACGGCACAGACTGATCTTCCGCCGCCCGTTCCGCCGCCTGAAATTTTTGATGAACGAGAAAGCCTGATGGGTTTAATCAGGCACTACCAGGACCAGCAGAAGCCAGTCTCTGCTGCGGTAAAACAACGCGCCCAGGAATTAGGAATTCGCCTTACAGGAGCATCTACCGATGGAAATGATTAGCATCATCGCCGAGATACCAGCCCCTCTCTACAGGCTGCTACGCAGGGCACTAGACGAGAATCCAGAGCTGAACTACGATCGCCTGGTTTCTGAAGGCATCGCCCACTGTCTCAACCTAAATCAGCAAAATTAGGGAGAGCAGTACCAATGGAACTATTTGACACAAGCCAATATGTGACAGTCAAGCCTCCTGACCTGGAAGGATACGATCCGGACTGGGATAAACCTTCTCTTACAATCGTTATCCCCAGAACAGCCATACCCACGCCAGAGCCAGGAACTACGATCGCCACCCGCTCAGGATCAGCAGTAGTGACCCGGACGGAGGTTCTGGGGATAGAACCTGTGATCTGGGCGAACTATGGTGGAGCAGGGGTAGAGCAGCCCCATACGATTGAAGATTTATTGCCGTTTCAGGTTGGTGATGTGGTTCAGTATCACTCTGGCGGAACTACCCACCAGGGAACGATCGATCGCCTTCTGGGCAGCGGAGCCAGTATCGACGAGGGACATTCCTACAAAAGCTGGGTGGAGTTCAAGCACCTGAAGCTCGTCCAGCGATTATCCCCAGAACAACCGCAGCAGGGAGACGGGAAGCGAAAGCGGCGATACTCCCCTAAAGGGAAAGCCGTTGGTTGGATTGAGGAGCGAAAGGGGAATCTCAAGCGCAAGAATCCCTCAGTGTCCTATTACTACTGCTGGATGGACGACGGCAGGAAGCGATCCACTTACATTCCAGTCAGTCAAATTCACCGAATTCGAGCAATGGTGGACGATCGCTGTTCTGGGGATGACATTCTAGCAGCGATTACGAAGCAGCCCAAGCCTCACTGCACGGAGACTTCAAAGCCATGAAGATCATCACACTCCATCAACCCTGGGCTTCACTTATTGCGTTGGGGCTAAAGGGATACGAAACCCGGCACTGGTCAACGGATTATCGGGGAGAGCTACTGATCCATGCAGCCAAGACCAAAGCAACCGTTGAGACAATGGCTGTTTTTTGGAATGCACTGGTACTGGCAGGCGTTGATCGGAATCAGTTTCTCGCCTTTGATTCCTCTGACAAAGCAGGAAGGGACGTTCACCCCCTACACCCACAGCACACCTATGGGCAAATCATCGCAGCATCTAATCTGACAGGCTGCCTGAAGATGACCGATCGCTTGATTCAAGAACAGACCGAGCTAGAACGATCGGTTGGCTTCTGGGAAGTTGGACGCTTTGCCCTCCGGCTAGACGATGTTAGACCACTGCCCAGCCCAATTCCCTTCAAGTCTCGTCAAGGGAAGCTGCTGGACGCATCGGGGGAAATCATTGGACAGCTAGGGAGGACAGTATGAGTGACAAGGATGGATGGATCAAGCTATCGGCTAAAACAACCTGGGACCAGGAGCAGCCAGAGCAGCCGCCCACGTTAAAACTACGAGTTGAGTTGACGCAGTACACCTCCCGCTCTCAGATGGCAGACACGATGCGACGATTAGCGAACTGTCTAGACGAGGGACTGACCCATCCTTTGATATACCGACTGAAAATGCAACTTATCGCGGTAATTATGGAGCGCAGCACGGGAAGTTTTGCAACATCAGGAGGCGATCGTGATTGACCCATCCCCTAACCTCGCTGACGCTCTCCTCAAGCTTGCCGCTTCACAAGAGCGGATTGCAGATGTACTAGAACAGATTAATCAAAAACTTGATGTTGCACTGCCAGAAACTGGAAGTAAGCAGGATGCAGCCAATCTTTTGGGTATCTCTATCAGAACCCTCGATCGCCGTATGGCTCAGTTTCAGGAGGGCATCCACTACTGGGGGGAAGGCAGTAAGCTAATCTTTGACCTGGAGTTACTGCGCGATTGGCAGCGCAACCGTCACAATCCTGCAGCCCATCAACGAGCCATCGAGCTACGTCGCAAACAGCTTCTCAGCCAGCAAAAGCAGCAGCGCAAAAGCAGTTAGGCTCTACTCCCACAGTTCAGGCAGTTGAGCCTTGCCTGCTACTCCCAAATAATTTTGCATTAAAGTTTTTGGCGAATTGCCCACAATTTCTGCCACTTCTGCCGGGTTATGCCCCTCTGCAATAGCCCGACTAATAAACGAATGGCGAGAATTACGTGGCATTCGATATTCCACTCCAACCTGCTTCAAGATAGGCTTCCACGCTCGATTTCTGAAGTTGTGGTCATCGATTGCCCCTCCCCTGGGAGCTGGGAACACGTAATCTGTTAGCTCTACACCCTCCGGCTTCCGTTCCAGCAGCATTTGTTGAATCCGTGGAGAGAGTTTGAAAGCTCTGGATCGGTTCGTTTTCGTTGCCTTCTGCTTGCCCCGGCTCCAAGTTTCACCAATCCAGAGAGAGCTGCAATCCTCACTCAGATGCCCCCATTTCAAGCCTGCCGCCTCTCCAATCCGACAACCTAGCGCCAGTAAAAACTCTACAAAATCGGCATAGTAACTGTAGATAGGATCGCTTCTAAAACCCTCCAAAATTTTCTGGCACTCGGTCTTACTGAATGGGCGAGGTCGCTGCTTTGGTGGTACTTTCAGCTTTACGTCTAACCAGGGATTAACCTGTACCAATCGCCGCTTTTGTCCCCAGGTCCAGCAAGCTCGCAGCAGCCCTAGTCGCTCAGAAACCGTCACGGGCTGAATTGATTTGAGCAGCCGATCGCGAAACTGAAATGCCTGATCTTCGGTGATTTGATCAGCAAATTGGTTTCTAAAAAACTGCTTTAAGTACCCCACTAGCCCCACATACTTTGCTAGCGTTGCTGGGTCAATTTGCCGCCGCTTGTATTCAGTGAACTGCTCAAACAGCCCTACTGCGGTCACTCGTTCAGCCTGAGAAGGTTGCGATCGGTATTTGACAAGAGTTTCATCAAACTGCTCCAGTCGAATGTCTGACTGAATAATTTCCGCTTTGCGTTGAGCGATCGACCGATTCGTTGAGTCGTCCGGAAGTCCCAGTGCCAATGTGAACCGCTTGCCGCTCCAACTCCACCTGAGACGCAACCAGCCTTTGTCTGATTCAATTTTGACTGCGCCCTTTTTAGACCGCTCCATACCCAAACTGATCGAAATCTGGTCTACCACTGGTCTACCAATTCTCTACCAGTTGTGACGTGATTTGGCGTAAAAATGGCATGATTTGGCGTAACCAGAGCCGAGCGAATCTTCATTTCGTCGCCCCCTTTAAAAGCCGAAAACCCTCATAGAAACAAGGGTTTAGGTGATGGACACAACTGGACTCGAACCAGTGACCCCTACGATGTCAACGTAGTGCTCTAACCAACTGAGCTATGCGTCCGAACAGTATCAGACTATAGCATAGATATTGTAGAAGACGCAAATATTGCCTCGATCGTTCACCCAGCCTCTAATTCTAGAGAAAACCCTTCCTACTTTGGATCTGGCTCAAAGTCCTCAATTCTGGGGGATTTAGGGGGCTGTAAAACCTCTCGCCCCAATCAAACCATCCCCAAGAAAAACTTCACCCGATCGCCAACAGGGGGAAATCACTCCGCAATCTTACAGAAGCCATACCATAAATTAGTGTTAAGGTAATAGGGTTAAACCATTAATTCTTCCCTAGACGGGTTGTAGTGCGTTGAAACAGTTTTCATTTACTGGAAACCCCAGGAAGCCCTTGTGGTGTCTGGAAGTGAAATTACAGCGCAGACGGTTGACTGACCCGGCTCTCTCCTGGGCAGACCGCTGTGAAGGACCTAGTATGAGCTGATCGACCTGTAACTGTAGGTTTGTGGGTTGGGGGCAAAATTGCCCGCGAAGTAGCTAGTTGGGTTTAGACCCGGAACTAGCGACCTGACAAACTCGGTCGATCGAGACTCGCTTTAGAGTTTTTGCAAATCGATTTAATGCAACAGGAAAACTGCGTCTGCGGTAGCCTGCTGATTTCTCTCATGTCATGGCTGAAGGAAGTCAGGGCGACCGGAGTTGGTTCAGTTTTCTAGTGAGACATGTGCAGAGGGTGGGAACCCTTCTAGCAGTCTTTCGCATCGGTTTGCAGCTTCACGCTTTTGGGTCTGCATTAATTTCTTTTTCACCGAAATTCCAGCGAATTTGGAGAGCGAGCAATGTCGAAAATTCTCAGCCATAAGATTTCCCCTGCACCGATGCCTGCTGAAATTAGCGTCGTCGATTTGATCGACGGGTATTTCACCGCGTATAACTCCGCCCGCTTACGCGAAATTTGCCACCTGTTGAGCCGTGAAGTCATGCAGGAAGGCGTTACCGTTGCCGTCAGTTTGTCTGGTGCGCTGACTCCTGCCGGATTGGGTGGCTCTGTGCTGGCTCCGCTGATGCAGCACGGCATGATCGATTGGATGATCAGCACCGGAGCGAACCTGTATCACGACATTCACTACGGACTCGGACTGGATCTGTATGCCAGCCATCCGTTTGTCGATGACGTGAAACTGCGCCAGGAAGGGCGGATTCGCATCTACGATATTGTGTTTGGCTATGATGTGCTGCTCGAAACCGATGCGTTTATTCGCGAACTGCTGAAGGCAGAACCCTTCCAGAAGCGCATGAGCACGGCAGAGTTTCACCATTTACTGGGCAAATATCTGTACGAAGTCGAGCAGCAGTTAGGCTTAAAGCACTCCTGCCTGCTGTCTATGGCTTACCAGTGCGGCGTCCCAATCTACACCTCCTCGCCTGGAGATAGTTCGATTGGCATGAATGTGGCAGCTCTGGCACTGGAAGGCTATCAGCTCATGATCGACCCGTCACTGGACGTGAACGAAACCGCAGCGATCGCCTACGCAGCCCGTCAAACCTCCTCTGGTGAAGAAGGCAAGAGCGCAGCAGTGATCCTGGGCGGCGGCAGTCCCAAAAACTTCCTGCTGCAAACCCAGCCCCAGATTCACGAAGTCCTGGGACTCGAAGAGCGCGGACACGATTACTTTGTGCAAATCACCGATGCCCGTCCCGATACAGGCGGACTGTCTGGTGCAACCCCCTCCGAAGCCGTAAGCTGGGGCAAAGTCGACCCCGAAGAGCTACCCAGCACGATCGTCTGCTATACCGACAGCACGATCGCTCTCCCAATCCTCTCTGCCTACATCCTCAGCCAGTGTGAGCCGCGTCCGCTGAAGCGATTGTACGATCGCCGCGAGGAAATGCTCGAAACCCTGCGTCGGGATTATCTGACCGCCCAGGCACAGCAGCCAGCCCAACCGACGATCGCGATCGCCCAAACCGTGAAGCAAGCCGTCACTGCTCCACAGCCGATTGCAACTTATCCCTGTGGCACTCCGATTCGCAAAGAGCACCGCAACGGATATCGGCGGGAGTCGATCGAGGTTTAGCAGGGGTTTGAGCAACCTGATTAAACGATCGCCCGCCCTGTACTGTCATCAAACAGATGAATTTTGTCGGGCGCGATCGTCAGCCAGAGTTCCTCTCCCACAAAAACCGGGCGATCGGGTTCGATTCTCACCTGGAGGGGCAAGATTTCACCGGAGCGGTCTGGAGTCACCAGACTGACGCTGAGATAAGTTTCGCTGCCCAGTGCCTCGACGCGCTCAACCCGGACAGGGATATTTTTGGGCGCAGGCAAACCAACGCTGAGATGCTCTGGACGGATGCCTAGGGTAATCGATCGCCCGTCATAAAGCCGCAGCCGCGCTTCCCAGTCGTGGGGCAGAGTGAGGCGAAATTGAGGGTGCTGAATCAGCAGGGGAGCTTTGACCTGAACCGGAATAAAGTTCATGGGCGGTGAACCGATGAACTCCGCCACAAAGCGATTTGCCGGACGGTTGTAAAGATCGAGCGGACGCGCCACCTGCTGAATTTGTCCGGCATTCATCACCGCAATGCGATCGCCCATGGTCATGGCTTCGGTCTGATCATGGGTGACGTAGATTGTGGTCGTGCCCAGCTTGCGCTGAAGGTTAACAATCTGGCCGCGGGTTTCGGTTCGCAGTTTGGCATCCAGGTTCGAGAGTGGCTCATCCATCAGAAACACCTGGGGATTGCGTGCCATTGCCCGACCCAGGGCGACTCTTTGCTTTTGTCCGCCCGAAAGCTGTTTGGGCAGGCGATCGATCAGCGATTCGATCTGGAGCATCTGAGCCACCGTTTTGACGCGGCGATCGATCAGCTTTTCTTCGGCTGACCAGTAGCGCAAACCGCGCGGCAGCGATCGGGTGGCACTGACGAAAAGTCGCTCCATCCATTCTGGGCGATTAGAAGGCTTTGCCTCGCTTTCATCGATCGTCCAGGTGCGCCGCAGCCCAAACGCCAGATTTTCATACACCGTCATGTGTGGATAAAGCGCGTAGCTCTGAAACACCATCGCGATATCGCGGGCTTTGGGTGGCAGATCGTTGACGAGGCGATCGCCCACAGAAATATTGCCGCCTGTGAGGGCTTCCAGTCCGGCAATCAGGCGCAGCAGCGTACTTTTACCGCAGCCCGATGGACCCACCAGCACCATAAATTCACCGTCGTGAATCGTCAGGTTGATTCGCCGTAGTACGCTCACGCTCTGAGCTGTGCCAGTTTCCGTTTCGGGGTCAATTGCCAGTGCGGTTGCTCCTACGGAGGCGGCGTTTGGAGCGATTCCCCCCGCAGAACGCTTCTGGATGGAGTGACCGGAGGACTGACCGGAGGAACTGGCTTTACCCGTGCGGTGAGGAAAACTTTTGTAGATGTTTTCGAGTACAACTTGCGCCACAGTGGTTTGAAATGAGTTCTGCTAAATGAATGTTGAGCGTGACTCCCAAAATCAATTCAGGGAGAATGGCAGGCTAACCTGTCGTAAGCTTCCCCAAATTCTACCAAGCTTGTTTGCGATCGACCGCGCCTCATCAGCAGGATTGCAGCAACATAGCTTGATCGAAGTGATTGCGATATCTTAATACTGTTTAACCTTTTGCAATCATTCTTTTGCGAAAGCATCTTCAATCGTTCGGGTTAACGGAGGTCAACATGGCAGACGGCAGTATGAAACGACGGCATTTTGTGATGGCAACGCTAGCCGCCGGATTTGCAATGGCAGTTCGCCCTGTTTCTGCTGAAACGATCATTACGGATACAGAGGGATTGATGGTAGGGGCGATCGAGATTCCGACACAAGATGGAGTCATTCCCGGCTATCACGCGATGCCTGAAACGGGAACTGATTTTCCGGTCGTCCTGGTGGTGCAGGAAATCTTTGGCGTTCACGAATATATCCAGGATATGTGTCGGCGGTTTGCTCAGTTGGGTTATCTAGCAATCGCACCCGAACTGTTTGTGCGGCAGGGGGATGTGTCGAAGTTGAGCAGCATCGACGAGATTCGCCCGATCGTCTCCAGCGTGCCCGATGCTCAGGTGATGTCCGATCTGGATGCGGCGGTCAACTGGGCGAAAAATTCCGGGAAGGGCGATGTCGATCGGGTTGGGATTACAGGCTTTTGCTGGGGCGGTCGAATTGTTTGGCTTTATGCCGCGCACAATCCTCAGCTCAAGGCGGGGGTGGCCTGGTATGGACGCCTGGTTGGGCAATCAACCGAACTCCAGCCCAAGTTTCCGATCGATGTGGCAGGCACGCTCAAAGCCCCCGTTCTGGGACTGTACGGCGGTAAGGATGATGGCATTCCGCTCACTAGCGTTGACCAGATGAAGCAAGCTCTCGCTGCCGCCAATAGTCCCTCGGAAATCATCGTCTATCCCGATGCGCCCCACGGTTTCCACGCCGACTATCGACCCTCTTATCGGCAGGTAGATGCAGAGGATGGCTGGGAGAAGCTTCAGGCTTGGTTTAAGCAATATGGAGTCTAGGGATAGGAAGATGAGGACATAGGGAGATAAGGGAATGTTTTCTTCAATGCAGGTGGCAGCTTTACGGTTGAAGCCAGGGCAAGACTTGAAGCTTGAGCTGGAGCAGTTTGTCCAGGATCACCGTTTGGAAGCTGCCTGCATTGTCACCTGTGTTGGCAGTCTCACTCAGGCAATGCTACGGCTGGCAAATCAATCTGAAGGAACGATCTATCAGGGACATCTTGAGATTGTGTCGCTGATGGGCGTAATGTCCTGTCACGGGTCGCACTATCATCTGTCAATCGCCGAGCGGACAGGGCAAACCTTTGGCGGTCATTTGCTGGAGGGCTGCCGCATCTACACCACCGCAGAAATTGTGATTGGCATTATGCCAGAACTGCGCTTTCGACGAGAGCATGATCTCGATTCGGGCTATCGGGAATTGACGATCGAGGATTTTTGAAAGTCGATTTCCCCAGAAGGAGAATAGCCCGGCATCAAGAAACCAGCTTTTGTTTTCGGTTATTGATACTGGAGTTGCATCACCGCCACTGATCTGAACCGTCTATTCCAGCCGTTTGAGCAGCGAGAAAGCAGACTCGATCGCCGTCATGAAGGCATAGGACTGGGGCTGGCTTTATCCCACCGCTTTGCTGCCCTAATGAGCGGCGAAATTATCGTTGTGTCCAAACATCAGACAGGAAGGCTGTTTTAGGCTGGGCTGACCGATTGCCCCCTAAAGGGAACTGATTTACACCGCCGATCGCCGCTAACGCCGCAAATTTGTCTAAACCACCTGCTTAAACTGAAGCTGAATCAGCTCCTCCGGTCGGACTGCCCCATGCTCGGTGATGATGGCAGTAATGAGCTCGGCAGGCGTTACATCAAACGCCGGATTGTAAAATTCAACGCCCGGCGGACAAATGCGCGTATCGCCAATCTGGTAAACCTCTTCGGGGTCGCGTTCCTCGATCGGAATCTGGCTACCGGTCGAGAGGGAAAAATCGATTGTTGAAAGCGGAGCTGCCACATAAAAAGGAATATTGTGTGCTCTGGCAATCAGCGCAACGCTATAAGTGCCAATTTTGTTCGCCGCATCTCCGTTTGCCGCAATTCGATCGGCTCCCACCACGACCGCATCAATCATGCCCTGCTTCATACAGTGCGCCGCCATATTGTCAGTAATCAGCGTCACGGGAATGCCTTCCTGCACACATTCCCAGGTAGTGAGCTTTGCGCCCTGCATCCGGGGACGAGTTTCGTCGGCATAGACTCGCTCTAGTCGTCCTTCGCGCCAAGCCGATCGCACTACACCCAGAGCCGTACCGTAGCCTGCAGTTGCCAGTGCGCCTGCATTGCAGTGGGTTAAAAGCCGCAACTGACCCGGCGGCTGGGGCAGAACGGTCAAGCCCGCTTCGCCAATCGCCTGACAAGTTTCAATGTCTTCCTCGCGAATTGTATGGGCTGCCTGCAAAATAGCTTCTTTGATATAATCCACGCTGCCCAGGGTTTGCCGCGCTATCTTCAGGGTTCGATCGATCGCCCAGAACAAATTCACAGCAGTGGGGCGAGTTGCCTTGAGCTTTTGCGCCACCTGCTCTAGCTGAGCTAAAAACGGCTCTCGCTGGGTTGCCTCAATTTCGCGCGCACCCAGATATAGCCCATACGCTGCCGCTACGCCGATCGCAGGCGCACCACGCACAATCATGGTTTTGATCGCCAGTGCCATATCGTCTGAGCGGCTAATTTCTACCACGCCGTACTCCTGCGGCAATCGCGTTTGGTCAATCAGCCGCACATGGTCTTGATACCAATAAACCGGAAATACTTGAGAAGAGAATGACATGACGCACGCTCACCAGCAGAACAAGGATCTAGTCTACTCTATATGGCTGATCGAGCTATAGGACCTGTCGAACTCTATCGCCTCGATGAGGTAATCCAGTTAGCGAATCAGCCGGCTGCGTACACTCTAACCGATTGGGGATCGATCGTGTCGCGCTCCATGCCGTAATCCTGTAGGGCATATTCAAGCTGCAAAATCAGGCGATCGTGTTTTTGAGGCGGGCTTGCCCGATGCAAGCAGAACGTATCTTCGGCAAAGCCAAAGCCTGATTCGCCGCAAACTGTGATCACATTTGCCGAACCATAGGCACGATCGATCGCTGCTTCAGAAAACTTTTTGCCAAACCATTCATGAGACCAGCGTTTGTGCAGATGCGTGCCGCGAACGCAAATATGTGGACCCGCCCATTCATCGACATCAGTGAGATAGAAAAAGAATTTGAGAAACCCGTAATCGTCCAGATCATAGTGAAACATTTGGGCGGATTTTCGCCGATCGCGCACGGTTGCCCGACTGGGAAAACTCCACCACAGGCGACTGCTAATCAAAACGGGTTCTGCCCCCAAATAGCGAGCCGCGATCGCTCGCAAGACTGGATCTTGTCCCAGTTTGACGATTGCTGGACAGGTCAAAGCGGTATTAAAGTAGCTCGCCGTCACAAATGCGGTTTGATAGTGTGCCTCTGCCTGTGCTTTTTCGGCGTAATAAAAGCCTGTGTCAGGATAGCGATTTCCCAGGCAGGGCTGCTGATTCGCAAAGTCAAGAATCGATTGCACAATTGATAAGGGAAGCTGTAGACCCAGGAAATATCCGTCTTGCTGAATCGACTGCACAATCTGATCGATCGCCACATCAGGAAAAACAGATTGATCGATCGCTGTTTCACAAGGCTCAGCACAGAGAGCAAGCCGCTGTTTTACCACTGACTGCTTTATCCAACAGCGAATCTTTGTAAAGCGACTGAGCTGCCGCATTAGCAGCCATTCCCGGTTATGCGTCAGTCCCCGATACCAGGCATGGGCAGTCTCGTAGCCCTCGTAGTACAGATCACGCAGAAAACTGAACATTTTTCAAAGCACGATTTTAGCAACTGTTTCGAGACGGACAGACTAGACACGGACAAATACTACCCAGTTTCCATACCCAGCTACCATGCGAAACACTTCCCCTCTAGGGGGATCAAACTCCTGTTGCTACGAGTTCAATCCGACAAAATGCCTTGCGTTTTCTTGCCGGAAAGGGACATTTCCCTGATGCATCTGAATTGAAATGCTGACTGATCCAGCTTTTGGGAGTTCTTTCCCTATCTTCGGAGGATTCTGAACCCATCAGGAGAAGCTGACAGGAATGTCTGATATTGAGCTGATCGAATCCTTCGGGTCGAGTTTGAGTTTGTAAAGCGGGCGATCGGGCTTCGACAGCGTTTAGCCCTTCAACATTCCAGCACTCTGTCTAGGAGCCCGTCATTTTGATTGGCGGGGTGCAAGGGTTCAGCCCTACCGGAGGCAACGCCCCCACATTCTCCCTTACCCGTCAGAATTTGCTTCACAAAACACTAGCTTGATGGATTGCCTGGATGAATTGGCTTTGACTATGCTGGATTCACCCGCATCAAGGGCTGACCAAACTCAACAGGCTCGCCGTTTTGAACCAGGATTTCGACAATTTCGCCGCTGATTTCTGCCTCGATTTCATTCATTAGCTTCATGGCTTCAATAATGCAGACTGTCTGACCATTTCGGACTCGATCGCCCACATTTACAAACGCAGCTTCATCAGGAGCCGGAGCACGATAAAAGGTGCCGACCATTGGCGAGACGATTTCGACAAACTTCTCGGTCGAGCGGGGTGGCGGGGTTGGCGTTGGGGGAACGACGATCGGTGTGGCAGACGCGCTGGGCAGGGAGGGAATCGGAGCCAGGGCAACGGCAGTATCCGTCGATGGAGCCGGAGAAGTCGCCGGAGTATCACCGGGTTGAACGCCCTTACGAATTACCAGTTCAAAATCGCCGCTTTTGAGCGTAAATTCTGCAATATCAGTTTGATTAATAACTGTTAATAAATCTCGGAGTTCGCTAAAGTTCAGTTCCACGCTTGTTTTAACCGTTCTAGTCGAATGATTTTAAATGAGATGGCGTAGCGACTAACAGTTGCGAAAAAGCAGGAGTGGAAAGGAATGTAAAGGCACGAGAAGTCCTGCATCACCACAATCGAACGATCGCGACATTTGACCTCAAGTTGCCTTCAATCTGCCTTGAAACTGATAGCTGGCTAACTGTTAATCGCTAAACGGATAATCGCTAAACGGATCGCGACGACGATCGCCAAACTACTCCCGTCCCAGGTAGGTATCCGTGCGAGTATCAACTTTGATGCGTTCGCCTATCGAAATAAACAGAGGAACCATGACTTGCGCCCCGGTTTCGACGATCGCAGGTTTGGTGCCACCCGTTGCCGTATCGCCCTTTACGCCAGGGTCGGCTTGCACGACTTCCAGTACAACTGAGTTGGGCAGTTCAACGTCAAGCACCTGGTTATTCCAGCGCACCACGTTGACTTCCATCCCTTCTTTCAGGTACTTCACGCGATCGCCAATTTGCTTGGCATTCAGGCGACCTTCTTCGTAAGTTTCCATGTCCATAAAGACGTAATCGTCGCCGTCCTTATAGGTGTGCTGCATTGTATTTTTTTCGATGACTGCCTGCGGGACAGTCTCTCCTGCCCGGAACGTTCGCTCAACTACGTTCCCGTTCTGCATATTTTTGAGCTTGGTTCGCACGAAAGCGGAGCCTTTACCAGGTTTCACATGGAGGAATTCCACAACCCGCCAGACGTTTCCGTCAAGCTCAATACTGACCCCGGGGCGAAAATCATTACTGGAAATCATGAATCTTGCTGTGTTGGCAAAACGATCGGCAATTTATTTTACCGCTCCGAGGGAGACATATCACGAAAGGCAGAAGGAATTTGTTCACGCGCGATCGAACATCCTGCTGGGTTCGGCTCAGCAGGTCGAGATGAAATCCCTTCCATCGTTATGGGAAGATGATGAGTGAAGTTTCTGGCTTGTGCGAATTTGAGTTCTGCAAACAGAAACCTCTTCAACGCAGTCCTGCTGAGCTATTTTGTTGAGCTTTTTAAAAATTTTCATGAGTAGAACGCTTGCCCCTCTCAAAACCCTGATCGAGCGTCCGTCCTCCCAGTGCGGCAAAGGGTTTGCTTTCATTAGCCGTCTATTGAAAACAGGCATATCGCTGGTGCTGCTGATCGGGTTGCTCTGGAGCAGTGGAATCATCCTGCCGCCCGGAAGCCTGTTTGGTCTGGAGTGGAATCAATCTGCGCTGGCACTGCCACCCGGAAATGCAATCACCGACGGTAAAGCTCTCCTGCGCTACGCCCTGCCGATCGACAATAAGCCCGTGCGCGATCTGCAGGTCAGCCTGGAGAGTATGTCGGAAGCACTGCGGGGTCGGCGGAAGGTGAGCGCGATCAATCGCAATCTGGATACTGCCGATCGCATCCTGAACATCAAACGTGATCCCCTGCTGGCAAGCGTCCCTGATGAGCATAAAGCAGAAGCAGAAGCCGCGATCGATCGGCTCAAGGCAGGCGTTGCCGACATACGATCGGCTGTTGAAAAGCAGGACAAGGAAGCAATCTGGACAAAGCGCGGTCAGCTTCTCGATCAAGTGGGACAGCTAGAAGAACTGATGGTTGCCCAGTTTCCCTACGAAGTGCCAGAGGAATACAGCAATCTGCCGCAGCTTAAAGGACGGGCAACCGTTGAGGTGCAAACCACTAAGGGTGATATGACACTGGTGGTCGACGGCTACAATGCGCCCATTACAGCAGGAAACTTTGTCGATCTGGTGCAGCGCGGCTTTTATAACGGGCTGGAGTTCGTTCGCGCTGAAGACTTTTATGTAGCGCAGATCGGTGATCCCCCTGGCAAGGAAGAGGGCTTTGTCGATCCAAAAACGGGCAAATATCGGGCTGTTCCCCTGGAAATTATGGTGCAGGGCGACAAGGAACCGACTTACGGAGTCACGCTGGAAGAAGCCGGACGCTATCTCGACCAGCCTGTGCTGCCTTTCTCGGCTTATGGCACGCTGGGCATGGCACGACCGGGAGAGGATAACAACGGCGGCTCATCGCAGTTCTTCTTCTTCCTGTTTGAGCCGGAACTCACTCCCGCCGGACTTAATCTGCTGGACGGTCGCTATGCTGTCTTTGGCTATGTGACGGAAAACAAAGAAGTGCTGGATAAAATTCGGGCAGGCGACAAAATTGTTTCTGCCAGAGTCGTGAAAGGCGCGGAAAACCTGGTTGAGCCAGAGTCGGCTTGATCGATCCCGTCAATCATGACCAAGGAAATTCGCGTACAGGATATCGGCGAACAGGGACTTTTGCAAAGACTGCAAAGCTTCTGTCCGCCGGATTTAATCGGGGACGACGCAGCCCTGCTCTCGATCGCCGCAGGACATTCGCTGGTCGTCACAACCGATACGCTGGTAGACGGCGTTCACTTTAGTGACCGAACCACCTCTCCCGCAGATGTAGGTTGGCGCGCTGTTGCCGCAAATTTGTCTGACCTAGCCGCAATGGGCGCAGAGCCGATCGCCCTCACTGTCGGACTGTGCCTGCCGGGAAGCGTAACTGTGAACTGGGTTGAGCAGCTTTATCAAGGCATGATTGACGGTTTGCAGCCCTTTCAAACCCCGATCGTCGGAGGCGATATTTGTCGATCGTCCGTGATTAGTCTGGCAATCACCGCATTAGGACAGGTCAGACCCGCAGAAGCAATTCGGCGATCGATCGCCCAACCGGGAGATGCAATTCTGATCACCGGATACCATGGAGCTTCCAGAGCCGGACTAGAGCTGCTGCTGAATTCCGAATTGGGCAATGCCCTGGAAAAAACGGCTTTCGATCGATTGGTTCAAGCCCATCAGCGTCCAATTCCGCGTTTGGATGTTGTTACCCTGCTCACAGACCTGCGAACCCAATATCCCGATCTGCGGGTTGCAGGTATGGACAGCAGTGATGGTTTAGCCGATGCGATCGTGCAAATTTGCCGCGCTAGCAGAGTGGGAGCCACGGTGAAGCGGGATCAAATTCCTGTTCCGCCTGAATTCACTCCTTGGGTCAGCAATGCTCAGGCGATCGAGTGGATATTTTACGGCGGTGAAGATTTTGAACTCGTGCTGTGTCTGCCGGTCGAGATTGCAGAAAAGCTGCTGGTGCAGTTAGGAGATGGGGCAGCGATCGTGGGAAAGATTACTGCTGAGCAAACGGTTTCACTGCAAAACGAGGATGCGATCGTTGAGCTTTCCCTCAATAGAGGATTTCAGCATTTTTCCGTCCGCTAGCTGCTTCAAAAGATTCAAACCTGCTGTCCTTGCCCGAACATGCCCGCCAATCTAATTTATTCTGATTTACAAAAAAGTCTGCAATAAAAAAGGGGCTTTTGCCCCCGATTGTCTCTATCTTTTCAAGCAGTAGAACTGACGCTAAAGCCTAGCGAAACATACTGCTCACCGAACTGTCTTCATGAATCCGCCAGATTGCCTCACCCAGCAGATTTGCCACCGAAAGCACAGTAAGCTGCGGGAAGCGTCGGTCTTCAGTGACCGGAATTGTGTTGGTGACAATGATTTCTTCAAATAGTCCTGCCGAAAGTCGATCGATGGCTGGAGGCGAGAACACGGCATGAGTAGCACAGGCATAAACCTGGCTTGCGCCCTGCTGTCGCAGAATTCTTGCGCCCTCGCAAATCGTTCCTGCCGTATCAATCATGTCGTCTACCAAGATTGCCGTTTTGCCAGCGACATCTCCGATCACGTTCATGACTTCGGCGACATTATGAGCTTGACGGCGTTTATCAATAATGGCAAGCGGGGCATCATTCAGCTTTTTGGCAAAGGCTCTTGCCCGTGCCACACCGCCCACGTCTGGCGAAACGACTACCACATCGCTCAGATTCTTGGCGTTCAGGTAATCCAGAATCACCGGAGAACCGTAAACGTGATCAAAGGGAATGTCAAAGTAGCCCTGGATTTGGGCTGAGTGCAGATCCATTGCCAGAATTCGGTTTGCGCCTGCCTGGGTAATCAAATTGGCAACCAGTTTGGCTGTGATCGATTCTCGTCCGGCAGTTTTGCGATCGGCTCTCGCATAGCCGTAGTAAGGAATGACGGCCGTAATTTGACGCGCCGAAGCACGACGGCAGGCATCAATCATAATGAGCAACTCCATCAGGTGATCGTTCACCGGACAGCAGCTGGGTTGCATCAAGTAGACATCACAGCCGCGAATCGACTCTTGGATCTGGATATAGATTTCGCCGTCTGCAAACCGTTTGCGAACCATCGGACCCAAATCCATCCCCAAGTAATGGGCAACTTCATGGGCTAGCGGCAAATTAGCAGATCCAGAAAACAACCGAAGGCGATGATCTGAGAGATCAATACGAGGATGCTGAAGGGTAAGAGTTGCAGTGCTGATCACGACAGTTCCTCAGGCGACAGTCAGGGAAATATTAGCATCATCGGAGCAGTATCATCTCTTGGTAGTTGTACGGATACTAAAAAGTGAATTGACACTAGCACTGTACTTTGATTGCTGCAGGCGGCTAAAGATTCCGCAATCAACAAGATTGAAGTTATCTTCCAGGCTTCTGCTGCCAAATCGTTTGACATTCGTAAAAATTGACCTTCTTAAGCTGAAAGCCAGAGTAGTAACGCCTTGAAAAGAAACAATCGAATCCTGCTATAACCAAATCTCGCGCTAAGCCTAATACAGACCAGTTTAAAACTCTAAAGAAACAATAAAACTGCTTTGAAGATTTTAAGTGAACTGAATCACTCTTTTACTTTACCAACTCAACCTTCTGAATGGGAGAAGGCAAACAATTTATATAGAATTTATAATGCTGAGCAGCAATTCTATAGAGTATGAGAGGAATAACGAAACAGATCGTGACGCAAAAACTGGATTGCCGTTACTTATCGGTCCGCAATCCCTCTCAACCCACCAAACTGAGCTTGTTGCGTGACTTACTCGGTTTAACCCGATCGTCTTAGCTTGATCAAACGACCTTGATCACTCGATCAACTTACAGATCGCCGCCCCGAAAAGCCAGCACAAAAATCACTGCCGGACCTGCAATCACAATCAGCGCTAGCATGGTGAGCTGCGCGATCGTCTCAAAGTTAATGTTGCCAAGAACACTCGTAATGAAATCCATTGCTCCTCCCGACTAACCCGAATAATTGATTGTTATTTGAACAGCTTATCTGGATTGTATTTTACACGGTTCTTGCCCTCTTGCAGGTAGAGAATTCTGATCGAGCTAACTTCAGGCAAATTGCCACAAACCATGAGCAGCAATCTAATGGCAGACTCACACTCAGAACCGCTAAGCTCGAATAGAGATATTCAATGGGGTAGACCAGAGCAATGGCGACTTGGCAATGTGTAAAGCAGTGTGGTGCGTGCTGCCAGCTTGATCCAGACGATCGACCCGATTTAGAAACATACCTTGCGCCAGAAGAACTCCTGCTCTATATGAGTTTGGTCGGTGAAGACGGCTGGTGCATTCACTTTGATCATGCGCTGCGCGAATGCCGTATTTACGCCGATCGTCCCCGTTTCTGCCGGGTGCAGCCGGATGTATTTCAGGATCTCTACGACGTGGAGCCAGAGGAATTAAGCGATTTTGCGATCGACTGCTGCGTTCAGCAAATTGAAGCAGTATATGGTGATAGAAGTCTAGAGCTGCTGCGGTTTGAGCGATCGATCGAGCAGGACTGAGCTGTAAAGAAATGAGGGAAAAGTTCAGCGGGGGATTGCTTTTCTAGTCACAGTCAGACAAAATGAAAAGAAAATGAAATGGCTGAGGTGTACTGACTCGTGCAATCTCTCTCTGTCCCTTCCACCACTGCTGAAACCTCTTTGGATCGTTTAGAAGCTGCGCTTTCTCACTCTGAGGCGATTGTTATTGAGTCTGATGCCGAGTCGAGTTTGACAGAATCTGCTGCAAACCAGTCGGAGAGCTGGTCTAACCCAGTCATTGCTGATTCCGCCGAAGAACCCGCCTGGAAACTGCACCTGAAAGTTTTTACCTCCACCTTTTTTACGATCTTCCTGGCTGAACTGGGCGACAAAACTCAGGTGACAACCCTGCTGATGGCGGCAGAATCTCACTCGCCCTGGATTGTGTTTGCCGGAGCAGGCGCGGCACTGGTTGCAACGAGCGCGATCGGAGTTTGTCTGGGCTGCTGGTTGGCAAAGCGCGTTGCGCCCCGTGTGCTAGAGCGATCGGTCGGCATCCTGCTGCTGGGAATTTCGGCGCTGCTGATATTGGATGTCGTCCGGGGTTAAGGCAAGAGGCGAAGCACACACAGGCGAAGCAAAAATGGAATGGCACTTGCTGGGATTGAGCTTTATTACCGTGTTTTTGTCGGAGCTGGGCGATAAAAGCCAGCTTGCTGCAATTGCGCTGAGCGGTCGATCGCGATCAATCAAAGCAGTCTTTCTGGGAACTGTTGCGGCTCTGGTACTGGCGAGTTTCCTGGGGGTGCTGCTGGGTGGCGGACTGTCTCAGCTTTTGCCTGTGCGGTGGGTTAAAGCAGTGGCAGCGATCGGATTTTCAATCATGGCGATCAGACTGCTACGAGGAACGGCTGAAGCTTCGTCTGATTGTGATGAGCATTCTCCTGGATTACTGGAGTAATCCCGATTAGGGTGAAAGTAGGGCAGAAATGAGTTTTGCAGCATCATTTTGCAGCGCTAGAAGCATTGCAGTCTTGAGGCGATCGCCCCTGGGTGAAATTGACGAACCAATCGACTTGAATCAAAGCTAAAGTTTTAATTAAAGTTAAGAAGCTTTGAAGCGAGTCTTTCCCAGAATGCTGCGAATCATCACCGATTTCGATGGTCCGATCATGGATGTCTCCGAGCGGTACTACCGGGTGTATCAGTTTTGCCTGGAAAGTATCCGGCGGGCGGAGCAGCCGATTCACATCCTGACCAAAGCAGAATTTTGGCACTGCAAACGATCGCAGATTCCCGAACGCGAGATTGGCAGACGATCGGGACTGGACGAAACCCAGGCACTTGAATTTGCCCGGCTACGAAAGCAAACCGTTCACACGCTGCCTTATCTGGTACATGATGTCGTCGTGCCGGGGGCGATCGAAGGTCTGGAGCGGATTCAGCAGGCAAAGATTGAGCTGGTGGTGATGACGATGCGACGGGTGCAGGAGCTAGATGCTGCGCTGCATCAGTACAGTTTAGAACGCTTTTTTCCGCTGCGCTGCCGCTATTGCCTCAGCAACGACTATGCCAAAACCAGCGACGTGCAGGACAAGACGCTGCTTATGGGTCAGGCACTGCTGGAACTGCCGTCCGTGCCGCAAACCTGGATGATTGGCGATACCGAAGCCGACATTCTCTCTGCTCAAGCACATGGGCTTCCGGTGGTGGCAGTGTTATCAGGGATTCGCGATCGCACTCAGCTTGCCCAACACCACCCGAACGCGATCGTTAGTCATCTGGGAGCCGCGCTAGACTACATTTTGAATCATGCGTCGCTGACAGCAATCAGCAGCTAACTGTCCTTCCTGCTGGGCTGGCACGATCGCTGACGCTTGCGTAAAATCGCCTTAACTGTACTCCAGGCTGAATGTATGACCAGCAGACCGTCCCGATCGCCTTCCAAACTGAGTTTCACTGCTTCCCCGACTGCATCCACCACGGTTAATGCTGCGGTAGAGGAAGAAGATTCCTACTTGGATGACTACTATTTTGATGAGCCGGGCAGCATGCCAGGGACTTTGACGATCGAGGCAGATGCATCGCCGCCCACGATTTTTCTAATCGACTACAAAGAGGACAATGCCGTTCGTCTCAAAATCGACGCGCCTGAGGAATGTACGCCTTATCTAGATACCGAATCCGTGTCCTGGGTAGATGTGCAGGGGTTGGGCAGCGAGAATGTCCTGCGGCGATTGGGTCAGGTTTTTGATCTGCATCCGCTGGTGCTTGAGGATGTGGTTAACGTGCCGCAGCGTCCCAAAGTCGAAGAATACGACGATCAGCTTTTATTTATTGCCCGCATGGTTTGCCTGAAGGATGATGAGCGCGGCTTTGTCAGTGAACAGGTGAGCTTTATTTTGGGTAAACATTATCTGCTCACTGTGCAGGAAGAACCGGACTACGACTCGTTTGGTCCAGTTCGAGAGCGGATTCGCGGCAACAAGGGCACGATTCGCAAACACGGCGCAGATTACCTTGCCTATGCCCTGCTCGACGCGTTGATCGATGGCTTCTTTCCAGTTCTAGAGGCCTACGGTGAAGCACTTGAGGAGCTGGAGGATGAGGTTGTCTCTAATCCCACCCGGCAAAGTCTGGAAAAGATTCACCGAATTAAGCGAGAACTGTTAGCCCTGCGGCGTGCCATTTGGCCCCAGCGAGACGCAATCAGCGTTTTGATTCGCGACAGCAATGATTTAGTCAGCAGCGAGGTGCAGGTGTACTTGCGAGACTGCTATGACCATGCCGTTCAGGTTCTAGATATGGTGGAAACCTATCGAGAAGTGGCATCGAGCCTGATGGATGTGTATGTTTCTTCGGTTGGCAACCGCATGAATGAAGTGATGAAGCTGCTGACGATGATTTCGACCGTTTTTATTCCCCTCACCTTTATTGTCGGGATCTACGGGATGAACTTCAATACTGAAAAATCGCCACTGAACATGCCGGAGCTGAACTGGTACTGGGGCTATCCTGTCTGTCTTGCAGTAATGGCGGTTATTGCGGCAGCTCTGATCTTCTATTTTTATCGACGTGGCTGGTTTGAGAATTTCTCAGGCATCAAGGAGTAGCGCGATGCGAAGCAGTTTTCCCTGCCGAGTGATTGGTAAGCGGATCACTGGAAAGCTCCTAAAGCGATCGAAAACAGAATCGTTCACTGAAATCAAAGACCGCTCGACTAAGAATGATAGGATCTCAAACTGCAAGCCCGAATTTTAGAAGAACTCCGAAAACTCTATGGATCTGCAGTCTCTAATCCGCGAAATTCCTGACTTTCCGAAACCCGGCATTCTATTTAAAGACATCACCACGTTGCTGCGAAACCCGGAAGGCTTGCGCTACACGATCGACACCCTGGCAGATAAATGCGCTGGTTTTGCAGTCGATTATGTGGTCGGCATGGAATCACGAGGGTTTATCTTTGGCGCACCGCTTGCCTATCGCATGGGAGTTGGTTTCATTCCGGTTCGCAAACCCGGTAAGCTCCCTGCTGCGGTTCACACAATCGAATATGCCCTCGAATACGGAACCGATCGCCTGGAAATGCACCAGGATGCCCTGCACGACGGCGCAAAAGTGCTGATCGTCGATGACCTGATTGCCACCGGAGGCACGGCTGGAGCAACCGCTCAGCTCATCCAGAAAACGGGCTGTGAAATCGCTGCCTATGCCTTCATCATTGAACTGGTTGACCTGAAGGGACGGGAGAATTTGCCCAAAGCCCCGATCGTCACGCTGGTGCAGTATTAGTAAATCATTACAATGAGGAACTAACAGGCAAATCATCTGGTGAGTCACTCCCTCCCCTCACCCCCTCCTCTCCCTATGACCTCCTCCTCTTTCCCTCAACGTGCCCGATCGCTGTACGGCTCGATCGTTGCTTTCTTCACCAGTGAAACAGTCGGCTATGTGGTCAAGCGGCTGCTTCAAGCGTTGATTACGCTGCTGCTCGCTTCGGCACTCAGCTTTTTTGTGATTCAGCTTTCGCCGGGCAGTTTTTTGGACAACTTGCGGGACAATCCGCAGATTTCGGAGGAAACTCTGAAACAGTTTCAGCAGCAGTTTGGGCTGGATAAGCCCATCGTGGAGCAATATTTTCTCTGGGTGCGGCAGATTTTCACCCGGCTAGATTTTGGCGTGAGTTTTGCCTATGCTCAGCGTCCAGTGACGGAGATTTTATGGGAGCGGATTCCCGCAACGCTGCTGCTCTCGATCGCTTCTTTGATCTTGACCTGGACGATTGCGATTCCGATGGGCATCGTGGGGGCGGTGCAGCAAAATCGAAAAGCCGATCGCTTCCTGCGAGTGATTAGCTATATCGGGCAGGGCTTTCCGACGCTGATTACCGGATTACTGCTGCTATTCTTCGCGCAGGTGACTTCGCCGCTGTTTCCGGTGGGGGGGATGACGAGCATCGATCATGCAGATCTGACCCCGATCGGCAAAATTCTTGATATTGCCTGGCACATGATTTTGCCGACGCTGGCACTCAGTATCACCAGCTTTGCCGGGCTTCAGCGGATTATGCGCGGCGAACTGCTGGACGTGCTGCGGCAAGACTATATTCAAACCGCACGGGCAAAGGGGCTGCCCGAAAATCGAGTAATTTACGTCCACGCGCTGCGAAATGCGGTCAATCCGCTGGTGACGCTGCTGGGCTTTGAGTTTGCAGGACTGCTGGGCGGTTCCTTTATCACCGAAAACTATTTCAACTGGCCCGGACTGGGACGATTAATTCTTCAGGCGGTGCAGGCAAAGGATCTGTATCTGGTGATGGCGAGTCTGATCATGGGTGCGTTTTTGCTGATTCTGGGCAACCTGCTGGCGGATTTGCTTTTGAAGGTGGTTGATCCACGCATTAAGCTGACCGATATGAACTAGCACGGCAGCCAGAAACGATTGACGAAGCCATTGGGGCTAAAGGGCAAAGTAAAAGTATTCGTGTCTTTTTGTATTTCAAAGCAATGCCTTTTGCAAATCTTTGCGATTTTTGGCACAAATGCTTCGCGCTTGTGCGCTGCTTCATCCCGTCCCCTTTCAAGTAAGATGAAGAGATGCCTGACTCTTCGATCGCTCTAACGTAGGTCTTAACTCAGGGCGAAAGCCTTGCCGATCAGGTGAGGAGTGGATTGCAACAGTTAGGCAACTGTATAGAAAGTCGCATCTTGGCAAAGGGAACGTATGAGCGAGCAAGAAATTTTTGACAAAGTGAAGAAAATTGTGGCAGACCAGTTGAGCGTTGATCCGGAGCAAGTAACTTCGGAAGCAAGCTTTGCCAATGACTTGGGCGCGGATTCACTGGATACGGTTGAGCTAGTGATGGCACTGGAAGAAGAATTTGATATTGAGATTCCTGACGAAGCGGCTGAAGGCATTGCAACGGTAGGATCTGCTGTGAAATACATCCAGGACAAAGCGGCTGCTTAAGGCGATCGACTGGCAAAAAGAAGGGTTGGGCGCTGTTGCTGACCGGACTGCTCCAGCCCATTTATTATTCAGTCTGTTATTGATTCGGTCTGTTATTAAGTTCTGTTTTCGCTGAATTTCTTGCTAAGCCTTACAGGTTTACTTCTCAATTTCACTGTTTGAAATTAACTGTCTGAGTTTACTGTTGTGCATTCCGGGTAGATTAAACCCTTGAAGCTGCTGTCATGACAAATTTAGGTTCTGAACTCAAGCGGGTTGTAGTGACGGGTCTGGGCGCAATCACCCCGATCGGCAATACCCTGGCGGAGTACTGGGAGGGGTTGCTGAGCGGTCGGAATGGCATTGGTCCGATCACGTTGTTTGATGCGTCTAAGCACGACTGTCGCATTGCGGGTGAGGTCAAGGGATTTGACCCCCAGGACTATATGGATCGCAAGGAAGCCAAGCGGATGGATCGCTTTGCCCAGTTTGCGGTTGCCGCCAGCAAGCAAGCCCTTGCAGATGCCGGATTTGTGATTAATGACCTGAATGCCGAGCAAGTCGGCGTGGTGATCGGGACGGGCATCGGTGGCTTAAAGGTGATGGAGGACCAGCAGGAGATTTACCTCAATCGCGGCCCCGATCGCTGTAGCCCCTTCATGGTTCCGATGATGATCGCGAACATGGCAGCCGGGTTAACGGCAATTCACACGGGCGCAAAAGGTCCGAATAACTGCACCGTTACGGCTTGCGCGGCAGGATCGAATGCGATCGGCGATGCCTTTCGACTGGTGCAGCGCGGCTATGCTCAGGCAATGATCTGCGGTGGCACAGAAGCAGCCGTAACTCCCCTATCGCTGGCAGGGTTTGCGGCTTGCAAGGCACTCTCCACCCGCAACGATGACCCCGTTCATGCCTGTCGTCCGTTTGATATCGGTCGCGATGGCTTTGTGATGGGCGAAGGCGCAGGAATTTTGATCCTGGAAGAATTAGAACATGCCCTGAGCCGAGGGGCAAAAATCTACGGCGAAATCATCGGCTACGGCATGACCTGCGATGCCTATCACATGACCTCTCCAGTTCCGGGCGGCGAAGGCGCAGCGAGAGCAATTCAGCTTGCCCTTAAGGATGCAGGCATTACTCCCGACCAGGTTCACTACATCAACGCCCACGGCACCAGTACGCCTGCCAACGATTCGACTGAGACGGCAGCGATCAAGACTGCGCTGGGTGAAACTGCTCATACAGTGGCAATTAGCTCTACGAAGTCGATGACCGGACACCTGCTCGGCGGCTCCGGCGGCATTGAAGGAGTGGCAACCGCACTGGCGGTTTATCACGACAAGCTACCTCCCACGATCAATCTGGAAAATCCCGATCCGGCTTGTGACCTGGACTACGTGGCAAATGCGAGCCGATCGCAGAAAGTAGAAGTTGCGCTGTCCAATTCCTTTGGCTTTGGCGGACACAATGTGACCCTAGCGTTCCGCAAATATCACGGCTAAGAAACCTGAATCAGCCTTCTTGTGGTGGGCATCTTGCCTGCCCACTTGAGGAGACAAATCTCTAGCTACTTATTGTGGGGTAGGCATCTTGCCCGCCTAGTCCAGGAGGCATCTTAACGGTCTGGTGAGTATCGAGAGATGTTGCAATGGGCAGGGGAGGACACCCACCCCATAAGAAATTTTTGCAAGCAATGAAGTCTGTGAGTCTAAGCCCTCTTTTAAGTCCACCCTTACACCTGCCTTTAAACCTGTCATGACTACTGCTTTTCCGATCGATCTCAGTGCCTATAAAACCGTTCAGCTTGATCCTCAAAATTCGACCCTGACTGACGAGCAGCGGGAAGCACTTAAAGCCAATATCCAGCTTTGTCGTGATGCGATCGTCTTTTTTACTGCAACCGGAGCCGCAACTGGAATGGGCGGACACACGGGTGGACCCTATGACACCGTGCCGGAAGTGGTAATTCTAGATGCGCTGTTTCGCAGTCAGCCCAATCAGTTTGTGCCGATTTTCTTTGACGAAGCCGGACACCGGGTGGGGACACAATATCTAATGTCTGTCCTGCGCGGTCAAATGCCTGCGGAACAGTTGGTGAACTATCGTCAGGCAAACTCGAAGCTACCCGGACACCCGGAACTGGGGTTAACTCCGGGCGTGCAGTTCAGTTCAGGTCGATTGGGACATATGTGGCCCTATGTGAACGGTGTAGCATTGGCGCATCCTGGCAAAGCGGTCTTCTGTCTCGGTTCAGACGGTTCGCAGCAGGAAGGCAACGACGCAGAAGCGGCAAGGCTGGCAGTGGCACAGCACCTCAACGTGAAGCTGCTGATTGACGATAATGATGTGACGATCGCCGGACACCCCTCGCAGTATTTGCCCGGATTTAGCGTTCGCAAAACGCTGGAAGGACACGGCATGAAAGTGCTGGAAGGCGACGGCGAAGACATTGACGGACTCTATAGCCGGATTTGCGAGGCAATTAACACACCCGGACCGATCGCCGTGATCAATAAGCGTCCGATGTGCCCCGGCATTACCGGGCTGGAAGGCTCCAACCACGGGCATGACGTAATCTCGGTGAAGCTGGCACTCACTTACTTGCAAGAGCACGGACACCAGGCAGCCGTCGATTACCTCAACAACATCCAGAAGCCGAAGCACGAATACGCCTTCCAGGGTGTTAGCGACAAGTGGGACTCCAACCGGAATGTCTTCGGGGATGCGGTTGTAACCGTGCTGGGACGGATGAGCGAAGAAGAGCGCAAATCTAAAGTAGTCGTGATCGACAGCGACCTGGAAGGTTCCTGTGGTCTGAAGAAAATCCACGATGCCCACCCCGAAGTCTTCATTCCCTCAGGGATTATGGAGCGGGGCAATTTGTCCGCAGCGGCGGGCTTTGGTATGGAAGAAGGCAAGCAGGGCATTTTTGCCACCTTTGCCGCTTTCCTGGAGATGTGTATCTCGGAAATCACGATGGCACGGCTCAATTACTCGAATCTGCTGTGCCACTTCTCCCACTCTGGCATCGATGACATGGCAGACAACACCTGCCACTTCGGACTCAACAACTTCTTTGCCGACAACGGGCTGGACGACGGCTACGAAACGCGCCTTTATTTCCCAGCAGACGCGAACCAGATGAAAGCCTGCGTCGAATCGGTGTTCTTTAATAAGGGAATGCGGTTTATCTTCTCGACGCGATCGAAAACGCCGATGATCCTGGACGCGAACGGCAACGAAATGTTTGCGGGCAACTATCAGTTCGTTCCCGGCAAAGATGAACTGGTGCGCGACGGCAGCGCGGGTTACATTGTTACCTTTGGCGACTCGCTCTATCGCGCGGTGGATGCTGCAGAACGTCTGAAGCAGGAAGGCATCGAGGTCGGCGTGATCAACAAATCGACGCTGAATGTGGTAGACGAAGAAATGATGGCAAAAATCGGCAAAGCTCCCTTCGTTCTCGTCACCGAACCCTTCAACCGCAGAACTGGACTGGGCAGCCGCTTTGGAACCTGGTTGCTGGAGCGTAGCTATACGCCTAAATATGCCCACATCGGCACTTACGAAGAAGGCTGCGGCGGCTTATGGGAACAGTACCCGCATCAGGGCATCGATCCCGATGGCATTATCAAGAAGGTGAAATCGTTGATTGGTTAATCAGATTTAGTAGGGCGATCGTCTTTCTGGGAAAGTGGGGGCGATCGTCTGAAAGAGTCTCAGCACAAATCTAAATTAATCCTCAAGACTGCTTCTCAGAAATGGGAGGCAGTTTTTTGCAAGAAATTTTTTGGGGCGATCGCAAATCAACGTTATTAGTCGGACTGTTAACAGTTTTTGCAACGTTACCAGTGGTTTTATAACAGTTTTTTGCACTACAGGTATTAGACTGCTACAGATAGCCTTACTCTGCCACTTTATCTTAAATACCTATAATGTATTTGGTATCGAATTTTCTCTATATTTCCTAAAGCAAATGCTGCAACAATCTAACGCACTTCGACGACTGGAAGAAACGCTTACTGAAGCAGTTACTGAAGGAGATAGGAAGCAACTGTCTGGACCCATTTTACTCAAGGCAATGAAGCTTAGCGAGCAACCTCAAAATATTGTAGATTTTTATGAGCTTTTAAACAAGGCTGAGGAAGAAGCAAGGAGCATAAGAAATAAACCAAAGATCGATAGATATCTCCAAACATTAGAGGAACTACACCAAGTTTTTGTTGTTAACCATGTGTGGGGCATACAATGGAATACTTTTGCTGCTCATATTGAGAATAAGGGTGTTCTTAATACACTGGACGCACTAGCTGATTTTTTCAGTTCTCAGGATCCCGCAATTTTTCTCCAACAGGACTTTCTGGAGAAGCTCAACGGTGAGTTTAGAGGTCTTTTAGAAGAAATTCTTGAATCTAGCTTGTGTAGAGAGTTAAAAAATCTCTTGGTAGATCGAATTGAAGATATCCTAAAAGCAATACGTAGATACCATATAGAGGGAACTAAAGGACTAGAAAAAGTTACTAAAGCATTGGTGTGTGATTTAGTGATGACGGAGCCTAGTCTTAAGGATAAGAATAATCCCACCTTCAAACATGTCACAGCATGGGTTCTTAACTTACTTGTATATATCACTCCTAGCCCTTATGACATTATTGGTGCTGTTCCCGATATACACGACTTCTGGAAACCTACATTTGAAGAGCTAGTCGCAAATCGTGAGAAGGTTGAGCAAATTATTTGTGAAGCACCAACTATTCAAGAAGCTCTCAAGAAGACTTCAACCACATTCGCTAGGCAACCTCAGAAAAGCATTACAAGCGGTAAAGAACTAAAAGCCCTTCCTGCTTCTAAAGAAGAGCTAGAAGATACTACGGACAACTAAAGTAATCCCTAAGCTTTTCAGAAATTAAACAGGAGAGTTTTCAAGGATAACTCCTGATTCTAGAGTGCTATCTATTAGGTCTGATGATTAATTTCTAAGAAAAAGATACTATCTACTGAAATTGCTCGATATCACCCCCGTCTCAGTAGTAATCAGTAGTTATCACTGACAATGCAACCTCAATCGTCTCACCTAATATTACTGTTATGGGTGCCCTTAAAAAACGTGAAGCGATGGCAGACAGCAGTTTAATCTCGTGAAATTATGCACGACGCTGACGCATTTTACTCGCTGAGAGCGATCGCTAGCTTATGACAGAGCTAGGTCGCGTTGGGTTCTTCTGGATCTTCCCCAAGCGGTTGCTGTGTAGCTTGTCGAATGTGCAAAATGCGAACCGTCGATGCCCCTTCCAAAACCGTAAAGAGAATACGATAGGAGTTGCGCCCTTTGCCATAAAGTAGCTGTCTGATTTCTTGACTAAAGTACTGATTCTCCCGTGTTAAAGGGCAGCGTTTCGGCATTTGAGATAGGGAGCTGATCGCCTGCAATAAGCCCAAATACCATTGGCTTGCTTTCGCGGGAGTGGTCACTTGAGATAACCGCAGAAAAGCATTATCTGCCTCAGCTTCTGCCACACTTGAGATTTCGATACGGTACTTCATCTAATCGGCTGACAGATTGTACCTGTGACGCTGTTCTTCAGCAAAATCTTCAAAAGACCGAAATCTCTCCGTCTTAAAGTCATCCAGACCTTGCTGAATTCCCTTGATCGTCTCTTCTAAGTCTTGCTCTTCCGCTTGTAAAACACTAGCTAGCAATTGAGATGCAACGAGACTAACATCCTGACCTTGTCGGGCAGCTCTATCCCGCAACAAGGCTTCTAACTCAGGGCTAAGGGTGACAACAATTGGCATAGCGGTTTTGGTGTGAGCTTTTGGTGAGCATTCTAGCAATGATGCTGATGTGTTTTACATGCTGGAAGCGATCGTCTTTCTGGGAAACTGAGGGCGATCGTTGGAAGGATTTTCAGCGCAAGCTCTGATTAATTATCAAGACTGCTTCTCAGAAATGGGAGGCAGTTTTTTAACGCCATAGGATTGCGATCGCCCACAAGCAATCCAACTTGCTCGTGGGCGACATTGGAATGCAGATTTACATTGAGAATCCGGCAATCGTAGAAATTGGTTTTACTTTGGCTCGTGAAGAGCAAGGTAAAGGATATGCACAAGAAGCTGTTCAAGCTCTGGTTTGTTCAATATTTGAACTTGGATACATCAACCAGATCGTCGGAATAACTGATATGCGAAATGAACCGTCTATTGATTTGCTTAGGCGCTTGGGAATGAATCTAGTGCGATCGGATGAGGTGGAGTTCAAGGGTGAATTGTGTATTGAGCAAACATTCGAGTTGAGAAGAGAGGATTGGTTACTGCACAAAGCAGGCTAACCCTACGTTGGGGCGGCTGGAATTAAGCTCTTTGTACGGAATTCAAAGTTACTTATCACTGCTCAACTTGGTCGTTAGGCTGCTTAGTTTATTCCCCGGCAAATGTATCCTCCGCTAGTAGATGCATAACCTTACGCCATGTAGTTTCCCCTTCTCGTCCGACAACTTCAAACACCCGCGCAAAACGTTGTCGTTGATCGCCGGATAATTGGCTCTCCAAACATAAGCCCGATGGTGTAAGGGTTAGGCGTTTGATTCGGCGATCGGTGGTGTCAATATTAGATTCGACTAGCCCTAATTGGGTCAGTTGCCGTAATGGACTGTTCAAAGACTGTTTACTGATTCCGAGAGTCGCCAGTAATTCGTTAACGCTTAATCCTGGCTTGCGACCAATAAAATATAGAATCCGATGATGGACACGCGAGAGACCACGCTCAGCAAGTATGGCATCTGGCTTTGCAACAACTGCGCGAAAAGCAAAGTGCAACGCTTCCAGAGCCTCATTCAGTTCTTTTTCCCGATCGCTTGGCGAACTATTTAGGTCAGTCATGTTGACATATTAATCGATGTTCAGCTAATTTGAATATGTCAACCTAGATGACCTATTTTGTAACCATGCCGATCCTCAACGCAGATTTCGCATTAAGCTTTGCCCGCAGTTGGATCGAGGGCTGGAATCAACATGACATCGATGCTGTCCTGAGCCACTACACGGATGACTTCGAGTTGGCTTCCCCTTTGATCCCCTCTATTGCTGGAGAATCTAGCGGCATTCTACATGGCAAGGCGGATGTGAGAGTTTACTGGAAGAAGGGGTTAGCGCAAATCCCTGACCTTCATTTTGAACTGAAAGAAGTCTTGACGGGTGTCGATAGCATCACGCTCTATTACCGAGGGCATCGGGGCATGGTGACTGAAGTACTATGGTTCGACGGTAGTGGGAAGGTAAAGAAAGCTTGGGCTTGTTACGCCATTAACATCACAAGGGAGGGTTATGAAGCAATCGCCAATTTCAGCTGAATCGATTTCAGCACCGCTCGGTAAGACGATCTATCCAGAACCTTATGCTTCCCTTTTGAAGGGACGACAAAAGCGAAAACTGGGTGAGTATTTTGGGTTGACTCATTTTGGAGTTAATTTAACCCATCTCTCACCCGGTGCAATTTCTGCTCTTGCTCACAGCCACTCAAAGCAAGAAGAATTTATCCTGGTATTGGAAGGCAGCCCAACGCTGGTACTTGGTGAAGAGGAATTCGTTTTGCATCCCGGTGATTGCTATGGATTTAAGGCAGGCACAGGTATCGCCCATCAACTGATTAACCGATCTGAAGAAAACGTAACCTATCTTGAGGTTGGCGATCGCCCTGAGGGAGATGAGGTCGAATACCCAAATGATGATCTCAAAGCAACACAATTGCCGAATGGTGAATGGGTTTTAACGCACAAAGATGGTCGCGCATATTAGTAGCACCGCCTAACAGCCCCTGCAGCGGACGGATTTAGGTGATGGTGTTGATGCAAAGGTCTTCTGCTGTCGCTGAAGGGGAACGTTACTACCTCTATGATTGCCGAAAATGATTAGTCTCGGCAGGGTTCCTAGTCTGCATCCTAGGCATTACAAGGCTCTAAGGCATACTACACACGATCGCTTCAGGTTTATTTTCGAACAATTGAGCTGTTGCTGAATTTTTGTTGTTCTTGTGCAAGTTTTGGATTGAGTTGCCAAAGATATGTTTGTCTGGCTGGCCCCTCAAATCATTAGTATCTGGACGTTTACAACATTTCAGCATGGAAGTTGTCCTAGAGTTGCCTGATAGAGATAAGTGAAGTTGTTTCTACCTAAATCCCCTGCAACTTTCCCTTCGACAATGAATTCCTTATCCTCGCCTTTATATAGCAGCAGAAAAAATGGTCGCTCAGGCTGAAAGCTTTTTGAGTTGGGCATGCCAGCGATCGCTTCAATTGTATGTTTAATGAGTTGAACTGTCCCGTTTTTGGCTGTTTCTGGGACAGTTGATGCTGTAGAAGCTTGATTTTCATTGTTTTAGCCTTCCTACTGCAACTAGACCAAACACCGTAAGTGGGACATTTGGTCCTTAGCAACCATTTTTTCTCATTTGCTATACAAAGGTGTTATGCCAATAGGGAACGACCATTGTAAAGGCTAGCAAGTTCAACGTTTCGAGCTAGTGCCCATGCCCGTCGAACGGCTGCATCTGCATTCACCAGTCCATGTCCAAAGTATAAGTCTCGACCTGCAGATCCCAAATCCATTGCTGTGTCGGTTAGAATCTGCCGCAGTTCCCCTCCAGTTAAATTCGTGTTCACACTCCAGACTAGGGAAGCAATTGCCGCCATATTTGGATTTGCACAAGACGTTCCACCAAAGTAATCTAGCTGCCCTAGCGTATTCATTACAGGAGAGTCAGTTGCTGCCATCATCGTTAGCTTGCTGCCATAGTTGGAGTAACCTGCTCGCCTAACTGCAGCTGCATTCAACAGTCCGTTGATGATCTGTACGTCCGATCGCGCCAGTGCGCCAACTGACATCACGTTACTATGATTCGCCTCCAGACGACCAATTCCACCGCTTTCCCAAAAATTAGTAGGGTCATCCATGTCTACATTGCCGTTTCCGGCTGCCATTGCAAATACGGCAATGTCTGCACAGTCAGAAAAGATTTGTTCAAGTTCTGCTTGCGTACCACCGTTAGTCAACCAGAGTTCGCCCGCAATACCTCCCTGAAATACCACGCGCTTGTGGTTTGCACGGGCATAACTAATAGCATCTTTAATGCTTTGTTGAAGTGTAATTTCCCCATAGGGTTTGGTTACATAAACATTGCTGTTCCAGTTAATTCCCGTGATGCCTTCAGCATTATTTGGCGTGGCAGACATAACGCTAATCGCAGAGTGTCCATGTCCAGCACCAATTGATTGGTCATCGTCGGTGGGGTCAGTAATCAGGCGAGTAGAAGCGAGATCTACAAGGCTACCTTCGGGCGTATTTGTCAGGGGAACTCCAGAATCAATCGAAACTAGCAGCACGTCTTTGGAGCCTTTGGTAAACCGCCAGGCGCTTTCAACATCTGAAGCTCGCAAATTCCATTGCTGGCTATAGTACAGGTCATTTGGCCGCACTTGAAGTTCTAGCATCGTGTCATCTGAGAATCGTAGAGCTTCAATGCCCTGGAAGTAGATTTCTCGTCCATCGATCAGCTTAACGGAATCAAACGCCGTGCCGCGCAAGATTGCCTGATGCGCGATCGCCTGTGGATCGAAGGCACTCAAATCAAGACCATTAATGCTGGAAATACTCGATCGCTTGATATTCAGATGTAAGACATCAGTTCCACCTCGTCCTAGAATGACGCTGCCTGTGCCAATTGGGGCTGCATAATCTAGGGTTTCACCTACAGCCGTTCCAGCCACTAGGTTCCAGGGCAGTACCTTCATAGACTGCCGATCTGAGACAATTTCTCGACCTTCGATTGTTTGAGCAACTGCCCGAAACTCATAGTCGCCGCTTAGCCCAGCAACGTTTGCTAGATTGACCAACCCACGAGAAAGTGATGCACCTGTCCAGCTTCCCAAAGTAGTAATGCTACCGTCCTTAAGGGCTTCCAGACGCACTTTTGCCAACCGTGACCCGTTTGCTAGACTGTAGCTTAGCTGCACGGCTCCTTCCTGAAAAACTGTATTTTCGGAAGTGTCTCCCGATGCATCCTGAAGGCTAAAACCAGTGAAGCTAGGCAGCAAACTCACCTGAATGGTGCTGGAATCAAGCGGCGTTCCCTGATTGCGGTTGTTTGCCTTGTTAGATTCTGCTACCTGATTCGCAGGATCAACAACCATGCTGATGTAATACGTTCCTTCACCCTGCCAAAAAGCATCGGATTGGTTAGGTAAAGTGACGGTTGCTGTCAACTGTCCTGTTGTACGATTACCTGCTAATCCAGCGATCGCTTGGCTGCCCAGCAGCCGATCGCTGCTATCTAAAGTGCGATCGGTAGACAGGTAGAAATCGACTCCAAAACCTCCGGCAACAGTAGCGTTTGCATTTTCTAGGTGAAAGGTGAGAGCGGCTGTGTCTCCCATACTCAAGAATTGTGGGCTATTGAAGGAAATGCCGCGCAAATCTGGCAGGCTAGATGAGCTAGGAGAATTTGGAGTTGCGGACAGAGTTAGCTGATAGGTTGTTTCTGTTCGCTGTTGGGAATAGACCCGAATGTAATACGTTCCTGAACCTAAATCGAGATTTAAACGCTCCGCTGCTTTACCGCGACGGGCTGCCGTCTGAATCACTCGACCTTTGGAGTTAAGGATCTGAAGATTTGCATTTGCCTTGAGGCGATCGAGCTTGAGAGAAAGGCTACTTCGATCGTGCAGTCGCAGCCGCAAATAATCGTTTTTGTCTAATTTGCCAATCGAATCTTTAAAGTAACTGATTTTTGAGCCAAGTCTAATGGATTTAGCATGCCTCAACGTATTCCTAGCCCGATCGATTTCCATAACAGCAAGCTCAATGATTCTAGATGCACGAAAAGCGTAAAATTCATCATCTCCTGATTCTAAGTAAATCGTGCATCCGTTGCATCAAAAATTACATATGCTTCACATCAACAGAAGCAGTTTCTTGCTAGCAATCGATTATGGCAGGAGTTCTCTCAGCCGCTAGGCAAGGAGCGAAAAAACTTAAGATCGGCTGCAGGCAGAAACAATTGAAGTAGAACCACAGGGCAATAATTCCTCAATCTATGGGACCGTGTTGCTGGATAGTTGTTTAGCGCTTTCAGTGAAAACACTGACTCCGCTACTCACTTTGTTTCCTATCGTATTCTGTCGTTCAGCCATTTCCTGTCGTTTTAAACGCCAAGATTTGCTGTGTTTGGATAGGGCATTGCTCTCTCAACCGGAAGGCAATTTAGATACTGTGGAGTGAGCTAGCGTAGGGTGAAGAAATAAGTGTCTTTAACGAAGAGTTAAAGGTCACAGAGGAGTTTTTAACTCTTTTCAACTTCCAAAGGAAGGACGCATTGGGTATCTAAAGGTTTGTTCCTATAGCTCATTTCAGCTATGGAACTTTTAAGAGAAGCTTCAAACCTTAGCAAAGCCTGAATTGAAAGGATCACACGGACTTGACACATAATTCTGGCTCATCCCATCTTTTGGTGAAGTTTTGGCAAGATAGAGATATATTCTCTGAATCAGGAGAAATTAATCTTCATTCAACCGCTTTTACCTGACCCCACCCAGTTACACCTCG
>NZ_JAMPKZ010000012.1:0-164638 GCF_039962215.1 Leptolyngbya sp. ST-U4
AATCGCGAGTGGTCTGTGAAAATGCGTTTGCTGGAGTCAAGCGTTACAATGCGGTGAGCGCTATCTATCGCAATCGAAAAGCGGAGTTTGATGATCACCTTATGCTAACCGCAACAGGATTATGGAACTTCTACCTGACTGCGGCATAGGAAGAACTTGAAAGGTCGCATTGGCTAGCTCTGTTCTTATTTCCCGACAACTCTAGTTTCTGCTGCTAGTGCTTCATGGGTGCGTGTCACGTTCTTGGTAGGAAAATCATAGCTGCTGATTGAGGTAAGCGCATCGCTGCGCCAACACTTTTGGCACATGGGCGGGCTTCCATCTCGCCCCTGAAATCTGCAAGCGACGGTCAATCTCTGGAGTTTAGACTAAACGAAGGATGGAACAGCTAAAAAAGAGCAGCCAAAATAAAGAAACTGGCTGCTCCTGCCATTCTGAGAAAAGCACTACCAATCCTCAGAGGCCGATATGAATGCTGACAAATTGCTTGCGTTTCGTCAAACTGCCTATGAGTGCTTAGGACGCGCTCATGATGCGATGTTTGAGTTGGGTGACGCAGTCTTGAGTAGTCCCAGGGTGAACAGCTTTGCTGAACTCAGTTGTAGTCCTCTGTTCCGACGGCAATGGTCGAGTCTGTACGAAGCCCTGCAAGATAGCCGACCGCAGCGTCGCAAGTTAATGCAGCTGTACATTGAGCAGATGAGTCAGATGGAGCGACCGGTAATTGCAGGTGACCACACGATCTGGGCACGCCCCTATGCCGTCACCTTGCAGGAACGCACCTACGAACATCAAGCCACAATGTTAGGCAACCGCCCGGTTGGGGTCGGACAGGGATGGAGTACGCTGACGTGGATTCCCGAAGCGGGCAGTAGTTGGGCGTTACCCTTACGACTCGAGCGCATCACCAGCTTTGAAAGTCCCATTAGCAAAGCCGCCTGGCAATTGCGCCAGGTGTGTCAGGCACTAAATGTCCGGGCGATCTCGTTGTGGGACAGTGAGTATGGCTGTGCCCGGTTTGTGCTGGCAACGGCAGATATTGCTTGTGATAAGTTGATACACTTGCGCTCGAATCGTTGTTTGTGGACAGCACCGCCTGCTTATGGGGGCAGGGGCAGACCGAGCGTGCATGGCGACAAGTTCAAACTCAATCACCCCACCACTTCATCACCCCGACCAGCAGAGCGAGGTGGATGACCCAAAACAGGGACGGTTGCGCTTACAGGGCTGGCACAAGATGCACTTTCGCACCACCGCTAATCATTCAATGCAACTAATCTTAGTGGAACGACTTGCTCAATCGATGGCTGCCCTTTTTACCCAGCTTGGCACACCGACCCAAGTTCCCAAACCGCGAGGAAAATCACCAGGCTGGATACCAGGACAATCTCGTACTCCTCGTGTTCGCGCGCCCATTGTCAAAAAACGCTACTCCAAACGCAAAAAGCAAGCTCAAACCTCTGCCTGAACGTTTAGCATCCAGTTCCTCTAACCTTGCTCAAGTCTGCATTACAGGCTGGGCTTATTTCCGCTTGGTCTAAACTCCAGTCATAACAATCGCGCAGGTAAAGGCGAACGTCGTCACTAATCAAATCACTGCCATCGCGAATTAGAGCATTGAGTGCCTCTCATTGGAGCCAGATTGCCCGTCGTAGGATCAGCAGTTCTCGCTTCACTTGATGAATTTTTTTCAGGGTCTGTTGAGTTGGGTTCTCTACCACCTCTCCTACGAGATCCTCGATCAATTCGCCGTAGGCTTCCAAAACAGGGAAGAATCGGTAATGTTCTAGACCTATGGACGTGAGAGAGAATAGAGCTACGTCCACCTCCAAACGTCCCGATGGTTTTAGAATCCGTACTGTACAGGAACGCTGGTGATGGCACGCGATCGCTCAGGACAGTGGGACAATCCTGTCCGCCTAGTGTCTACGTCCAGCATCAAAAAGCCTTTCTAACCTACGCTTTTGGTGGTGCTGAACACTGGAATGGTCGCCCTCTGAGGGACGCACATTAAGAATTAGTGGCTGAGATGGGCTTAACTGACAGTCACTTCGATGCGATCGCGGAGGATCTAGTCGCGACTCTAGTTGAGATGGAAGTTCCCCAAGCCTTAATTGAAGAAGTAGTGCAAATTGTTGGCTCCACTGCTTCTCGAAATGCTGTCTTAAATCGCTAAGACCTGCTTGTAACCACAGCTGAACTATAAAAAAATAGTTTTGGCGATAGTTCCTCCAGGTTTAGCAAGACACCTTTACAGGAACATCAAACATTGGACGTAGTTGCTAGGCGAATTTATTTTTAGTTAGTTTGACGACTAAAACAACCGCTAGAAATAGAGCGCAGCACAATACTGCGACTAGCGTTTCGTGGATTCTTGGTGAGACCACTACGATAAACCCCTGCCCTTTAATCAAAGCAGAAAAGCTTGAGACGCAGAATGGCATCAGATATAACCTGAATGTTTGCCAGGGATCACTTCTGCTAGTCTTGCCAGAAGAAACACTGAATAAGAGACCTGTCCCAATGACCGCACTGATACCAATTGAATTAATCCATATCTTCAGCGAAGGATCAAAATAGAAATAAAGGATTACAAGATACCAAATGAAATAGCACCAGAGAATCGCTTTATCTAATTTGATTTCATCAAGATATTGAATCAACCCTTTCATACATTACTGAACTACAGCAACGACATTCTTTAATTTCGCCACGACTGAGCAAATGGCTCTTTGTGTGTTAGCTGCAAAACTGAGAAAGAATTGATAACAGACCAACAAAAACGGTGCTACCTTTAAGCTTCTTCAAAGTAGAACTATCTCACTAATCGCCATGAGCTTTCTGTATAGAATGCAGCTTTAGGTGAACACCCTACCCATCTCCGTCAAGCTCAACCTCGCATACCTCACAGAGACGAGCGGGATCGTCAACATCAACTACCTCCTTGAATCAAGATAGAGCATGAGTAGACATCGGAGGGGATAAGGCAAAGCCAGGCTTGTTTGCCTTACCATCGATCGCTTTTGCGACACAGCCGCCTGTCTTCATCGTGATCGATCGCAGTAAACACTACTCATCAATCTGCCACAGCTCCTTGTTGTATCCTTCATCCAGCACCTTCTTCGGACGCAAAACTAAAATCACGCGACCCAGCAACGTTTTCTCTGGAGCTTCCTCAAACCAATCAATCTGAATCTGTCCCTCCTGCTCGATTGCAAAGTAGCTGTTGTCCTGCCATTCGCGTTCCGCCCGATCGATCACAATCATCACTTCTTCGATCGTTTCTAAGTCATTATTGGGAAGCCGATCGCTGTCTGCCAAAAACGCAACCGGATCTTCCGCCGCAAAAATCACCTGCCAACCCGGTAAGCTAACCCATACTCCTGTGCCCGAAAACTGAACAAGCTGAAACGTTCCCTGCGGCTCGACCAGCGGCACTGCCTGAAGATCGGCGATCGCCAGCGGTAATTTCCCTACCACAGGCAAAATTCGTGGCTGCTCAGTCGCAGACTCTAACCGATAAAAAGGCAATCGCGGAGCAGGACGACTGCGCGTAACCGAAAAATCAGTTAACAACTTTTCAACCTGCTTTCGGGCAGTCTCACTCTCTGCAAACCGCAACGCCTGGGCAATAAGGCGCGATCGTGCCTGAAGGTCAGTCTGCTGCCGCGCCAGCTTCCAGTAGTAGTAGGCAATTCCATCGCCAGCCGCAGCGGTAAACCCCGTAGGCGGATTAGAGAGCCGCGAATACTCCTTCATTGCTTTCGCCACATCCCGCGCCGCTTCTGAATCGATTCCTTTTTCAACCGCCAGGGTCGCCGCCGCCGCCCGATCTGCCTGAGTTAAGATTCGAAATTCATATAGCGTATCGCTCCCAGTCCGCTCGAACCGCGCCAGCACATCTGGACTCACCGTTCCAGAGGCGATCGACTGATAAACCTGAGCTGCCACAATCACCTGATTTTGCTGAACTGGCTCAAATCCCGTTTCCTCAAAAATTTGCTGCGGCGAATAGCCTGCCTTCTGCAACTGCTGACAGGCTTGCCCCCAGACAACCCAATTTTCTTCTTTGCGTCGGAGTTGCTTCAGCAGAACGGCTGCCGCTTCGCTATCTAATGAATTCGACTGCTCCGAAGAGTCGGGCGGTAAAACAGACATAAAACCAAACCTGGCAAACTTCACTTTAAATTTTAGAAGTTGGTGGGGCGATCGCTCTCCCTCATGCAACAATCTGTCGAAATTGCAGGGGCGATGCAAGGCTGTTTCTCCCAAGGCGATACGAAGCAGTTCCTGCTTTGGAGCGATCGAGCCCAGCAAGGATGGACTTTATTCTGCCCACCGGCTTACCTGCACTGGCGACGATTTGGCAGCAATACTTGCGTCGCTTTGCGATCGATCAAGCTAGTTTTGGGGCGTTAGATCTGCAACGTTTCAAACTGCTTCTAGGAAAGATAGGCTTGAAGCTGCTGCGCTAGAACCTGCACGTGGGGCAGTTTAAGCATCGATAAATGATTGCCCGGAACAGAATGCACCTGAACTCGATCGCATAATTGACTCCAGCCCAGTGTGGGATCAGAACTGCCGTAGTCCGAGGGATTCGTCGCTTTGAAGAGGGTTACAGAGCCAGGATAGAACTGCGGCATATAGCGATAAGCTGCCTGGCTGTTCGCATAAAAAATTCGCATCAGCGGCACGATCGCCGATTCATCTTGGAGCCGGAGCCGCGCATCGGGCATCAGGCGCGTAATTGCAGACCATTGCCAGCGCGAATACCAGGATTTCCAGCGTTGCGATTGGGGCAAAGCATTCGGCAGGGTATTCAGGACAGGAAATCGATTAGTGACGATCGCGCCATAGTCTAACAAGAACGGCAGCGTAGACCAGAGCGCAGTTTTCAGCAAAAACTTGAGGCTCTGTACCAGAGAGGGCTGCTGATGGGCAAGGGGGGCGGGCGTATCGAGAATTGCTAACAGCGCAACGGTTTCACCTGCTTGGCTAAGCTGCTGCGCCATCTCGAAGGCAACCAGCCCACCAAAAGACCATCCGCCCAGAAAATAGGGTCCGTGAGGCTGAACGGCTCGCATCGCTGTAATGTAATAGGCTGCCATCGCCTCGATCCGGTTAAACGGCAGATGTTTTCCGTCTAATCCGAGCGGCTGAAGCCCATAAAAACTGCGATTCACTGCTGAACTAGTTTCTAAAAGCTGCGCCAGTTCTAGATAGGGAAACACCACGCCAAATATCGGATGCACACAGAAAAAGGGCGATCGCGTAACGCTCCCAGGACGATATCGATTTCCCTCAACGGTTAGGGGAACTAGCGGCGATCGGGCTTTTGCAGAATTACTATTGATAATTTGATCAGTTAGTCGATCGTCATTCGATCGCGGAACAATTTCTAAATTAGATTTAACAGCCTCAGATTTAACAGCCTCAGATTTAACAGCCTCAGATTTAACAGCCTCAGATACAACTGATTGATCGAGCCGTGAATATTGATAGTTTGACGACAAGGATACCAGCGTTGATGACTGAGCCAATCTCTCTGTCTTTGTTCGGAGTGTGTCTGCTCGGGCTGTGTCTGTTCGGGCTATGTCTGTTTGAGCTGTGTCTGTTTGAAAATCGCTTTCTGACCGCTTCGATCGCTGCCATCGATAAACCGATCGATCCAGACGCCCAATTGGCGGAGACTGCATGAGAGTGCTATCGCGAAGTCTGTCAATCGCTGGAGCAAGTTGGGCGATCGTGGGAGTTTCAAAGACCCGGCGGAGCGGGAGTTCTACCTCAAACCGATCGCGAATCCGCGAAGTCATCTGGGTTGCCAGCAGCGAATGCCCACCCAGTTCAAAAAAGCTGTCGTGAATGTGGATTTGCTGAAGCCGCAGCAGCTCTTTCCAAATGTCGATCAGGGCGAGTTCGGTAGGAGTTTGGCTTGCTTCATTGGCGAGAAGATTTGGGCTTGGAGCCGATTCAAGCGATTGCCAGTCGAATTCATTCTGTTCGAGCAGGGCAGCGCGATCGATCTTGCCGTTGGGGGTGAGGGGAAGGGTTTCGAGCGGCACAAAGGCAGTGGGAATCATGTAATCAGGTAGGGCTTGTCCCAGAAAAGCGCGAAGTTCAGGAATAAGCTGCCGGGCAACCTGAGACTGAAGCGGACTATTGGTATAGCGATGCCAGGATGAATTCTGGGACAAATCCTGAGATGAATTATTCTGCTGAATTGTGCGTGAATGAATCCGTGAATAAATTGGTGAATTGAGCGGTGAATGAGTCGCAAAATTAACTTCCGAGGCAATGCCATTTCTAATTTCATTCTTGATGTCATTTCTAATTTCATTCCGAATCAAAACAACATCATAGGTTCCGGCTTGGGAATCGCTCGACCAGCTTATTTCAACCTGATAAGGCAAAACCTTTTCTAGATCCCACCAATCTTGTGGATCAATCGCAGTTTTAACAGAATTCTGTAGCTTTTCCCGAAATTTTCCTACTGTTTTAGGTAATGCTTTACTTGATAGCCATTCAGCCGTTTGTACAGCATTATCAACACGATCGTTGGCAATATTCCTTACCCCAAACAGATCAGGCTGATGCTCAAGCAAGTATCTTTGCGTATCGCTGACGGTTATCTTTTGAGTTTTCCAGTCTATCCATTGCATTTGCTGCAAAGGTGATCCGAAGCAGTTCTTCTTTTGGAAAAATTGGAATTCGTTCTCAGATAAATCATGCTGACCGATGTGCAGCAACACGTTATAGCGAAACTGTGTCATTTCGTTATGGCTGCGACCACGCGCAAGACGAATCTGTACCCGATGAATCCTGGGAAACGCATCGCGCAGGGCATGAAAAAAGGCAGGATCGATCGCCAGCTCTGATTCTTCAAACTGCGATCGTTCAACCTGTTGGCGAAGCTGAGTTCGTTCTGTAGTTTCATCTGCCTGAGACAAACCGACCCAGGCATGAAAAGCCTTCAGCAGCGGCAGGCTTCGCACATCGCCCAGAAACACTGTGCCGCCCGGACGCACTGCCTCGATCGCCCCTGCAATGACCTGCATTAAGTAATCCACATCAGGAAAATATTGCACCACCGAATTGAGAATCACGACATCAAACGCAGACGATGCAACGCCCTCAAAATCCGCTGCCGATCGATGCAATAATTTCACCTGAGACAATCCTCGATCATTCACCTGCCGCTGCACCGTCTCCAGCGAAACCGTCGAGAAATCGATGCCCCAGTAAGCCTCGCAGTGCGGCGCAATTTGAAAGAGCAGTAGCCCTGTGCCGCAACCAATTTCTAGCACTTGTTTAGGATGAAGAGCGAGAATTTGCTGCACGCGATCGTCTACCCATTCGCGCATCTGGGCTGCCGGAATTGGCTCTCCGGTGTAGCTGCTGTTCCAGCCTGTGATGTTGAATGCCGGATCAGCCGGACGATCAGGCGATCGATAGGTCTGGTTGTAGAGCGTCTGCCAGTGCTGGATTTGCTGGGCTTGAAGTAAGCCTGGTGTCGATTGTGTGCTGCCAGAATTGGAGTCGCCAGCGTTAGAAATCAAGGGACGAGTCAGACTGAAATAGGCAAGCAGCCGCTTGGCGTGGGAGGCTTCGCCCGTTGCTAAAACGATCGCCTCCTGAACTGCCGGATGACGTTGCAGCGCAGTTTCAATCTCGCCCGGTTCGACCCGAAATCCGCGAATTTTAATTTGATCGTCCGATCGTCCACAAAATTCTAAATTGCCATCTGCCCGATAGCGCACCCGATCACCCGTGCGATAAAGTCTCGCCCCCGAACTCGACAGACTGGCATCAAACGGATTGGCATCAAACGGACTGGAAATAAACCGGTTCGCCAGTTCAGGACGATTCAAATAGCCTCGTGCAACGCCTGCCCCGCCGATGTAGAGTTCGCCCACCACGCCGATCGGCACAGGCTGAAGCGCACCATCCAGCACGTACACCTGCATATTCGCCACCGGACGACCAATCAGCGGTGCATCACCGGGACACAGTTCGGCAACCGTTGCCCAAATCGTAGTTTCTGTGGGTCCGTAGGCATTGAAGAAGCGGCGATTGGCTGCCCACCGATCGATCACCGGACGGGGACAGGCTTCGCCTCCGGTAATCAGCGTTTGCAGCGCAGGCAGATCTGCAGACGGCAGCACCGCCAACACCGCCGGAGTGAGCAGCGCGTGGGTAATTGCATGATCCTGCAAAAACCTGACCAGAGCAGCTCCGGGCAACTGAACAGACTGCGGCGGAATGTAGAGCGTCCCCCCTGAACCGATCGCCAGCGCAATCTCAAACACTGACGCATCAAAGCTAAGCGAGCTGAACTGAAGCACCCGAATTTTGCTGGATGAATCAGCAGGTAAATCAAAAGCTTGACGCTGTGCTGCCACCACATTGCACAGCCCGCGATGGGTAATTAGCACTCCTTTCGGCGTTCCAGTCGAACCGGAAGTATAAATCACGTACGCCAGCGAATCCTGGGTAAAAAAGGGAGAATTGCCCCCTAAATCTTCCAACGTTGGAGAACTTTGAGCGTCAGAATCATCAAGCTCGGTTCCTTCCAGATCGGTTCCTTCCAGAATTGAGGGGTTAAAGGGACGGCTGAGATTTGAATTCAGCACTGAAACTTTAACTTTTTCATTCACCGCAAGCGGCTGATCGAGACAGATGATTTGCGCCTGCGATCGCGGCAAGGTTTCCCGTAGCCAGGATTGCGTCAGCAGAACGTTCATTTGTGTATCGATCAAGATAAACTCAATGCGATCGGTGGGATAGCTGGGGTCGATCGGCACATAGGCTGCCCCTGTTTTGAGAATGCCAAGAATGCCGATGATCAAGTCAGCCGATCGATCGACACACAATCCGACTAAATCATTAGGCTGTGCTCCAATTTGTTTGAGCGTATTCGCTAAGCGATCGGCTCGATCATTCAATTCAGCGTAACTGAGGGATTCCGATTCGGTGACTAAAGCAATTCTTTCAGGAAACTGATTGGCCTGTCTTTCAAATAAATGATGAAAACCGAAATGATAAAAACTGCGATCGTTTAGAAATTCGGTTGCCGTTTGATTCCACTTCACCACAAGCTGCTGATGTTCGGCAGGGGTGAGCAATGGCAGGTCTGACAGCCGTGCGTCGGGATTGGCAACAATACCATGCAACAGGGTTTGAAAATGTTCGACAAATCGGTGAATTGTGGCGCGATCGAAGAGGTCGGTGCTGTAGGAAATAAAGCCGCTTAAGCCTGCCTCAGACTGCCACAGGCTGCTTAACCCGTGCGACGGCTGCCACAGATGCACCTCCAGATCAAAGCGAGTTGTCTGCGGCTCCAGCGGCACAGGTTCCAGGCGAACTCCGGGTAATTCCAACGGCTGCATCGGCGCATTTTGCAGCGCAAAGGCAACCTGAAACAGGGGATTTCCGCTCAAATCTCGCTCTGGGTCAAGCTCCTCGACCAGCTTTTCAAACGGCAAGTCCTGATGCTGATACGCCTCTAACGCCACATTTCGCACCCGCCCCAGCAATTCTCGAAACGTGGGATTGCCCGACAAGTCCGATCGCATCACCAGACTGTTCACAAAAAAGCCAATTAACTCCTCGAATTCGCTGCGGTGACGGTTGGCAATCGGTGAGCCGATCGCAATATCGGTTTGTCCGGTGTAGCAGTGCAATAACGTTTGAAACGCTGCCAGCAGGGTCATAAACAAAGACACTCCTTCCTGCTGACAGAGTGCCTCGATCGCCCCGGTCAAAGTCGGAGAAAAGCGAAGGGGAAAGGTTGCGCCCCGATAGGTCTGCATCGCAGGACGCGGACGGTCAATCGGTAAATCTAGCCGTGAAACGTCCTGGAGCTGCTTGCGCCAGTAAGCCAACTGATTCTCCAACACTTCGCCCTGAAGCCACTGCCGCTGCCAGCAGGCAAAGTCTGCATATTGAATGGGTAATGGAGCAAGGGCTGCCGATCGTCCTTGAATGCCGGCTTGATAAAGCTCAGCCAACTCCCGAATCAGCACACCCAGCGACCAGCCATCTGCCACGATATGATGCAGCGTTAACAGCAAAATCGCCTCCGACTCGTCAAATTGCAGCAGCGTCACCCGCATCGGTAAATCGGTACTTAGATTAAAGGGACGCTGGGCTTCGGCGGTGATGAATTGTTGCAGGATATGTTCTCTATCGCTTCGCAGTTTTTTCAGGAAAGCATCGCTGGGGGCAATTGTTTGCATTGCAGTTTTCTGCAAGGACGATCGCAAATCAACGACAGGAATTGTAATTCTGGCTTCTGGTTCAATCACCTGCACAGGTTCACGATTTGCGGCGGTAAAAGTCGTTCGCAGAGCAGCATGACGACGGACTATCTCGTTAAACGATCGCTCCAGCACAGAGCAATTGAGCGATCCGGTTAGCCGAATCGCTGCAGGCACATTGTAAAAAGGATTATCAGGCGCAATTTGATATAGAAACCATAATCGCTGCTGAGCAAACGACAAGGGAAATACTGTTTCTGAAGAATTAAGTGGAATAGGCTGGGATAGGGTTTGCGGAACACGATTTTGAGAATCGGGTTGAAAGTCCGGTTGAAAGCCTGGTTGAAAGCCTGGCTGAGAATCTGGCTGTAGATTATGCTGTAGAAAATCGATAATCTCTGCTTTGCAATCGATTAACTGCTGCCTCAGTTCAGAAGTTAAAACCCCTGCTGGAGCGTTGCAGCGGAGACGCGGCGATAAAGCCAAACCCTCCGAAATAGGCGATTCCACAACCGCTAACTGAACATCTAGACGTTGCAGCTCTGCCAAAAATTCGGCGATCGAACGATGGCTCATAGCTCAATCTCCTCACGGGACGGCATTGCGGCTGATAGTTGAGCCAACGACTGAAACTGAGACAAATCCACGTCCGGCATTGCCTCAATTTTTTGTGCTAGAGCTGCGATCGTCGGCGTTTCAAACACGGTTCTTAAAGGAATTTCCACCCGAAATCGATCGCGTAGCCGCGACACAAGCTGAGTTGCTAGCAGCGAATGACCGCCCAGTTCAAAAAAATTGTCGTGAATGCCTGCTTCCCGTCCCAAAAGCTGTTGCCATAGATCGACTAAAACCTGCTCTAGCGAAGTGGTGGGCGCAGTTGCCGTGACTGGATCGGTCGATGTCAGGGTAGGCAGGGGCAGGGCGCGATGATTTACTTTGCCATTGGGCGTGAGGGGGAGCGCATCCAGAACCACAAACGCCGCAGGCAGCAGATAGGCAGGCAATTTTGCTTTGAGAAAAGAGCGCAGCTCCAGTTCTGTGACCGATAATCGCTTCACAGCTTTGGGAACGACATAGGCAATCAGTTGGCGATCGGCTTCGATTTCGCGCACGGTCAGGAGTGCCGCCTCAATTTCTGGATGCTGAAGCAAAGCTGTTTCAATTTCGCCCAACTCAATCCGAAAGCCGCGAATTTTAACCTGATAGTCGGTTCGCCCCAAAAACTCAAGATTTCCATTGGTGTCATAACGGGCACGATCGCCTGTTTTATATAATCGCTGCTGATTCACCGGATGATCAATAAAGCGTTCCTGAGTTAACTGCGGTTGGTTCAGATATCCCTGCGCTAATCCATCGCCGCCCAGATAAATCTCACCAATAATCCCAGGGGGAACGGGCATTAAATTTGTATCCAGCACATACACCTGCGTATTCGCAATTGCCTTACCGATCGGAATCGTAACCGCATTCTCCAGCACATTCTCAACTTCATACCAGGTTGAAAAAGTTGTGTTCTCGGTAGGACCATACACATGAATTAAATGCTGCGGTTTACCCTGCTCCAGAATCGTTCTGACGCGATCGGGATTGGCTGCCTCGCCACCAAACAGAAGATAAGTGAGCGATCGAAACGCCGCGGGAATTTGGCTCACCGTTTGATTCAGCAAAGCCGTGGTGAGAAACATTGCATCAATCTGCTGCTCTTGCAGTGCTGCGGCAAAGTCTGCCGGAGACAGGGTAATATCTCGCTCAATTCCCACCAGACAAGCTCCGTTAAGCAACGCACCCCAGATTTCAAACGTTGCTGCATCAAATGCCAGATTTGCCGCCTGTGCCATTCGCATTTCTGGTTTAATCTGCACATAGTTTGTATCGCACACCAAGCGGACGATCGCCCGATGCGAAACCATCACGCCTTTGGGAGTTCCTGTCGAACCAGACGTGTACATCACATAAGCAAGCGGATTGTTGGGGCAGCGATTTGCTAAATTCTCCTCAGACTCTTGTGCGATCGTCTGCCATTCCTGCTCTAAAGCAATCACCTTAACGTCATTCTCAAATAAATTCTGCCATCGCAACTGCGTGATCACGATTGGAACTTCAGCATCCTCCAACATAAAACGCAACCGTTCCGGCGGATAGTCAGGATCGAGCGGTAGGTAGGCTGCCCCAGCTTTCAAAACTGCCAGTATCGCAGCGATCGTTTCTGCAGATTGTCCCAGGCAGATTCCCACGCGCATTCCCGCCTCAATTCCAAGCTTTTGCAAATAGCGGGCAAGCTGATTACTGCCTTGGTTCAGTTCCCGGTAGGTAAACTGCTGCTGTCCAAACTGAACGGCAATCGCATGCGATCGCTGCCTCACCTGGGTTTCAAACAGCTCATGCACCGTCCAATTTTCCGGGTAGTCGGTCTGGGTTTGGTTCCAGAGGCTCCACTGCTGCTGTTGCTCTGCCTGCGTCATCAAAGGCAACGTCAATAGGCGCGAGTCTGGATTGGTCACAACGCCTTCTAACAGCCATTGAAACTGCTGCCGCAACCGGACGATCGCCGCATCGTCAAACAAATCCCGGTGATAGACCACCACGCCTCGCAACCCCTCAGACTGCTGCCATCCCTTGCCCCACAGACTTCTAAAGTTGCCGTCACATTTCCAGACATACAGTTCCAGATCAAAGCGCGTTGTTTCCGTTTCAAACGCCACCGGGCTGAGCGTTAATCCCGGCAGTTCAAGCTGCGTCATCGGCGTATTTTGCAGCGCAAACACTACCTGAAACAGCGGATTTTGATTCAAACTGCGGACGGGCTGCAATTCCTCGACGAGCTTTTCAAACGGCACATCCTGATGGGCATACGCCGCCAATGTCACTTCCCGCACTCGATCGAGCAGCACCCGAAAGGGGGGATCGTCCGACAAATTCGATCGCAGCACCAGGCTATTCACCAGAAACCCGATCAGTCCCTCCAGCTCACTGCGATGACGATTCGCAATGGGTGAACCGATCGCAATATCCGTTTGTCCGGTGTAACGGTGCAATAACGTTTGAAACGCCGCCAGTAGGGTCATAAACAGCGTTACGCCTGCCGCCTGGCTCAGCTCCTCTAGTTGATCAAGCAAGCCCTGAGGCAGCTCCAGCAGTTGGCTGGCTCCCCGATTGCTCTGCCTGCTGGGATAACCCCCTAATCCGTTGAGCACAGGCAAATTGAGTCGGGGCACATCTTTGAGCTGCTGCCGCCAGTAGTGAAGCTGAGCATTCAGCACCTCTCCCTGCAACCATTCCCGCTGCCAGCCAGCAAAATCTGCATATTGAATGGACAAGGCTGGCAACTCCAACGGGCGATCGTTCACTGCTGCTGCATAAAATTCACCCAGTTCTCGAATCAAAACCCCGCTCGACCACTCATCAAAAATAATGTGATGCAGCGCGATTAGCAGCAAATGATCGGTTTCTCCCAACCGCCACAGCCCTAGTCGAAACAGCGGACCCTGAGTCAGATCAAACGGCTGCTGCGCTCGCTCTCGAATCTGTATCAGCGCAATTTCTTCTCGGCTGCTTTCCAGTTCTTCAGCGAGAAAATCGCCTTCTGGCAAGCTCTGAAGCTCAACCAATGGCAGAGCAACCGAAACCCAATTGCAAACCACCTGAACCAGTTGCCCATCGACCACATCAAAGGCAGTTCGCAGCACTTCATGACGATGAACGATCGCCTCCAGGCTAGATTCCAGTGCCGCTCGATCCAAAACGCCTGTCAGCTTTAAGATAATCGGGATTGTGTAGAACGAAGCTCCTGGCATTAGCTGATCGATAAACCAGAGTCGCTGCTGAGCGAACGAAGCCGGAAACACAAAAACCTCTGCCTCAGCCCAGTCAGAAGCCAGGTTGAAATTGCTTTGCTTACAATCAGCCACGCCATCCCCCATTTTACCCCACTCTGTTTTAAGGGAAAATCCGAGCGAAAAATTGTCCTCTAGGATAGATTGACAGTTCAATTAATGTATTTTTTTGCTGCGATCGAATGGATTTCTTGTAGGAGGATGTTTGAAAAGTTATCGCTGTGACCAAACTGCCTCCCTCGCCTCCGATTCTAAGCAAACCCGATGGGTCACTTGGCATGAGCATCGCCATTCGAGGAAGCAGACCGCAAAGGCAAGACAGATGGGGTACAAGCCCCAAAGCCATCCAAGCGATGCTGCGATCGTCGCAAACGGGACACTTTAGACTGCCGCATTGAGTTCTCTCAAATCGTTACTTTCTCGGATTGAAACCGTCTGAGATTTCTACACCACTAAGCTTCTCAGATATCCTCTAACCGGTTTGTATAACCAATTTGTACGATACCACCCCGCCAATTGGCATGGCATTAAGCCAGTTCCTAAAAACTAAAGTATTGAAGGAAGAAAAAACTTAAAGGTTGTACCGATTCCAACACAACTTTCAACCGTAATCTTTCCTTCCATTGCGTTAATCAGCTGATTAACGATTGCTAATCCTAATCCAGTTCCAGGAATCTTGCCTACATTCCTTGCTCGGTGGAAGAACTCAAATAAATGGGGTTGGTCTTCTGGGGGAATGCCAATTCCTTCATCCTGAACATGGAAAAGCACCTGTGACTCCTGACAACTTACTCGAAACTGAATTCTGCTCCCTTCAGGCGAGTATTTCATTGCATTAGAGAGTAGATTAACGAGAATCTGTCGCAGCAGCTTTTCATCCAGATAAACGCAATGGTCTGTACAGTTGCTTGTAAAAGCGATCGTCTGTCGGCTCCCCGCGTGCAATTGCATTTGATTCACGAGGTCGTGACAAAACTTAGATAGGTCTAGAGCAACAGGCTTCGATTGAATCTTTCCAGCTTCAGCTTGACCAACAATCAGGATGTCTTCAAGCAGTGATTTCATTTCCTTCGCTGCGGTTTGAATACATTTGAGTCGTTCTAGTCTTTCTGCCTCGCTCCAACGATGGCTGTAATGTTCCAACAGTTCAGCTGCAAGCATAATTGTACTGAGGGGGCTACCAAATTCGTGAGAAGCCATCGAAATAAACTGAGATTTCAATGCTCTCAGCTCCTTTTCTTGGGCTAGAGCTTGCTGCATCTGTCGTTCGGTTTGCTTGCGCTTGGTGATATCCCGCACCATGCCCCGATACCCTTGGAGCCTGCCTTCTTCATTCAAAATAGGACAACCACTCGTTTCGAGTTCAACAGCATGCCCGTTTTTGTGAAGCAGGACTTTTTCTAATCCGACAAAAGGAGTTTGCTGAGCGATGAAGGGACTCAGAAGGATAGAAAATTGCTTGGCTTCTTTTGCAGCCATAAAGTCGAACGTCGTTTTCCCCAAGACTTCTTCAGCTCGATATCCTAAAATGTCAAACACTTTGGGATTGGTGTAGGTAAAGCGACCGTCAAGGTCAATTTCCCAGACCCAATCATTTGTCTGTTCGACCAGGTTGCGAAACTTGGCTTCGCTCTGACGCAGTGCCAATTCAGCCGCCTTGCATTCCTCTGCCAGTAACACCGATTTCATCAGGCTATGCCGCAGCTCTAGTTGAGTAACGACCTGTTGACCTAGAACCTGCAGAACTTCAATTTGCTGAGGCGTGAGTGTACGAGGAACCCGATCGATTACACAGAGCGTTCCCAATACTTCTCCGGTGGGAGTGAGCAAAGGCATCCCCGCATAAAAGCGGATCGTCAGGTTGGAAGTCACGCGTGGATGGGTTGCAAATCGTTCATCCTCCAGTGCGTCTGGTACTATCAACACTTCGCGCTGTAAGATGGTATGGCTAAAGAATGCAATATCGTAGGCAGTTTCTGTGGCTTCTAGCCCCACCTTTGACTTAAACCACTGGTGATGAGCATCAATAAGACTGATCAGGGCGATCGGTGCACCACACAAGTGCGCGGCTAGGCGGGTAAGGTCGTCAAAGGCAGCTTCAGGTTCAGTCTCTAAAATGCCATACTGCGAGAGGGCACAAAGCCTTACTGATTCATACTTAGGCGAAGGAGCTATCTGCATACAATTCCAATCTTCATACAATTCCAATCTTAAGCACGGCTAGCACAAGCTATTGATTTCATTAACATTGATTGTACTGTGACGTCCCAGTATTCCTGATTGAAATAAGAAAGATAACTTCCATGTTTCAAATTATTGAATTATCTATAATTATTCAACTGTTTTTGAGTTGCTGAACTGGAATCTTAATGACAAATTCAGTTCCTTGTCCAGGAGTAAAAGAACAGTACCGTGAACCCTCATGCTTTTCTACCGTAATTTGATAGCTGTCGCTGATTGACTTCCTAATCCTGTTCCTTTCCCAGCAGATATTGTGGTCAAGAACGGATCAAATACCCAAAGACTTGATTGAGTTGCCCCGCCTATCCCTGCAGCCCGCTGCCCCAGGCTCGACATCTTCTCACTCTGCACCAATTGAGCTTGCGCTTGCCGGATTGCTTAAACCCGATCGATCGCCTTGAGGTGAGAGCCAATCGTTTGCAGTAAATCTTTCCGCGTAAAGGGCTTTTGCAGGAATCCTTGAAATCCCACCTGTTCCGCTCTCGCAGTGATATCGGTTGAAGTCACGCCGCTCATTGCGATCGCACACAGATCAGGATTAAATCGACGTAACAGCGGCAAGGCTGTAAAACCATCCAGCGTTGGCATCATTAAATCCATCACAACGCAGCGAACGCTTTCTTCATGTTGAGCCAGCAGCGCGATCGCCCCGATGCCATCGTAGGCGGTCAGAACTTGATAATCCTGAGCCAGCAGCGTTTCCTGCATCGTTTCACGAATTGCGACTTCATCATCCACGATTAAAATGAGCTGTTGATCACCCGATCGCAACTCCAGCTCCTTATCGATGCAGGGGGCGATCGTTCGGCTAGCAGGCAAAAAGACTTTAAACTGGCTGCCTTTGTTCACTTTGCTTTGGACATCTACAAATCCGCCGTGACTTTTGACAATGCCCAGCAGCGCGGAGAGCCCTAAACCCGTTCCTTTGCCCACTGCTTTGGTGGTAAAGAATGGATCAAAAATGCGATGCAAATGCTCTGGCGCAATCCCGATTCCTGTGTCTGTAATGGTCAGAACTACATAGAAACCCGCCGCAGCGTCAGGGTACATTCGGGCGTACTGTTCATCGATCGTCACGTTTTCTGCGTTGAGCGTTAACGTACCCCCTTGGGGCATGGCATCGCGAGCATTCACACAGAGATTCATGAGCACCTGATGCAGGTGGGTTGGATCGCCGGAAACCAGCGAGAGATCGGGAGCAATGGCAGTTTTGATGTCGATCGCCTTGGGCAATGTTGGCTCGATGATCTGCTTAATTTCGAGCAGCAAATCGTTAAGCTGGATGCAAACGCGCCGCCCTTCGACTCCTCGTGCAAAGGTAAGAATCTGTTTGACTAAATCGGCTCCACGACGGGCACTGGCTTCAGCAGTCTTGATTAAATCATGATTGTGATCGCTGAGGTCTGCTATTTTCAGCGGTAATAGCTGCATCACGACGAGAATTGGCGTGAGAATATTGTTCAGGTCATGTGCAATTCCCCCGGCAAGCGTTCCCAGGCTTTCGAGCCGTTGCGCTCGTAAAAACTGTGTCTCAAGCTGTTTCTTCTCGGTGATATCGATATGAATACCGAGCATCCGAACGGGCTGATCGCCTTCATAAAAGAGGCTGCTTTTCACCGCAATCCAGGGGGTGCTGCCGCTGACATGTAGAATCCGAAACTCAGTATCCAGCCCATGTCGGTTCTCGATCGCCTGCTGAAGTTCCTGCTCAATTCGACTCCGATCGTCTGGGTGCAGGGTTTGAATCCAGTCGTCGTACTGCCCATCGAAGCTCCCTGGGGCTAAACCATATAACGCTTCAACTTCCGGTGTCCATGAAACCGTATTGGTTTGAATATTCCACTCAAACGTCCCTGCTTTTCCCGCTTTCTGCGCGAGTTCCAGCCGTTCCTGAATTTTCTGAGCGCGAGCGATTTCCTGCTGAAGTCGCTGGTTTGCCGTTTCAAGTTCGATCGTGCGTTCCTGAATGCGCTCTTCTAAAATTTCGTTGGCTTCGTGGAGGGCAACGGAAGCCTGTTTGCGCTCGATTGCGTACTGAATCGACCGGATCAGGATATCGGGATTGATCTGCCGCTTCACCAGATAGTCCTGTGCGCCCTGTCGAACTGCCTGGATTGCCAGTTCATCGTTATTGGTATTGGTCAGCACGACGATCGGCAGGTTGGAAGATTCCCCGATAAGAGTGCCGAGCGACTCCAGCCCGGTACTGTCGGGAAGCGTGAGATCAAGCAAAATAACGTCGAAGTGTTCGGCTCGCAAACAGGCGATCGCTTCACTGATTCGCTTTGCGGAGGCAAGATAAAACTGATTGACTACGGTGTTTTTTAGAATCTCCTGAAGCAAGCGCAACTCCGCTGCATTGTCCTCTACCAGCAGCACTTTGATAGATGAAGCAGAGTCACGCATCAAAGCGTGAGGGGCAGTGTCGCTGTTTCTAACCAAAATTCCTCGATCCCCCGAATAATTTTGAAGAGCTGATTGAGATTGCGCGATTTTGCAATATAGCAATTGACGTGCAGATCGTAGCTTTTGGTAATGTCCTCTTCGTTGCGCGATGTTGTGAGAACAACGACGGGAATGTGTTTCAGGGAGGGGTTCGCTTTGATTTCCGCCAGCACTTCCCGCCCATCTTTTTTAGGCAGATTGAGATCCAGCAGAATCAGATCGGGATGAATTACCTGATCCTGCTGAAGATACTCCATGGCTTCCACACCATCCCGTGCAACGACAACATCACAGTCTACCCCCGTGCTTTTCAGGGCTTCCTGAATGAGCCGGATATCGCCTCGATTATCCTCGACGAGGAAGATAGTTTTTCTTCTGTCCGATCGCATGGCTGTGATCCCGCTCTCCTACCGGAATGGTGAAATAGAAGGTTGCCCCCTGACCCAGTTCAGACTCAACCCAAATCGTTCCGCGATGGCATTCAGCAATCTTTTTGCAAATTGCTAGCCCCATGCCTGAACCGGGATATTCATCGCGTGTGTGCAGTCGCTGAAAAATGACAAAGATGCGATCGCTAAATTTCGGGTCAATTCCAATTCCGTTATCGCGCACTGAAAAGAGCCACGCCTCTTCCCGACGCTCTACGCCCACATGAATTCGCGGTGCTTCACTGCTTCTGAACTTAATCGCGTTCGCAATCAGGTTCTGGAAGAGCTGCATCAATTGCGTTCCGTCTGCCACAATTTGCGGCATTGGATCATGAGTCACGATCGCTTCGGTTTCAGCAATCCGTCCGCGTAGATTGCTCAGCGCATGGTTGAGGGCAGTTTCAGAATTGGTTAATTGCCATTCAATCCCCTTGAGATCGACCTTTGAATAAGTCAATACATCGTCGATCAGGGTTTGCATCAAGCTCACGCCTTCCACCGCAAACTCGATAAACTCGCTGGCATCTTGGTCAAGCTGGTCGTGATAGCGCATCTCAAGTAACTGCACATAGTTCGCGACCTGGTTCAACGGCTCCTGCAAGTCGTGAGACGCGACATAAGCAAATTTCTTGAGCTCCGCGTTCGATCGCTCTAAATCCTGTGCCAGGAGTGCCAGTTCTTCCGCCTGCCGCAGCACGATATTGACGATCGCTTTCCGCAGTTCCAGGGTCGCTTGAATCTCTACTGGTTTCCAGGGCAGCGAGTTGAGGCGAACGGTTTCCTTCCAGAGTTCAAACGACTTACGAGGACAAAGCCACTGCCGATCGCCTGATTCTTGCAGCTCGTAGGCATGATTGGGATCACCGCCCCAGTTCACTGTTTGAATCACCTCTGGACGGAACCACAGCACATAGCTCCGCTTCGAGATGGGAATTGCCAGCAGTCCGCTTGCCACGTGCTTAAACCGCTCGGCATCCGAGTAGACTAAAGGCAGCGAACTGGTGTAGAACACTTCTTCATCCACATTTTTCGCAAGCCATTGAACGAGATAATTTAGCTCTTCCTCGGAAGGGGTTTGCCCGATCGTTGTCCAGCGTCCGCCAAAACAAATTGCCGCTCCTTTTGCGTCTGTCAGGTCAAGCAAGTTTGGTTCGGGCTGCATCAAGCCATCCACAAAACTGTTGGCTTCAGACATTGATTCGATCAGGACAGATTGTACGTGCGCCAGGTGCATCCGATAGTGATAATCCGCCGTTTCTTCACGGGTGGAAATCTCTGCAAAAATGACCCGCCCCAAAAATTCGCAGGCTTTTCGCAGCTCATAGGAAACGTATTTGGGCGATCGATGGTGGCAGGCAATTAATCCCCAAAGTTTGTCGTCTTTCATCAGCGAGATGGTCAGCGATGCACTTACGCCCATATGGTGTAGATACTCAATATGGCACTGGTAAGGACTTCGCAGAATGGACAGTGTGAGATCGGTGGGCTGCTGCGTAATTGGATTATTGCCTGGATAGAGCGAAGCCGGTTCGGCATGGGCATCGGGAATGACGCGAATCCAGTTTGACAAAAACATTTTGCGAGCCGGAACAGGAATATCCGATTCAGGAAAATGGAGACCGAGATAAGATTCCATCTCGTCTACTTTCTCTTCGGCAACGACTTCACCATGTCCATCTGCGTCAAATTTGTAGAGCATGACGCGATCGAAGCCAGTCACGTTACGCACTTCCCGCACAATCACCTGACAGAAGTCCTGTAGATTTGAGGTAGCTTCAAGCTGATTAATCGATGCCTTTGCAAGATGATAAAAACTCAGAAACGGAATGTTCTGCTGCGTAAATGCTGGCTCCAGCTCTAGCACCAGAAAACCATCTGCACTGCGATGGAAAACCGCATCAAACACACCATAGTCATCGCCGTTGCGCCGCACCCAGACGCGGGTGGGATTAACAAAATCTAGATTTTCTTCAGCTAACCCAGCTCGGAAGCGATCGACCTGAAACGAATCAAAAATCTCATCCAGTGTTTTACCCAGCAGCGAGGCAGGCGAGCGTTGCAGCAATGCCGTCGTATTGGTACTTGCCTGCAAAACAGTCAGCGTAGGCTCTTCCAGAATCAGCAAAATGCCATGTGGCTGAACCCCGGTCAAACTATGAATCGCGGGCTGTTTTAAACTGGTGAGATTAATGAGTTGCGTTTCCAAATTAAGATTGGTCATGATAGTTCCTTAGCTGTGCAAAGCGCACACCCTTATAAACAGCAATCGTTGAGGCGACAATATCCCAGCAGCTTCGTCTAAAAAATGAACAAAAGACTGACGAAACTCACTTCACTTGTTCTTCACTCGTTCGGCTTTTATTACGTTTCCTGAAGGGATACGGAAAACAATGCAAACGAATCAGTCAAAAGGTAGAACTACTATCTTTATTTTTGCTCTACGTTAGCAGCATAACGTAAAAGTCGTAGAATTTGAGTCGGAATTGTTAAGTAAAACAAAAGCCTATTTTGATTAAAATAAACCAATTTTTCTTAAGCTAAAGCAATTAAAAAAACAGCTTTTAAGTTAATAAAAATTAGAATCCTTCAAGAAAAGTTTTAACAGGGATAGCGTTCTACTCTAACGGTAAAGTAACAATTCCCAACCAAAACTCCTTAATCCGCTGGACGATTTGGTGAAGCTGATCGCCATTTCGGGGATTGATGACATAGCTATTTCCTTGCAGCAAATAGCTTCCGAAGATGTCTTCCTCATCATCGGAGTCTGTCAAAATGATCACTGGAATTCGTCTTAGGCCTGCATTAGATTTTAATTCCTCCAGAACTTCTCGACCGCATCCTTTCAAACGAAGGTTGAGCAAAATTAAATCTGGACGCTGAGCCTGGGTATATTCTCCACGACGATGGATAAAATTAAGGGCTTCTGTACTTTCTGCGATCGCTTTGACTCGAGAGGTAACCGCACCTTCACGGAAGACGTTTTGAATCAGAACAGCTTGCTCTGGATTGTCTTCTAAAATTAAAATAAAGGGTTGAGACGAGGATTGTTCCATACTGAATATCCTACATTAATCATCAATAACCCTATTGTGTGGCTAAAACTTTGTCATCCTCAGAAATAATGCGATTTTGTTAATTTTCAGGTGTGATGAATCAATCAAACTGCAAGTGATTGTTCCGGTAGTGCGGCAATCTGATGTGGAATTGATAGAGTAGAGAAGCTCATTAATCAGAAATCAGGGGATGCAATGCCCTCTGTGGAGTCATCGCAAAGCCTATACGCATGGCAACATGCCCAATGGTCATCAACGCGATCGCTGCCCTACTTGCCATCAAACCTTTTGTGAGTCCTTTGATAGTCTCTACTGCCGTCGACCGCATCTGAAGAAGACGATTCAGCTTGCGTTTAAACCTGATTACGGGGCTGCTCAACTATGAACTGGCACATCCCTCCTGACTCATACAGGAGGTCTAGTTTTTGCAGCACAACCTGGAAGAAGTTGACCGCAATTAATGCGCCCTGACTTCCTGCGAGACTGGCTGCGAAAGTAGGACGCATTCATGGGCAAGTTGAGCGTAAGAGAACTTAAGCGACTTAAGCCACTCTTGCAAAGGTGAGGAGATCCACCATCGTAAAGTTTCCGTCTGTCCTTCCATTTCGGCGCGGTAGGGTAGGAGTCCAGGTTGGCTTCTGGCTCCAATAGGAGCTCGAGTCACTCAGCAGAAGTCCGAAGAAGACCTCGGCAATGATCCGGCTTCCCACCTGACCAAGCCTTTGTCCGCCCTGTTGAACCAGTGCCTCTTTCAGGATGTAGTACCACAGTGGCGTACTTCTATGGAAGTTGAGGTGTCTCAATTCTGCTAGTTCTTCTGGCGTGAGCGGGGCATACCCCAGTTGCTGAGCGATCGCCTGCCCTGAGGGAATCCCATGTTGCAGATGACGTTCTAGATTGCGACCTGCAAGCGTTCTCACATCTTCCACCGGATCAGGCAAACCTGGACCCACAGGCAGATCGAACATTGGCGAAGAGATAAACGGATCAATGCGCTTGTTCGGCTTCACTCTGGGCTGCACTACAGCTTGACCATTTCTCACCGCAACTTCTTGAACACCAAAGTCAAAGAAGATGTCCCACTCTACAAATCGTCTTGGTGCCCGCCGACCGCCGCGCAGATCATTCGGATCGCCATCTTGGGGATCGATCACAGGGTCAAAAATGGGTGCACCGAACCCTTGGTTGGGTTTATAGCCTGGTCGAATCTGGCTGTGTCCAAATCGATAGACGCTAATCTGGAACTCGCGCGGCATTTTAGGTTTGGCAGAAGGCTGGAAGATGGTTGGACCGTTCTTCTTGACCTGCTCATAAACAACTGGATCAAGAGTCGCCTTCAGAAATTGATTGACGATGATGTACTGGTAGTGCCAGCGAACCAGACGACGGGCTTCCTCAAACATCCGCTTGGGATCGGAATTCGCAGGGTTCTGCTCCACTACATAATCAATCACCTGGTTATGAAACTTAAGGAATGCCAGATGGAGCTGAGAAATGATGACATTTTCATCGTTGCGGGGGTCAGCAATAATTGCACGTTGCTGGCTAGTTCGCGGTAGGTCACGCGCAGCTTCCATGTCAATCAAGAACTTGGTTGGGGCAGGACGCTGCAATTCTGGAGAGCGATCGTACAAGATGCTGTCTATATCTGGACCTCGTCCATATACACTATCCAGATCAAAAAATGGCGATCGCAGGTTTTTACTGTTGGTCACGGTCGAGGTCAGTGGCAGCGGATCAAAGGTAATGTCATGATCCAGGAATTGCCCCAAGAAGGTGAAACCAACCGTCATCTCTGGGTTTTTATTATCTGGATTACGTGTTGGATTGCCATCCAGTGGGTTCGTGATTGTAACGAGCGGATCTTGTGCATCCATCAGTCCGCCCTTCTTTCCCAAGATACGGAGGCGTTGCAGCACATCTTGCCGATTCTGTCCTTCTGCAAAGGAGGGCAGGCAAGGAAATAGCTTACTAAAATCGTTTTCTTCAGCTCGAACTGCATCTACCATAGGCATAAAGCTTCGGTAGAGCGAGTCCTCGAACATTGGAACATCCTGGAAAGATTGCTTAACGATCGTCTGCATAAACGCCTCCTAAGTTATTAGGGAGTCACTGTAGTTTCATTCTGGGTGGGGCATTAACTTTTAACCTTACCCACACGGGTACTTTTTCGGCTTACAGTTGCGATCCGCTGTCGTGATCGATAGAATCGTGTGTCACGAACTAGATTCATCACAATAATTATCGATAGAATTTTGTGTCCCGAACCAGATTTATCACAATAATTTTTGAAACAAGTGCTTAACGTAATGGAGGCAATATCCTTTTCGTTTGCCATCAATTTGCTATCAAAAAGATTTCAGAACCCAGTTCCTGGATCTATCAAATGCTTCTCATCAATTTTTTTAGAATTCCATAATGTTGTCTCACCTTTGTAAATGCTTCAATGCAGCGATCGGGAAGAAACAAAACTCATGGATAGCTCTGATTGAAACCCCTTAACTTATGACATAGTGTAATCGTTGATTTGTGGGCGTATATGGAATTTCTGACTGTTCTGCTGGCTGCGTTGCTGGGCGTTTTGTCTCCGGCTGGGTTTGTCGCCGATCGCCTCGCTGCAAATGCCATTCGGCAGCAGTTTGACCACATTGAGGATTTAGCCGTTCGGATCGACAGCACGCCGAATTACCGCCTACTTCAGGGCAGAGCCGATCGGGTACGAATTGCAGGACGAGGCGTTTTTCCGATCGCTGATGTTCGCATCGATACACTGGAAGTCGAAACCGATCCGATCGCCCTAAATCTGAGCGACGCAAACGATCTCAAGCAGCCAATTCAGGCAGGGGTGCGGCTTGTCCTGACACGGGAGGATTTGAATTCTGCGCTACGCTCGGAACCCGTAACAGATGCCCTGCGCGACCTTAGCCTGAATTTTTTGGGCGGCACAGCACAGCAGCTTCAGCGATACGACTTTGTGGAGCCGCAGGTGCAGTTTATCGCAGGCAATTCTCCAGAAGCGGAAACTCGTGTGCGGTTTCAGGTGAGTTTAGTAGAGCAGCCAGCCGAAGAAACGGCGCAAACCCCACCTCAGGACAATCGGATTGAAATTACAGGAGAAACAGGGCTGCAAATTCTGGCAGGAAAACAGCTTAGCCTGGTCAATCCAGAAATTCGCATCAACAATGAAGCCGTGCCGCCGGAACTGGTGAACCTGCTTTTAGGCGGCATCAGTCAGCAGCTCGACCTGGGCAACTTGCAGGACTCCGGCATTTTTGCCCGCATCCTCGACCTTCAGATCCAAGACGATCGCCTCACGCTCGCTGCCTTTGTCCAGCTTCAGCCCGGCTTCGATTTTTCCGATCGCTAATTTCCGAAATACCAGGAATCAAATCCGTAGTTATCCTGAATGTGGCTTACCCCACACCTAAACTTTCAGGAGGAATCCTGCAATGCAAGACCATCAATCCTCAACTCCGAGAACTTCCACGCCTCGCCGTGCCCCGGTCGTCATCATTGCTGGCTTAGCAGCGGTCGGTTTAGCCATTGGCGGTGGTGTTGCCTGGTGGAATGGGCGCTCAGCCGCCCCAGAAGCAAACGCCCCGACCTCAACCGCCGTTTCTCCTTCTCCGCAAACCGCTCCCGCACAGCAAACTGTTCAGATTTACTGGTTGAAGACGAACAGCGATCGAATTGAACTGGCTCCCGCTTCAATCAGCGTTCCAACCAATGGACAGCCCGATGCCACGCTCAAAGCTGCCTTTGAAACCATGCTGAAAGGCTCACCCGATGCCGCTCTCACATCCACTATTCCCCAGAACACGCGCCTCCTTGGATTAGAAGCTAAGCAGGATGGCATTCACGTTAACCTTTCTCAGGAATTTACATCAGGCGGCGGCAGCACCTCGATGCAGGGCAGACTAGGACAGGTAATTTACACCGCAACGGCGATCGATCCCAATGCGAAAGTCTGGCTTTCAGTAGAAGGGAAGCCGCTCGAAGTGCTGGGCGGCGAAGGACTCGTGATCAATCAGCCCACTAGTCGATCGGATTTTGAGCAGAATTTCAGCCTCTAAACAATTCCCACTAATTGCATCACTTCACTGGGTACCACTTCACTGAGTGCCCTCTATTTCCCTATTTCTGTTCAGACGGAATCAACTGGTGGCTACACAGCAGACTTCTATAGGGACGGTTTTTCGTATCCCAACTCCTTAAAAAAATTCCCGATCGCCTGACGACAACCGGGAATACTTTCGCTAATTTAATTCATGCTGATTGGCGATCGGAGAAGCAATTCAAGCGATTAAGCAGCTTGACGCTCTTTCGCTTCCTTGATCACAGCTTCAGCAATGTTATTCGGGCAGGGCGCGTAGTGCGAGAACGACATTGAGAACTGTCCCCGGCCGGAAGTCATGGTACGCAGGTCGCCGATGTAGCCAAACATTTCGCTCAGCGGTACATCTGCCTTAATCCGCGCTCCGGTAACACCCGTTTCCTGAGACTTCATCATGCCGCGACGACGGTTGAGGTCACCAATCACATCACCCATGTAGTTATCTGGCGTGAACACATCTACATTCATGATCGGCTCTAGCAACTGCGGACCTGCTTTCGGCATCGTCTGACGATAAGCTGCTTTTGCCGCAATCTCAAACGCGATCGCCGAAGAGTCAACCGGGTGGAAGCCGCCTTCAATCAGGGTGAACTTCAGATCCATGCAGGGGAAGCCTGCCAGCACACCTCTGTCGATGCTGCTCTCGAAGCCCTTTTGCACAGCGGGCCAGAATTCACGGGGAACGCTGCCGCCCGTCACTTTTGACTCAAACACAAAGCCCGTAGTAGGTTCGCCGGGTTCGATCGCATAAGTAATCTTCGCGTATTGACCCGAACCACCCGACTGCTTTTTGTGGGTGTAGGTATCTTCGGTGCGACGGGTAATCGATTCGCGGTAAGCCACTTGAGGCTTGCCCACTTCGACTTCCACGCCATAGGTGCGCTTGAGGATGTCCACCTTAATGTCCAGGTGAAGTTCGCCCATGCCCTTCAGAATCGTTTCGCCGCTTTCCTCGTCGGTCATCATGTGGAACGAGGGGTCTTCCTGCACCATCTTGGTCAGAGCTGCGACCATCTTCTCTTCACCGCCCTTCGCTTTCGGCTTAACAGCGATCGAGATCACGGGTTCCGGGAAGACCATCGGTTCCAGGGTTGCTGGATTCTTCGGATCGCAAAGCGTGTGTCCGGTCTGGACATTCTTCATGCCCACGATCGCCACAATATCGCCTGCCTGTGCCGAATCGATCTCTTCACGTGAGTTTGCATGCATTTCCACCAAACGGCTGACCCGCTCGGTTTTGCCCGTTGCCGTGTTGAGGATCGTATCGCCCTTCGACAGCGTACCGGAATAGAGGCGGGTAAAGGTGAGTGCGCCGTAGCGATCGTCCATGATCTTGAACGCCAGTGCGCGTAGCGGCTTCGTGGCATCAACAGTCGCAAATGTACCCGTTTCGTTGCCTTCCAGATCCATTTCCGGCTGGGGATTGACTTCAGTCGGGTTGGGCAGGTAGTCTACCACACCATCCAGCACGAGCTGTACACCCTTGTTCTTAAAGGACGAACCGCAGAAGGTCGGGAAGAACGCCATCTTGATCGTGCCCGTGCGGATGCACTGCTTCAGTGTATCGATGTCCGGCTCGTTGCCTTCGAGGTACTGCTCCAGCACATCGTCATCTTGCTCAACGGCGGTTTCGATCAGCTGTTCGCGGTAGGACTCGACCTGATCCACCATATCGGCAGGAACGGGTTCAATCCGGTAGTTCATGGGGTCGCCAGACTCATCCCAGATCCAGGCTTTGCGGTTCAGCAGGTCAATCACGCCTTTGAACTCGTCTTCGCGACCGATCGGCAGGGTCATCACCAGCGGCTTCGCGCCGAGGATCTGCTCCACCTGCTTCACCACGCGATAGAAATCTGCGCCCGTGCGATCGAGCTTGTTGACGTAGATAATCCGCGACACTTTGGACTCGTTGGCATATCGCCAGTTGGTTTCAGACTGGGGTTCTACGCCGCCCGAGCCGCAGAATACGCCGACGCCGCCGTCCAGCACTTTCAGGGAGCGGTAAACCTCGATCGTGAAGTCTACGTGCCCGGGAGTGTCAATAATGTTGAGCTGGTGATCGTTCCAGAAGCAGCTTGTAGCAGCAGATTGAATCGTAATCCCCCGCTCCTGCTCCTGTTCCATGAAGTCCGTCGTGGCTGCGCCTTCGTGAACCTCACCGATCTTGTGGATTTTGCCAGTTAGTTTCAGGATTCTTTCAGTTGTAGTCGTCTTCCCCGCATCAACGTGAGCGAAGATGCCGATATTGCGGTAACGAGTGAGGTCTTTCATTGTGTGCGTGTGTTTTCTAAATTGAAAATTTGACGAACCGTTGATCAGGATTTTAGGTTGATCAGGGTTGGGATCGATGATTGCCTGCAAGCGTTATCCAGGGACACCGTTGCTTGTTAACGACTGCGGGGAGAATTTCGTGACTGAAGAAATTAAGAAACCCTTTTCCACATTTACGGCAACATAAGCCATTGTAAAGTGTTGTGACTTAAAAGTGTGGTGTTGTAGACGCAGAAACACATCCTCCTATAGGTGACAGACAGGCTGAAGGCAAACCAACTCCTAAACAAACTTCTATTGTGCCCCAAAGCTGGAACTATCCTGCTGCTCAGCAATTCCTTTAAATCGTCTAAGTTTCGGTATTAATGGAAACCAGTATTACTGAAAATAATTCGCTCTCCTCGCCTCCCAATTTTGGGAAGAATTAATTAACGTTCAGGTTTCAAAGTCCCCGGTATTAGGAATCTACCAGTATTGGGAATTTAAGAGGCGATGTAGAAGTCAGATCAGCAGTAGTCGTATATTCATCCGTTCCACTAACTTGCACTCATTCCAGCTTGTCTTCAGGTTTAGCTCTAGAACAGCCTCATGAATCGATCCCTCTTTGCTTTCCTTTTGTTTGGTACAACTCTGGTTTCCAGTCTTGGTCGCTTCAGCACCCCGTCAATACAGATTTCTCTTGCTCAAACGCTTGCTCAAACTCCACCGCTCTCCTATCTAACTCAATCTGCTCCGGTAGACTTCAGCACCCTTCGATCGCAGCTTCGGTCTCAAAACTGGCAGGCTGCGGATGCTGAAACTCGCCGTATTCTCCAGACATGGGTGCATCCCAACGGAGATGTCTTCAGTTCACCGCTTGCCAGCAATATTCCGCCTGAAATTCTGCAAACCCTCGATCGCCTCTGGATAGAAGCCAGCAACGGGCGGTTTGGGTTCAGCGTTCAGCGGCGAATTTGGGAGGAAGCCCAATCCCAGCATCCTAACAATACCGACACGGCTGCTAAGGCCTTTGGCGATCGAGTCGGCTGGACTCGCCCGACCCCCAACCCAGAAAACTTCGTCTCACCCGACTGGCTCACAGAACCAGAGCTAAATTACTCAAAGGAAGCTCCCGCAGGTCATCTACCCTGGGCAGGCATTGACTGGGAGCGAATTGATGCCATGCTGAATGCTCAAAGCTGTGGAAGCTGCATGATTGATGCGATATATCTTCAAGGGGAACGCTTTAATCGCTATTTGCCCGTCCTCTTCAACTGGCTTACCACCGCCCTGGAATCTCCTTTACCAAGAGCGGGCTCCTGGCAGCAGGCAAGCCTTGCCTATTCGATCGATCTGAGGACGCTTTACGCCAACAGTAATCCAAATAATTCTTGTCCGGTCAATGAACTGGCAGAGGCAATCAGCCCCGATAGCACCATTCTAGCGATCAGCAGCTACAGCTATGAGCGATCGTGTGGCGGAAACCCGAACCAGAACCGGAACAACAGTACGCTGGCAATCTGGAACGCCCAGCGCGGCAATCGGATTGTTACCCTGCTACGGGGACAGGCGACTGAATCTTTCTCCTTTACAGGGCAGGCTCAGGAACCGCCGACTGAAGCCAATCGAATTGTGGGAGATGTTGCCAATGCGATCGCATTTACCCCAGACAGTCGCCTGATTGCCGCCGGACTCTCAAACGGTACAGTGCGGCTCTGGACAACAGATAAAGGAGAAGCAGTGCGGACGTTTACCGGACACCAATACGCGGTGAGGGCGATCGCCATTAGCAAAGACGGTCAGTTGCTTGTTAGTGCCAGTGCCGACCAGACAATCAAGCTCTGGAATCTGAAAACAGGTCAACTCCTCCGCACGATTCGCCTTAATCCCTCAGACGGCATTGCTCATACTGTACTGATCAGCCCGGACGGTCAACGGCTGGCAACGGCAACACATCGCAACACGCTACAGCTCTGGAACACTCAAACCGGACAGATCATTCGCACCTTTACTCAGGCAGCTACTCAGGCAGCCGATCGACCCCCTGAACTCCCGATTGCCTTCAGCCCTGATGGACAAATTTTGGCAACGGCGGATCGCGATCGCTCTGTTAAGCTCTGGAATGCCGCTACCGGAGCACGGATGAAAACGCTGAGTAGCCACACAGAAGATATTCAGCATCTCGCCTTCAGCCCAGATGGCACATTGCTTGCCAGCACGGACGCCAAGAAAGCCCATCTCTGGAACCTGCAAACCTATCAGTCAGTGCAGAGTCTTGATTTAGTGCAGTCGGCGGGACATCCCGTGATGCCGAACAATTTGGCAGAGGTGTCTTTTAGTCCAGATGGGAAAGTCCTTGCGACCAGCACGCTGCTGCTGCCGTTGATTCAAAGCGAACCCATTCCTCAGCAGGGCATAACGCTCTGGGAAGTCGCAACTGGGCATCCGCTCAAGCAGATTCATGAAGTCGCCCAGTTCCAATTTAGTCCCAATGGGCAGTTTTTCATGGCAAACGGTCAGAGCGTGCAAATCTGGCAGCCTTATCGCAGTCTGATTAGAAATGCGATGCAAAGCAGTTTTCTCATGGGGCGATCGAACTAAACTGAGGAACTTGCAGAATGAACCCCCTAATAGTGAACTCCCTAATAAGCGTATGCCTGGTAAACCTCAGCGGCAGATCGGTCTTCTAGAGATGCCACTACCGGGTTAAACCGCAGCAGATGACGGGCGCGATCGGACAGCTTATGCCACTCCTCACGGGGAATCTGAATCGACACTTCTGGGCGCAATAGCCAGCGTCGGCTATAGCCAATCACTGCCATCGGGCGAGGGGTATCAGTGTAGTTGGGCGTTCCCCGGTGCAGTCCACGCACATCTCGGATCATGACATCACCCATCTTTAGGGTAATGGGTTCGAGCTGCACAACTCCTGCTTCCAGTAGACGAAGTCCCTCTTCTTTCGTGACCCGGTGCGTTCTGCGTGCCACTTCAAACGGTCCATTTTCCGGCGTCACATCTACAAGCGGAAAATTCACGGCAAGCTGAAACGGAGGAGTCTCTTGCTCAATCTCTGGGAATAGGGGGGGCGCGTCCCGGTGAATGGCTTGATACTCTGACCCCAAAAGCGGCGTATCCGTTGCAAGCTGACACATCACAGCATCTTCACCCACTAACCTGGCAACGATCGCCAGAACATCGTCGTCTTCATAAATTGCTGGGTCGGCAAACGGAGCCATAAAGGGCAGCGTCACGTAGTAGCGGGATGTCCCTCGATTTTTCAGGTTGCCTTCGCGATCGATATGTTCTGTGAGCAGCGGCGTAAAAGCTTCCTGCCATGTCTGAAGGGTATCTGGCGAGAAGTGATTGCGGAGAATGCAAAACCCGTCCTCTAAAACGGCTTGCGTGAATGCTTGAATCTGTTGCTGGCTGTAGCGTTCTGTCATACCCGTTTGAACCGTACATCAAAAGCCTCTCAATCTTAAGAAGCAAAGATTTTCTTGGTGTTAAAAGTTACAAATTGTAGCCATCAGCTTGTAATTGAATCAGCGATCGAATTTCCTAAAATCGCCCTGATCAAAGCTCAGTTAAGATACGCTGAAAGCAAGAAACACAGTCAAGGAATGCCTCGATAAGTACCGTCCTGGATTTATCACCGATCGCCCAGCTTACTCGTGAACAGTTTTATCAGCGCTGCATGGGAAATCGCGACATCCTGCTCGAACGATGCTCAAACATCTGCTTAGGCAATTACTTTTAACTTAACTTTGAACGGGGCGATCGTTGTTGTTAGTCTTTCTGATTCAGTAGAGGGTGATGGATATCTTCTGCCTGACTTCTGCTGCTGACCCTAAAAATACTCAATCTTAAAATTGAACGTATCTCTAAAGAAAGGATCTATATAAAGCACGGCTGTACATACAATACATTTGCTCTTAATCAATTAATTACCAATCCATGGAGCGATTGCCAGGCAAGGGCTAGGGCGAAATTATTTAATAAGTTTGAGTGGAACAAAGAGGTGTTTTTCTATGCCAAATCCAAACTTGCTAAGGTAAGTTGAAAGAACTGGTTTTCTTCCCGTTTAAAAATCGAATTTGAGATTTACCTTATGAATTCTTCAGAATCGTTCGGAAGACAACTCGGTGCATTACATAGCCGTTTAGAGAAACTTTATGCAAATCTTGACCAACCTACGGCTCTTTCAACAGAAGCTGTTGATTCAGTCTGGAAGGATCTGGGAATTGCGGCTGAAGAGCTACAAGTTGCAAACGAGGAACTGAGCCAACAAAGCGACCACATTGCACAAATGTTGCAGGACGCATCGGTGCAGCATCGCTATTATCAAAATCTAATTAATCACATTCCTGAAGCGTATCTCACGACCACCCTGGAGGGAAAAATCCAGGAGGCAAATCCGATCGCCGCTGGGCTATTCAACCTGCCCCAGTCTATGCTAATCGGGAAACCGCTGGTAACTTTTGTGCCGCCAGAACAGCGGATGCTATTTCGCACAGAAATGCTGCGTGTCGCTCAAGAAAATCGCCCCTACACCTGGTCATGCTGGTTTCAGCCCCAAAGCTTGACTCCCATCCACCTAACACTGACCGTTTCTGCTGCCGCCCATGTCCAGCAAGAACAGAGCAGCCTGCACTGGATTTTGCGCGAGGCAAACGAAGCCTGGATCAAATCTTCTTTTCCCCAGCAAGAGAACTTTGCGAACGAGGACGATCGTGAGCTGACAATCGATCGCCCCATTCTTCGCTATAGCAAAGGCGAAGCGATCCCGCTCACTCCTCAAAACCTGTGGCTCGTGCATGAAGGACTAGTCAAGCTGCATACCCTGACTGAAGAAAACGAAGAGGTGCTGCTGGGGTTGATTGGGTCTCTGATGCCTTTTGGCTCTGGCTCATCCTTTTTGCCCGTTTATCAGGCGACTGCTATGACCGATGTGCAGCTTCTCCAGTTCTCGACCGCAGAAGTGAAAACCTATCCCCACTTGGCGCGGCTGATTCTGCCCAAGCTCAACGATCGATTTCAGCAGATGGAATCACTGCTCTCGATCGCCGGACAGCGGCGCGTTCGCCAACGACTCTATCTCTTGCTGCGGCTGCTTAAACAAGAGATCGGAGAACCGATTGCAGGCGGAGTGCGGTTAAAGCTGCGGCTGACCCACGAAGAAATTGCCAGTGCCTGTTGTACCAGTCGAGTTACAATCACACGCCTGCTAGGCGAGCTGCAGCGACAGCAGAGAATTGCGATCGACTCCCGCTTCCACATCGTAATTTTGAACTCTGAGCTTTAGAGACCAATTACTCATTAAAAAAACCGGAAGGCTGTCTCCCGGCTTTCTTTTGATTTAGAACAAGTTAGCTCTGGTTAGTAGGTTTCAACGTGCCAGCGTTCTTTGATCGATCGCTGATACTCTTTCCAAGTGATGCCTTCCTTCGCGCAGGCTCCCGCCATAGCAGCATCAATCCCGTCTTCCATGCCCTTCAGACCACAGATGTAAGTGTGGGTTTTTTCCTGCTTCACTAGGTTCCATAGCTCATCGGCGTGTTCTCCAACACGGTGCTGAATGTACATTCTGCCGCCTTCTGAGTTCTTCTGCTCGCGACTGATGGCGTAGGTAACGCGGAAGTTATCAGGAAACTTGGCTTGCAGTTCGTCCAACTCTTCTTTATAAAGAATGTTGGGCGTAGTAGGAATCCCAAAAATCAGCCAGGCAAATCCCTTGAACTGGTAGTCGGTGTTGACTGCTCGCTCGTTGTCCTTAAACATCCGCCACAGGTATGCCCGCATCGGCGCAATCCCGGTTCCGGTTGCCATCATAATGACGTTGGCTTCGGGGTCAGCGGGCAGCAGCATCTCCTTACCCACCGGGCCTGTGATCTTCACATCATCGCCAGGGTTCAGATTTTTCAGGAAAGTCGAGCAAACACCGTACACGGTTTCGCCCGATTCAGGGTGCTTGTATTCAAGCTGACGCACGCAAAGAGAAACGGTCTTGTCGTCTACGTCGTCGCCGTGACGGGTTGAGGCGATCGAATAAAGTCTCAGCTTGTGCGGCTTTCCTCTATCGTCGGTTCCTTCGGGGATAATGCCGATACTTTGACCTTCAATGTATTTGAGGTCTCCACCAGAAATATCAAACTTGATGTGCTTAACGGTACCGATGCCGCCTTCACCCACAAGTTCCTCGTTGGAGATGCACTTGCCGATATAGGGGTTATTCGGACGATAGATGTTCACGGGAACATCGGGCTTTGCTGCCCTTTCTTTAGGCTGAGCTTTCGGCTGAGATGACGGTGCCTGAGTCATTGGCTTGCTCTCTTCTGCTGACTGAACGGTTATAGGCTCGGTCTTTGCTGCTTCAGAGGACGCTTTGCCGTTAACTCCACCTTCAGCGGTGACAGGGCGGATGCTGACAATTCTGCCACCCATGCGCGTGATCCGCTGCATTTCCTGGTTCATCCGCGAATAAGGGACAGTGATAAACACACTGCCGCTCTTCCGAATCGGATAATCCATTTTGTCAGTTTCTTCGTTCTGGCGTAGCCCTTCGACTTCGTAAATAAACAGGCGGTTACCGTACTGCGTGTTGGAAGCACCACCCACTGCGCTTGGATTGTACATTGCTAATCAACTATTCTCCTAACCCTCATTATTCAGCACGATCGACCTATCAGCCTAATAGTCGGCTCAGTAGATCGTTCAACGCTGGTGCCACCACAAGTCAACTCCATGCGGCACAAACCCAAGGAGTCGCCAATGATTAGGTATTAGCGTAACATTGCCAAGCAGTCCTCTGATACAGACTTGAGATACAAAAACGGGCAGGATAGGAATTCCTACTCTGCTCCAGCCCTAACATACCGGCTTCGGCAGAGTCAGACTGTCCTATCCGAACGATTTCTACTAATTTCAGGTTCGATAATGGCTTAAGGGTCGGAAATCTATCGAAAGTTTGAAGTTTTGCCTGCTTTGTCTTCAAATCGCTTCTTCTTAAAAATCATCTTGAATTGCCCTTGAAGCGGGGATCACATTTTGATAACATTCCAATATTAGAAGTATAAATACTTAGTCGGACTTGCCTGGTTTGATCTCCAAACTGAGGCGATTCTAGCTGAATGTAAACTTGCTGGGCATGAAGCAAAGGAAGAAATTGCTTTCTCTCTATGCTTTTAGTACAGCCACCTCTCCGGTTCACTGTCCTGATGCAGCAAATCGCGAATCCAGACAATTCAAACTTTGAGCGTTCCCCATTAGATCTAGTAGTAGATCTGGGTTCACCTTAATGGTTTGATAGTTTAAGCGATGCTTGCCGTGCAAAAGGCGGAGAGAGTCATCCGTTCGAGATCTAACTTTATAAATCTGTGTTCGGATCAGCAAAATTCGGATCAGAAAGGTCAGATCGCAAAGTTCAGATCAAAATCTATCGAGTGAAAACCGTTCTTGTTGCCTAGAGGAAACCTATGACCAGTAAGCCAGACCGTGTGGTTCTCATCGGCGTTGCCGGAGATTCCGGCTGCGGCAAGTCAACCTTTCTCCGTCGCCTGGCAGATTTGTTTGGCGAAGAACTGATTACCGTGATCTGCCTTGACGATTACCACAGTCTGGATCGCAAGCAGCGCAAAGACCACGGCGTCACCGCACTGAATCCCGCCGCTAATAACTTTGACCTAATGGCGGAGCAGGTGGCCGCTCTGAAGAACGGTCAGGAAATTATGAAGCCGATCTACAACCACGAGACAGGCATGATCGATCCGCCGGAACTGATCAAGCCTACCCCGATCGTCGTGATCGAAGGCTTGCACCCGATGTACGATGAGCGCGTCCGTGCCCTGCTCGACTTCAGCGTCTACCTTGACATCGACGACGAAGTGAAGATTGCCTGGAAGATTCAGCGTGACATGGCGGAGCGGGGTCACACCTACGACGACGTGCTAGCTGCCATCAACTCCCGCCGTCCTGATTTCGAGGCATATATTAACCCCCAAAAGCAGTATGCCGATGTGGTAATTCAAGTCCTGCCGACTCAGCTCATCCCAAATGACACCGAGCGTAATGTGCTGCGGGTGCGGCTGATTCAAAAGGATGGCGTGGAAGGCTTTGAACCCGTTTACCTGTTTGACGAAGGTTCGACGATCGACTGGATTCCCTGCGGTCGCAAGCTGACCTGCTCTTACCCCGGCATTAAGATGCACTATGGTCCCGACGAGTACTACGGTCACAGCGTCTCAGTACTAGAACTCGATGGACAGCTCGATCGCCTCGAAGAAGTGATCTACATCGAAGGACACCTGAGCAACACCTCGACCAAATACTACGGCGAGATGACCGAACTGCTGCTTCAACACAAAGAGTATCCTGGCTCGAGCAACGGCACAGGCTTATTCCAGGTGTTGACAGGTTTGAAGATGCGCGCAACCTACGAGCGTCTGATGGGCGTAGAAGCCAAGATGTCGAAGGTCGCTGCAAACTAGTAGGGCGTTACCCCAGAAGGGAAACTGCTTCGCATCGGGCTTTTGACTCGGCAGGTTTGAATTGAATTCATTGAATGAACAGATGACTCCCAGGCTTTGATCTGGGAGTTTTTGTTGGGCGATTGAACGTTAACCTTGCTCAGGATCTACCCGATAAGGACGGACAACACGTTTGCCAGTAAATCATTGCGGCTATTGCGGCGAGTCAAGACAACTTCTGAAGTGACAAGCCGAAAAGAGCTAGTGCACTAATGTCATATTCCCAACTTATTGCTTCAGTAGGAATACGGTAGGTTCGAGAAGATGACAACAAAGGATTTAATCCTGAAATTCCGTATTTGCCGCCACGCGCTCCTTGTATTCCTATGATTTGATTAAGGTACATTCCTTTTTTATCGATTCGCTCTTAAATTCGCCTGTGTCCAAATTCGCTGATTAGATTTCCCCTTCTTCAAATTTTTCTCCCATAGTTTATTCTGTTGTCACCTATGGTTTTCTACTTATTTGGAGCCACGGCTACCTTCAGCATTCTGTTTCACGCCTTCTGCAAAGACACGACAACTTCAAAAACAGACGTTACTTCCTGGCTTGTCTTGTTGATAGCAACTTTAATCTGGTTCATCACCCTTCCCCGAATTCTGCAAAAGAAACTCCAGCCTGTAAAAACGCCTTATTATCAAGGGTGGGCGAAGTCGAGCAACTTCTGAAGAGCTTATTCCTGACGCTTACACTGGCTGACTAATTCTACAAAATGGCCTGAAAGTAACCTCAACTAATAACATTGGAATCCTGAGTTGTCCTGCCAACTATTGAGTACCGTCGATGGTTGCAGGACGTTTCATTACAAATTAACATGAGGGTGCTGGAGTTAACGAGCGGAAGGTGATTTCAACCGACAAGCTTATAAAGGACTGCTGTAGCTGCAATACAATAAGTTAAAGAGTGAACGGATATCAAAACTTCGCCCATTAATGTAGTTCTGATGCTTGACCTGCGAGTCTACGTTCGTGAATCTACTAGCTCAACTTCATACCCTGCAAGTTCGTACCCAAGTTAAAACTGATCTAAACTCTCTAGGGCAGGTGCTTTCCTGGTTTGAGCAGCTTGCTTGCCCGGTTCTGCCTCGTACGATTTGGCTTCAGTGCCAGATTGCGCTCGCAGAAGCCTTCACCAATGCTGTGCGATATGCCCATTGCAGCAAGCCCGCTGATACGCCGATCGAAATCGAGGTGACGTTCAATAGAACCACACTCGAAATCCGCATCTGGGATTATGGAGCCGAATTTGACCTGGAGAATTTCCTCCAGAAAGCTCCTTTGGTTCCAGAGCAGGCTGAAGGAGGGCGCGGTTTACGGCTGATGGAAAAAATTGCTGATGGGCTGGCTTATTGGCGAACAGAAGATCAGCGCAACTGCCTGCTAATTGTGAAAAATATCCTTCCTGAGGGGTAAGAATTCGGGCATTGCTGATTGAATACAACGATCGCTTATGTCCCTCGTGCCCCGCTTCCCTGGATTCTTTTTCCCCTGCTGCTTGCCTTTTGCCTTAAAGCCTTTGCCTCGATCTTGAAACGGGGGCTTAGATGAGTTCTTGCTATTGGGCTGCAACGGCTCCTTGAGCAATTGATTCTCCGACTTGACTTCCTTGTATTACCGTTCTAGCTGTTCAATGCGCCCCGTACGTCAGCAATGATAAGCAATCGAGCCGGATTAATTATCAGCATAACTTCAACAATAAAAACTCACAGGCAGGCGCAAAAATTACCTGACCTATGAGTTTTTGCATTCGGATTTAGGGAATTAGATCAACGAATCCCGGTAGAACAACCCTAATTACAGGTTCGGATTGTTGACGATCGGGTTGCCGTCTTTGTCGATGTTGAGTTCTTCACGGCGCAGAGTTTCATCTGCAACCACGGTATCGCGATCGATTTCCTTCCGTACCGTTACTTCCTCGCGCAGGACGGTTTCTTTGCGAATGTCGGGCGTTTCTTCGTAGACTTCCATCCGCACAGCGTCATCATGGAAGGCATCACTCGTGTCGCCAGCCACCACCTGGCCAGCAGCGGTGCGCTCGATGACAACCCGCTCTCTCTCGATGGGGACTGCAACATGCGCGGTTTCAGTTTCAACTGTTTTACCGATCGCTACTTCACCCGTCTTCTGGCGGTGCTTGTTAGCAATCAGGCGTTCCTGATACAGCTTCAGAGTTTGGTGGTCGCGATCGTTCATGCCATACATAGCAGCGTCACGATCGTAGGTGTAGCTGTTGCGATCGTAGGTGGTGTCAGCGGTGACAGGCGTATCGATCGTATCCATTGCCGTCATGTCAGAAGTCATCATGCCAGCCGTTGATGCCGTACCCATTGTGGTTGCAGCAGTCGTAGTACCCATGGACGGACGATAAACGCCACGCACTTCTTCTTCGTAGTCGTAGTCAGTTTTTTCCAGGTCGTTGAACTTAGGTAAAGCTTCAACCTGCTCGCGAGTCAGATTGGTTGCATAGATACGCTGGGAGGTAGAATCAATGCTTGCCATACCAACAGGCAGCAGCACTTTCTTACCGAAAATCCAAAATCCACTGTCAACCACAAAGTAGCGGAACTCACCTGTTTGATCATCCACTAAAATGTCATGCACAGAGCCAACCTTATCATCGCCCTGAGCATAGACATCATAGGACTTAACATCATCAAGGCTAGAACCCATTTCAGAAGAGAATTCTTGATGATCAGGATAGAAATCCTCGAGTTTCATTAAAGGCATTTCGTGAAGTCTCCTTAGTGTTTGTTGTGTGCCGTATTTATTCTTTAACATTAAGGATTTTTCAATCTAAATCACCTTTCGTTGGGGAGACAATTAAAAATAAGCAAGCAAGACTTTAGTTGTAGATCAGCCTGAAATTTTTAGCGATCGCGAGCATAAACGAGCATCGACAACCTATGACACTCCAGACAATCTGAAAAGGGATAACGAACATGGTTTAAGGAGTCTGGAATGATTGGCTTGAGAGGGTTTGGCCTCCTAAATCCTCATTACAAACGGCAGGAAATTTTTCATTTTCGCGAAAAAATGGAACATCATCCTACTATTCTTTTCTGGGAAAATTACAGAAGAACTTAAGGCATTGCTGATCCGAGGGATGAATTCTGTAAGAGTGGCTTGCAAACTACCCCTAGCGCAGAACCCCCTATCCGAGAATCTGATTTCCATTCAGCAATGCCGGACTTAACTCTCGAATTGTTTCTGAACGATAAATTTTTCCACCTTACTTCTGGTCGAACCCGTTCTGCGGGAATCTGTAACATCACCATTAGGAATTGGCGTCCCTAACTTGTGACCTTTTAAGGCACATACCACCGTCCCTAATTCCGAGGAAACCAGCCTTCTTTAGGGCTTGAAAGTCCTCAGGATTAGGGAACAGGTCAGGCAACGGATTAGAAATGATAGAGGGCGTTGTAGAGCCTCAACCCTGCTGAGGTAACCGCCTAACTCGATAGCGTTAGTCCTGCTTCATAAGGACTGCTGAGGTTTTCATGTTGCGGCATGACACGCAGCGAGAACCCTTGTAGACCGCTATTCTGGTATGCAATGTCAACCATGTAGATGCTGATATGGGGATGCTGTGGATCTGTGCCCTGGTACTCCATCACGACTGGGGAACCCCGTTCGATATCACCATTGGCATTTACAGCTCCTTGATACAGTTCCACCCGCACATCTTGAGGTGTAAGTACCCCTAAGCTGAGTCTGGCTTTTACACCGATCGCCTGACCCACTTTAACGTTTGCGGGTTCAGACACATCCACCTGTTCGATCTTGATGTCATACCAGTGTTCAAACAGATGGCTTTTCCAGTGCGCCAGTTCTTTGGCAGGGGCATAGCGGTCAGCCATCATAATGCGATAGCGATCGCTGGCAGGGAAGTAAGCGCGTGTGGCATATTCACCAACCATCCGTGCAGTGTTGAAATGAGGACAGTTGATCCGAATCGCGTCCTTCATTTTGGCAATCCAGCCATGCGGCAGTCCTTCATCATCGCGATCGTAAAATAGGGGCACGACCTCCTGTTCTAAAAGGTCATACAGGGCATTTGCCTCGACTTCATCCTGGTATTCCAAGTCGTCGTAGTCTTCGCCGTGACCGATCGCCCAGCCCGTTCGCACGTAGTCTGCTTCGGCCCACCAGCCATCCAGCACGCTCAAGTTTGGCAGTCCGTTCATCGCGGCTTTCATGCCGCTGGTTCCCGATGCTTCTCTGGGACGGCGGGGCGTATTTAGCCAGACATCGCAGCCAGCCACCATTAGCCGGGCTACATGAACATCGTAGTTAGGCACAAAAACAATATTGTGCTGCATGCCCTGTTCACGAATGAAGTGCGTGACTTGCCGAATTAGCTCTTTCCCTGGGCTGTCTTTCGGGTGCGCCTTGCCCGCAATCACAAACTGAACCGATCGCTTCTGGATTGGATCTCCTTTGGTGCGATCGGCATTTGCCCCCAGCAGAATGCGCTTAATTCGCTCCACATTGCGCAGGAACAGGGTGGCGCGTTTGTAGGTGGCAAAGCGGCGGGCAAACCCAATTGTCAGTACCGAGGGGTCAAGCACATCTTGAGCAGCAGCAAGCTCAGTCGGAGAAGCACCGCGATCGCGCAGGCTGTGCTGCAAACGTTCCCGCACAAAGACGATCATTTCCGATCGGCAGCGTTCATGGTTGCGCCACAACTCCTCGTCGGGAATGGAATAAACCCGCCCCCATAGGGGATGATCCGCCGGGGCACTCGACCAGCTTGGACCCAAATAGCGATCGTATAGATCCTGATTCGCAGGCGCAACACAGCTTCGGGCATGAACGCCGTTGGTAATAGAGGTAATAGGCACTTCGTCGGTGGGCAGTGTAGACCAGAGTTTGCCGAACATCGACCGCGACACTTCGCCGTGAAGCTGACTCACCCCATTCACAAAAGTTGCCGTCTGAATTGCCAGCACTGCCATACTAAACGGCGAAGACAAATCCCCAGTGTTTTCGCGCCCCAGCGACAGAAACTCTTCTCTGGAAAGTCTGAATTTCTCAGCGTAGTACCCCAGGTAGTACAACACCTTGTCAGGCGGAAACAAATCGATGCCGGCCGGGACAGGCGTATGAGTCGTAAAAATCTGGCTGGACTGCGCCACCTGCTTTGCTTCTCTAAAGGTTAGCCCTTCTTCTTCAATCAAAATGCGGATTCGCTCCAGTGCCATAAACGCAGAATGCCCTTCGTTCATGTGGTATGCCGTGGGTTGGAGCCCCAATGCTCGCAGCATTCGCACGCCGCCAATGCCAAGCATGATTTCTTGATGAATTCTTAGATCGAGGTCTCCGCCGTAGAGCTGGTCGGTAATATTCTGGTCGTAGGTGTTGTTTGGCTCAATGTTGGTATCCATTAAATAGAGCGGAACCGTTCCCACCTGCACTCGCCAGACCCGGGCATAAACGGTTCGACCCGGATATTCCACAGCAATTCGCAGCTCCGAGCCATCTGGATTGCGCTCCAGGTGCAGCGGCATATTATAAAAGTCATTGAGTGGGTAACGTTCCTGCTGCCAGCCATCTGCGTTCAGGTATTGGGCGAAATAGCCCTGCTGATACAGCAAACCCACGCCGACTAGCGGCAGCCCTAGATCGCTTGCAGATTTGAGGTGATCGCCTGCCAGAACTCCTAAGCCACCCGAGTAAATGGGCAGAGCGACGGTTAAGCCAAACTCTGCTGAAAAGTAGGCGTAGCAATCTTGAGACGTCGAGGCACTCGTTGGAGGTTCGGCCAGACCCTCGGCTGTGCTGCCGCTATTGTTGCCTTTAATATTGCGGTGCTTGCGATACCAGGTGCGCTCGGTTAAATACTCCTCAAGTTGGCGGGCTGCTCGGTGCATTTGCGCCAGAAACCCTTCATCCTCTGCTGCCTCTCGCAGGCGTTCCTGGCTGATGGTTCCCAGCAGCAAAATGGGATTGTAACGGCTGGATTCCCATAGCTCGCGATCGAGCCGTCGAAATAAATTTGCAGTCTCAGCATTCCAATCCCAATGCAGATTGTAGGCAAGCTGGCGTAGGGGTTCTAGCTTGGTAGGCAGAGAAGGGGAAACATTAAAAATGCGAATTGGCTTCATAGTTCAACCAGGCTCCGTCGATTTTGGGCGAGAGTCTCGGCACGAATCTCTAGCAGAGATCTTGTAGCAACAATCGGGGGAACTGACCTCTACCAGGAGTCTCTAGTCATTGTGACGCTGGCAGCCGGAACCAGGGAAAGTCTTAATACTCTTTTCTGAGTTTTTCTAATTTCTTCGCGGTAGAGTAAGGCTGAGCATTAGAAAAGTTAACAAAGCGATCGTTCAAAAGTTCGATTCTTCTCAGGGAAAATTCCCCTGATTTTGTGTCTCAGGGTGCATTTGTAAATCTAGAACGCCCAGTATTCTAGGATTTATCAAAGGAAGGGGCCATACAAAGTCGAATTGTTTGAGGGGTGTGACAAACACGTTAACTAATGTTACGATTATTAAAATTCAAGTTATGAAGGGGTCAAATAGCAGTCAAGCACAAGGACTCTAGACTCAGAAATACAATGCTCGCATTGCTGATTCTGCTTCCAAGTCTTGATTGCATTCGAGAAACGGTGTTGCATTCGAGAAACGGTGTCGAAAATTTTTGTAACATCTTGCGGTAGCTGTCACATCCTGAAGCGATATCTATCCCATCTCTCTCCGGTATCATCGCTCTGACCTGATACGGCGACTGATTCTCATCAAATTTCAGCAGGTGTAGTGCTTTTAGCTTCTCTTTAATGAAGTTCTCAGCTCTCGTCAAATCGTGCAGAGCAGGCGATCGTCTGTTCTAGCTACTTTGTTTTACACATTTTGTTTTACAAAGGGCGATAAGAAAGAGTGACAAGTCTGAGCGCAGTTTGCAGTTCATGCTGCAATTCCATGATTAGTTCACAGTGAATTCATAAAACTCACGGTGAATCGACTGCGAACCGACTGTAAACAGGAATTTGTGAATAAGTACTGAGGTAGAGCCTTCCAGCGCAGCTATCTCTCTAACGCATTTGTCCTGAGTCATTTGTTACTTCTTTGTTTCAAGCATCTTTGTTCTAAACAAAGTAAATCAAGCAAAGTAATCCTGCGAATCGTCAACCTAACCCATCCCCACTCGTGTCCTCAGAAGCTAGAGTATCGGCAATATGAAGACGACTTTACCCTCCACATCTTCCGCAGACATGGTTCGCGCCTACCTCCGCGAGATTGGTCGTGTCCCTCTGTTAACGCATGAGCAAGAAATTCTTTACGGTAAGCAAGTTCAGCGACTTAGCATTTTTAATGAAATCAAGGAAGCCCTGACTGAAAAGCTGGGGCATGAACCCAGTCTTGAAGAGTGGTCAACCGCAGCAAAAACCTCCCTCGAAGAACTCGATCAGGTTATCATCGAAGGCGAACGAGCCAAGCGAAAGATGGTCGAGGCAAATTTGCGTCTTGTGGTGTCGGTTGCTAAGAAGTACATCAAGCGCAATGTCGATCTGCTCGACCTGATTCAGGAAGGGACGATCGGAATGCAGCGCGGCGTTGAGAAGTTCGATCCGACCAAGGGCTATCGCTTCTCGACCTATGCTTACTGGTGGATTCGCCAGGCAATTACCCGCGCCATTGCCGAAAAGGGACGCACTATCCGCCTCCCGATTCACATCACCGAAAAGCTGAATAAAATCAAAAAAGCACAGCGACAGCTCTCGCAAAAGCTTGGACGAGCTGCAACCCCGGCAGAACTGGCAGCAGAACTGGAACTCACCCCCCGCCAGGTGCGGGAATATCTGGAACGGGCACGCCAGCCCCTCTCCCTAGATCTGCGGGTCGGAGACAACCAGGACACCGAACTCGGCGAACTGCTGGAAGATACGGGTCCATCTCCTGAAGATTTTGCCACTCAATCTTCTCTGCGAACGGAACTTGATCAGCTCATGGCAGACTTAACGCCGCAGCAGCGCGAAGTCCTTTCCCTCCGCTTTGGGCTGGAAGATGGGCAATCGCTCACCTTGGCAAAAATTGGCGATCGGCTCAACATTAGCCGAGAACGAGTCCGCCAGATCGAGCGGGAAGCTCTGACCAAACTGCGGAAGCGCAGAGCCGACATTCGAGAATACCTCGCTGTTAGCTAATTCGATTTTCCGTCCAGTTTCGCATTAGCAACGCGATCGGAGTCACCTAATCGTCACTCAATCCTGAAATTGGGACGATCGATTTTGAGCCGAAGATAGAGAGGTGAATTGAACCTCCTATCCTGAGTTGAAAGTCGATCGTCCCACTGTCGTCTTTAAAAGTTGTCCTTAAAAAAACGTCCCTTCCCTCTGATCAACTCAAATTTGAGATGAGGCTTTAGACGATCGCTAGGGTGCATGAATTTCTGGATGAGAGGCATTCCCCCCAGAAGCTGATGCGTGACGCTACCCCATCCTACGGAAACTCACTCGTTCGCCTACCCATTCCCTATCGCACCAACTCCTGAAACTGAGCATGACTCCGAACTCGATCGAAGCAGGGATCGGTTTGTGCCATGACCCGGTAAAGATTAGGACTGATCACGATCGCCCGATGCAGGGCTCGCAGGGTTTGGTCGATATCGCCTTGCATCGCATAGGAACAGGCTTGACCATACCAGGCGTTGGGGTTGTCTGACTGATATTTAAGGGATTTGTCGAAGCAGATAAGGGCTTCTGCATGGCGATCGAGCTTGATCAGCACTAAACCTTTGTAATTCCAGGCATAGTAGCAGCTTCGCTTGATTGCAAGGGCAGTATCGATGCTGGTAAGGGCATCTTCGTAGCGGCGCAGCGAGGCAAGAGCAACGGCACGGCTATACCAGGCGCGATAGTTATTGGGCTTGAGTTCGATTGCCCGATCGAGGGCAGTAACCGCTTCCCGATACTGGTAAAGGCAAAGGTGAGTGTGCCCGGTGTTATACCAGACTTTGGCATTATCTGTGCCGTACTTAAGTGCCTGAGTGAAGCTGGTGATGGCTTCTTCTAACCGTCCGAGTTTTGCCAGCGCGATGCCTCTGCCGTGCCAGGCGAGGGGATACTTTGGCTTAATCCGAATTGCCTTATCAAAGCTGACGATCGCTTCTTCATAAGCGCCCATTTCGTAGAGTGCACAGCCTCGCTGGCTCCAGACCTCGTAATGATCGGGCTGCGCTAGCAAAAACTTATCGAAGCGGGCAATGGCTCCCTCGAAACGTCCAACGCGAAATAGGGCAGTGCCCTGGTCGTACCAGGTTTGTAGCTCTTGACTTTGACTCATAACGGATGTGAGTCTGACCCCGCTCTAGTAAAGATTGACAGATGGAAATTCTAATAAAGATACAGAAATAAAGCCTGGGTGAATGTTCCCAGCCGTGATTTCTTCAACAGATATTCTGCCGATGATGATGGTGTAGTGCAACCCTGCCCTAATCTTGCCCACTTTAATGAACGGAACCAAACTTTTGCCAAATCGCGGAAGGGGAGATTTTCACCCAGTGGCTTTTCACCGCAGCAATCGTCTAGCGGTACGGCTGATCCAATCCACGCCAACCGTCATCAAGACGAAACAGCCCAGCGTCACAATTAAACTGCTGTAGTTAAAACTGCTCAACTGTTCGCTAACCAGCCGCCCCAACCCACCTGCTCCCACCAGCCCAACAATTACGGTTTCTCGCGTGCAGACCTCCCAGCGATACAGAATGTAGGCAAGAAAACGGGTCAAGGTAAGCGGCAGCATTCCATACAAAAAGACGATCGCTGCTGGAGTTCCCTGAGCTTTGAGCGCAACGATCGGACGTTGATCCAGGTTTTCATTTACTTCTGCCATCAGCCGTCCTAAAATGCCCCAGTTGTGAATGCCCAGGGCGATCGCTCCGGGCAAAATTCCGGGAAACAGGATAAATAAGGAAATCAGTGCCCAGATCGGGGCGGGGATCGATCGAAACAGCAGCAACAGCAGCCGAGACGAAATCAGCAGCAGCCAGCTTGATCCCTGCGCGATCCTACTTGTGCTAAAGGGTTGCAGCAGTCCGCCCGGCAGGAAAATGTTGCGAGCCGAGGGGAAAGACAGCACAATCCCGCCCAATCCTGCTAAGGTAATCGCGAGAACCGACATGGCGATCGTTTCCAGGCAGAGGCGAATCAATTGCGGAAATTGAGCGAGTTGAAAGTTAGGCGGGAAGGTTGTTCGCCCCACTTCTCCTAACAGCATCACGGTACGAGGCGACCAGAGTTTGCTGTAGTCTGCCCCGACAAACCAGAAACAAAAGGGGATGAGGACGATCGCCCCCAGTCCTGCCAGGGTGAGGCTGGGCTGCCACCTGGTTTGGAACAGGAACCTGGAAATTCTTGAGGGGAAGCTGTTTTCGTGGGGGGGCTGAAGTTGGGGGTAAATGATCAATCCTCTAACGCTTGCATTGCCCCCTAAATCCCCCAAGGCTGGAGAACTTTGAGACGGAAGCTGCCTGGCTCGGCGGCGTAGATTGAGATCGAGGCGCGTGGGTGCTCCGAGGCGATGGCGCAGCAGGGCACTGGCTAGATCGACCAAACTGTTGAGCATGATCAGCGCGTAAAACAGCGTCCAAAGCTGCTCGTAGCGGAGCGATTGCAAACTCAACAAAATTTGATATCCCACTCCTCCGGCTCCGATGATCCCCAGAACGGCAGCCGATCGCAGTGAACATTCAAAGCGATAAAAGCTATAGGAAATCAGATCGAGGGCAGCCTGGGGAAGCAGCGTGTAGAAGAAAGCAGTCAGGGGCAGCACACCGCTATTCAGCAGGGCATTGAGCGGTTCGCGGGGGGTTTCGTCCAGCGTTTCGGAAAAGACTTTAGAGACGATCGCGCTGTAGGGAACAACGATCGCCACAATGCCCACCAAGGGATCAAGCCCAAACAGATTAACGAAAAATAGTCCCCAGATCAGCTCATGAATTGCACGCGGAACCAAGAGGATTACCCGGAGTCCCTGTCCAAAAAATTGCCCCGCTGCCCAACGCGGAAAGACAGACTGCCACCAAACTTCTGAGATCAATACGCCGCCCAGAAGTCCCACAGTGACACTGAGAACTGTGCCGCAGACGGCAAAGGCAAGCGTGACTAGACTGGCATTCCAGGTAAGCTGCAAGAATTCTGGACTTAGATCGGGGTGAATACTGGCGCGAAAAAATTGTCCGAGCTGAGGCAGCCCCCGAAAGTTCAGCAAATCCTGCTGGAAGAGTCCCGCCATGTAGCCGGAAAAGCCGATCGCCCCCAGCATCAGCAGGAACCAGCGCGTTTGGGCAGTCCACAGCGAGGGGCGCGGCATAAACCGAGAAGACATCAGCAGTTCCTCATCGCTGGTAAAGGCTGGAAATGAGCGCATCACTTACCTGATGAACAGGCAGATCAAAGAAAACCTGTCCGGCGCGCAGTCCAATAATGCGATCGAAGTGGCTTTTTGCCAGCTCGATCGAATGAATGCTGACCACCAGCGTTTTACCGTCGATCGCTGCCAAGCCACAAAGCAGATTCATAATCTCGCGGCTGAGCTGGGGATCAAGACTGGCGACGGGTTCATCTGCCAGGATTGCGATCGGGTCTTGCACCAGCACCCGGGCAATGGCAACGCGCTGCTGCTGTCCGCCAGAGAGAGAATCAGTGCGATCGTAGAGCTTCTCTGGAATGCCGACCCGATGCAGAGCCTTGGCTGCCGTCTCCAAATCTTGCGGATAAATCAACGACAGAGCCGCCTTCCAGAACGACCATCTGCCCAAGTGACCCGCGTTGACGTTGTGAACGACGGCGAGATGATTCACCAGATGAAACTGCTGATACACCGTGCCGATCTGCCGCTGAACTCGCCGCATTTTCGCCGCCGAAAGAGAATTCAAAGGCTGTCCCAGTGCCCAGACTTCCCCTTGCGTGGGGAGCAGTGTGCCGTTGAGTAGCCGCAGCAGTGTGCTCTTCCCGGCTCCACTCGACCCGACTAACGCCACCCGCTCTCCTGAATTAATATGCAGATTTAAACCAGTCAGAGCTACGAACTGCCCAAACCACTGCGTGACCTGCCGCAGTTCAAAAATCGGGTCAAAAAGGGGAAGTGCCACGATCGATCAAATGGATGAGTGAAATCGATAAGTGAAATTACTGAATCTTGCCAATTTGCCGCCCAACTTGCTCGATCTGCTGATAGTTCGAGTTTTTCGTGGGGATGAACTTCTTTGCGCCAAACAAATCGAGGATTTCCTTTTGCTCCGGCACATTGGGATCAAGCTTGAGCAGGGCTGTCTTCAATTTCTCAACAAAATCAGCCCCATAGCGTTCAGCCAGTTGGGGATTGACGACCCAGTGATAGTCGAAATAGGCGGGAGTCCGCCAGAGAACTTCAACTTTATTCAGATCAACCTCGCCCGCATCGACGCGCTTTTGCCAAACCTGCTCGTTCAGCACGCCTGCATCGTAGGTTCCAGCTTCTACCAGCTTGAGCGTAGCATCGTGATTTTTGGAAAAGCCGACCTGTCCTTTAAAGTCTTCCAGCTTCATGCCTGCCTGCTCCAGGAAGTATTGCGGCATCAACCGCCCTGAGGTAGAAGACTCGCTGCCAAAGGTGAACGTGCGTCCTTTTAAAGTTTGTAGCCCGTTAATTTCCTGAAACGGCTTCAGTCCAGACTGCTTATGGGCAATAAATACGCTGTGAAAGTCTGCATCAATGTCGCGCTGGACGATCGCCTCCGCCCCCGGAACCTGAAGCCGCGCCTGTACGCCCGTTAGTCCGCCAAACCAAACGAGATCGAGATCGCCCACCTTAAAGGCAGTCACCGCTGCCGTGTAGTCCGTCACGGGCTTGTACTCAACCGGAACGCCCAGTTCCTGGGTCAGATAGGCAGAGAGCTTGCCATAGAGTCGCTGAAGCTTTTCTGGATCTTGGTCGGGAATTGCCCCTGCAACCAGCGGTTTAACTGCTGCCTGATCGCCAGAACTTGCCGTTGAATTGGGGTTTGAGGTACAGGAAGCGATTGGCAAAAGCAGTGCCAACAGCGCAGGAACAAAAACTCGTTTCATACAATTCCTACAAAACAATGCCTATAACTAAGAATGAAAAGAAAGCAATTCTCTATCGTAACGAATTTCTCCGGCTAGACAGAAGGCGAGTGACCTTTGCTCAGAAGCTAAAATTAGCCAGTCTCTAACTTTGCAGGACGCCCTCCTCGCAGTATTCATCGCCTCTAAGCTTGAATCCCTGCACCTTGCATCCATCCCGTCATCCCTCACATTGCCCCACCTCCTCGATCGCTGCCTCTAGCGCAAGCGCAACATGAGTCCAATGCGTCCCACCCTGACAAAAGACAACATAGGGTTCGCGCAGCGGGCCATCGGCTGAAAATTCGGAAGTGCTGCCGTCGATAAATGTGCCGCCTGCCATCACCAGATTGCTTTCGTAGCCGGGCATTTGAGCAGGAACCGGACTGAGATAAGAGCCGATCGGAGAATAAGACTGAACCGCTTTGCAAAAGGCAATAATTTTTTCGGGTGAGCCAAGCTTGATTGCCTGGATTACGTCTCGCCGCGGAGCAAAAGGCGCAGGGTTCACCGGATAGCCAAGCTGATCGAACACATAAGCCGTGAGGTGATTGCCCTTCATCGCCTCGCCGACCATTTGCGGAGCCAGAAAAAGTCCCTGAAACAGCAGCCGATTTTGATCAAATGTTGCACCGCCTTCTCTGCCAATGCCGGGAGCCGTGAGCCGAAACGCTGCTCGCTCCACTAAATCGGCGCGTCCTGCTACATAGCCACCTGCCGGAACGATCGTCCCTCCCGGATTTTTGATCAACGATCCGGCAATGAGATCCGCGCCTACGGCAGGCGGTTCCTGGTCTTCGATAAATTCGCCATAGCAGTTGTCCACAAAGCACACCGTTTCAGGATTTTGCTGCTTAACCAGGCGAACAATTTTTTCGATGTCTAGAATCGAGAGGCTGGGTCGCCAGGAGTAGCCGCACGATCGCTGAATATGAACCAGGCGCGTTTCTGGACGAATGGCAGCGGCAAGGGTTTGCCAGTCGATTTCTCCTGATTCGGTCAGTTCTAGCTGGCGATAAGTAATGCCAAACTCTTTGAGGGAACCCTGTCCCTGTCCACGCAGCCCGATCACTTCTTCCAAAGTATCGTAGGGCGCACCCGCAACAGCAAGCATTTCATCCCCCGGTCGCAGCACGCCGAACAGCGCAGCGGCGATCGCATGTGTGCCCGACACAAACTGAACGCGCACGGCTGCGGCTTCTGCCCCCACCACATCAGCAAACACGCGATCGAGAATTTCTCTGCCTAAATCATCGTGTCCATACCCGGTCACACCCGCAAAATGGTGGACGCCAACCTGGTGTCGCCGGAATGCTTCTAGCACTCGCCGGAGATTTTTCTTGACCTTCGTGTCAATAGAGGAAAAAATCGGAGATAGTGTCTGCTGCGCCTCCTGAAGCCGGTTAAAGCTGTTCATTGCCTGGCTGTTCATTGACTGTTTATCTCCCGGCTCCTTGCAAAACATCTGGCGATCGAATGGGATAATCCCTTGGTAGGAGGTTCCAAGCAGAATCTCTCGGTACGATCGCGTTGTTCATTGTCGCGCAAATTCAGACCGACTTGTTCACATTGAGATTGCTACATGACTACTGCATCAGTTAAAACACTCCGCCGCGATTGGGTCGTCATCGGCTTTATGGTGTTCGTCCATGCTGTGGCACTTCTTGCCCTGCTTCCGAGTAACTTTAGCTGGACGGCAGTTGGGCTAGCGGTATTCTTGCATTGGTTTACGGGTTGCTTAGGAGTGACGCTGGGTTGGCATCGATTGATTACGCACCGCAGCTTTCAAACTCCTAAATGGCTAGAGTATGCGTTAATGTTTTGCGGAACGCTGTCTATGCAAGGGGGTCCGATCTCCTGGATTGGGCTGCATCGTCACCACCACCTTCACTCAGACGAAGATAGCGATCATCACGATTCCAATAAAGGCTTTTGGTGGAGTCATCTGGGCTGGATGCTCCGAGAAATTCCGGCAAAGGCTGACGTGCCAAGGTACACCAAAGATATTGGAGACGATCCCTTCTATCAGTTCTGTGAGAACTATTTCTTCCCGATTCAAGTGGCGTTTGCGGGCATTCTCTATCTGATCGGCGGGATGCCATTCCTGATTTGGGGTGTTTTTGTGCGTCTGATCATGGTCTATCACTCAACCTGGCTGGTGAACAGTGCCACGCACAAGTTTGGCTACCGCAACTTCGAGTCTACCGACAAATCGACGAACTGCTGGTGGGTTGCAATCCTAGCTTATGGCGAAGGCTGGCACAACAATCACCACACCTATCAGTACTCGGCTCGTCACGGACTGAAGTGGTGGGAAATTGATGTCACCTGGTGGATGGTCTGCGTTTTGAAATCTCTGGGATTAGCGAAGAAAATTAAGCTGGCTGAAAATCCGTAGCATTAGATTGATTTGAAATTCTGTTAAAAACTTTTCTCTCGCCCGTATCGTCGGGCTTTTTTTATGGCGATCGGTACAGATGACAAAAGTAGCCGATCATGGTTTAAATGATCATGCGGAATCCGGGCTGGAACTGATGAAGCTACCCGACTGTCAATCGAATTATCAGGACCTTTGAAAGAGAATCATCAGTTTAGAGAGAAAATAAATATTCTGTTGATCCTGCTGTAAATGGCGATCCTGCTGTAAATGATTGCTGTTGCTCTCAGTTTGCCCGACTACACGAAGAGGAATGTTCATCAGGCTATGGCTAAACGATTTTTAATTCTTATGGCTGGAGCGGCTGCCGCGATCGTCGCTGTCACGGGCTGCACCCAATCTGCCCCCACTGCTTCTGCCCCAGAGCAGCCGCAAACCGAAAATACCGCAACGGCAAATGCGCCCGCCGCAGAGAGCGAGTTCCGTGTGGTTGAAAACCCAACCCTTCCCGCACCGGGAGCCGACCCCCTGACCATGGTGGTTTCACTGCGTCCAGGCGCACCAGAACCGATCGGGTCAGAGCAAATTCGCCTCACCTATCCCTCACAAGACAAGGCGATCGTCACCGTCACCCAGTCTGGATTGCCCGATGATTCTGTCCGGGCAAAACGCACGCGCTATGAGCTAACCCCGGCCGAGGACGGCGCAAACGGCGAGAAACTCTGGAAGATTACGCAAGTCACTGAGCAAAACCGCTGCCAGCCCGGACGCGGAGCTGAAGACTGGACAGGCGATTTGTGTAATTAATTAGCGTCCTGAATCGGGCGTGATGAATCGGCTCCTAGCCCATTCCATTTCCCTGCACAATATGCTTCACCGTCGTTAGGGTTTCAAGACTGATCAGCCCACGACGGTGTCCTTTTTGGTTCGACATCCCCAGCACGATCGGGCTACCCCGCTTCGGGATGCGATAAAACCGGGGAGAGGCGTTGATATAGCTCATGGCACTGGTAATGCCCATCGCAAACTGGCGGCTCTCCTGGTAAGACTCAGTGGCAAGACAGTCGGCATGGCCGCTGCTGTGAGCATTCATCCAGGCGATCGCCGTCTCTAGCCCGTCTACCACCTTGAAGGCGATCGTGCTGTTGAGATAGGCCTGATTCCACTCAGATTCTTTTGCCTCTGCGGTAAAGATTTCGGGAAATTCGGCAATAAGTTCGGCATCCCCGCGCAGCTCAAAGCCTTTTTCCTTCAGGCTGTTCCAAAGCATCATTAAAGATGTAGTGCTGTGCTGCCGATACACCAGCACTTTTTCGATCGCATTGACCGCATCCGGCTCGCTCTGGTGGCTATCTAAAATCATCCAGCGCGTTACTTCTAAATTTCCAGACGGCGACCAGTACAGGTAGCAGTTACCGATCGCTGTTTTCAGCACCGGACAAGTTGCCTGCCGAATTACCTGCTGTACCAGGCTCGAACGTCCGTAGGGAATCACCAGATTCACGTAGCGATCGAGCGTCACCAGTTCTCGAATGTTATCTCCCTGATCCGAGGGTAAATGCTGTAGCGCATCCACCGGCAGACCGGAATCCTCGATCGCCAACCGCAGCGTCTCGCCGATCACCTGATTAGAGTGGCTTGCCTCCGTGCCGCCCCGTAGAATTAAACTGTTTCCCGTTCTGATACAGAGTCCGGCGGCGATCGCGCCCAGTTCAGGAAATGCCTCATACACCAGCGCAATCACGCCCAGCGGCATGAGCTGATAATAAGTCTGGCACTGATCGACTTGAAACGAGGGAATATTGAGCACCTGCTGAGTGGGATCAGAAATCTCTGCGAGTCGCTGTAGGATTGATCCCGTGGTTTGCAGCCGCTCTGGGGTAAGCTTGAGCCAGTCCAGAATCAGTTCCGGCACTGCCATCTCACGGCTGATCTCCAGATCCAGCGTGTTTGCTTCCAGAATATCGTCCTGCCGCTCTAGGAGGGCTTCTGCCATAATTTGCAGTGCACGGCTGCGATCGATGCCTCTTGAAGCGGCAAGCTGAAGAGAAGCCGCATAAGCCTGATGGGCAGCGGAGGTGAGATCCGGAGAAGCGTTCAAAGAAGTTCCTGCCTAACGTCTACAAGCTAGCCACAGCATCAAGACTAACATCATCGACAGCAACAGCGCAGCAATGACGCGAAACGCAACGCTGGCACTAATCGGAAACTGAAGGACAGTCAGCAGCAGCAAAAATACCAACCCAAAAATCATCAGCAGCGTAATGGGGAAATAGCCTCTGCTCAAGCTGGAGTGGGCGACATTCCACTGATGCCCTGTCCATCGCCAGGCTCGCTTATAGGGATAGGTGGTCGAAAGCTGCTCAATCACATGACCGTTATCCTGCACCACGAAGATTTGCTGACAGCGTGTGCAGCCAAAGGCTTCGGTCAGCGTAATGGGCGTGAGACGACCCCGACGACGACAAGGACAGGGATAGTCTGCGGTAGTGTCAATCTTGTGAGCTTTTTGGGGTTGCACAGTCAGCTTAGGTGAATGTTGCTTACTAGAAACGGACAATAAGCGCGAATCAGAATGCTAGGAGGCAGCCTGAAGAAAGAATTACCCCGCTTACCGCTTAGGGGGAACTGCTTTGCCGCACTACCCCGACTTGTGGTTTCCTCAGCGAAGCTGCTCCCCGTTTAGAGGATTCGATTTCGCTTTGTCCAATGTTAACACTCTCAATCTAGCTCAAACTCCGTAGACGCTCACGATTGTTAACGGTCTTTTTAACTCATCAAGGGGTCGAGCAGAGCAAAGCACAAATGACCAAGCATAAATCGTTTTACCGACCGTTTGCGACCAGTCCCAGCAGGCGGGCGCGAGCATGGCTCAAACTCTCGATCGCCTTTGCGGCCGCGGCTTTGTCCGTTTTATGCAGGCGCACGACCAGAAGCAGACTGTCAGCGTGGACAGAGAGCTGAAGCGCATCTGCCAGCCCATTCACAGGGGGAGCGTCGTAGATCACCAGATCGAAGGTGTCTTTTAGCTTGTTTGCTAGGGCATGCATTCTGGGCGATGAAAAAACCTGAATGGGATCAAGCGTTGTTTCCCCGCTCGGCAGGATGTAGAGGGGACTGTCCGGAAGCGGCTGCTGAATCACGTCTTTCAGAACCAGATTTGAGGAGAAAAGCTCCCCTAAGCCTCTTGTTTCCGGGAGCTGGAGCCGGGCTTGAAGCTGGGATCGTCTTAAATCAGTATCCACCAGCAAGACTCGTTGCCCCATTGATGCTGCAGTTTGGGCGAGATACCACGCTATCGTCGATTTGCCGTCTCCTGCCTGAGCAGAAGTAATGACGATCGTTTGCATCGACTGCCCAGAGCTAGACTGCATCATTTGCAGATTGGTTTGCAGCAGTTTAAAGGATTCCTCAAATTCAAACACATCGTAATCATCGGGCTGAGGCATAAACGGCAGGCTGCTGCTGAGGCTCTTGCGGATTGCTCTAAGCTGGGTTTTGATCTTTCGCAAAAAGTTCTTTCGACGCCGCGAGCGGACGCTGTACTCCACACCCAACAGATCAGACTGCAGCGGAATTACTGCCAGAACGGGCAGCTTAAACTTGCGGCTGAGGGCGTCTGCGGTGTGGAATGTCTTGTCCATTTTCTCCACCAGGAAAGCAGTAGCCACACCGAGCGCAAGGCTAGCAGCAACCCCAATGAGTAAACTGCGAGTCGTATCGGGACCGCGACTGGCAGCAAGCTGTGGCGGCGGCTCCACAAGCTGCCAGGGAATTTCTTTTTGTGCCGCTTCTACCTGGAGGTTTTCCCGCGTGGCTAAAAACCGATTCAAGCTTTCGGTAGCAATCTGGAGTTCGCGCTGCAAGTCGGTATACTGGCGAGAAAGCCCGGGAATTTGCTGAAACTCCTGGTCGAGCGTGTTTTGAGTTTCAGCGATCGCCTGCTGCTGGACTTGCAGAATTTGAATTCGATTACTAATTTCTGCTGCCTTGCCGCCGATCGCTTGACGTGCCTCACTGCCGAGTAGCCCCAACACATTTGCCTGTTTTTCGCGCAGTACTCGAATGGTGAGACTGTCATCCTGAAAACGCGTTCGCTCCAGCGCAATTTGGGTCTCTAACTCTCGGAGTTGACCGACAAGCTGCTGGTATCCTGGAGAACTATTGAGTGTAGCGATTGCCCCTGTTTCTTCCTGCAGTCTAGCAAGTTCAGCCTCTGCCTGCTGTAGCTGTTGATCGAGTTCAAGCTGCTGCTGGGCAAGCTGTTCAGATTGGGCAATAACCTGCCCCGCCTTGCCATCAGGGTCAAAAAATTGGTTGTTTTGTCGAAATGCTTGCAGTCTGAGTTGAAGCTCATCCACCCGTTCCTGAGCAGAGTTGAGCTGATTCTGCACAAATTGCAGCCCCTGCCGCAGGTTAGTTTGCCGCTCGTTCAGGCTGTATGACAGATAGTCTTTAGAAAGTTGCTCCAGCACTGCCGGAACTTCTGCCGGGTTCATGCTTTGATATTGTACCTGAATGATCTTAGTGCCCCGGAGCTGGCTGATTGATAGCCCTTGCACCAAATTGTTATAGGTCAAATTGGGATACAGAGGACGCAGCTTTTCAATGCTTCGATCGAGTAAACCGGGACTTTGCAGCACTTGAATTTGGGTATCGTAGTCCAGCTCAGAAGATGGATTGTTATTGTTGTTGCTGCCATCCGCTAGTTGAGCATTAACGTTGTTAACTGGCTCAACAAGGAGCCGGAACTGACCCACATATTCTGACTGCTGCTGCAGCGCGGTACTCACGAAATAAGTCATGCTAATTAGCCCAACTCCGGCAATGATCCACCATCGCCGCTGCACCATTTCCCAGAAATTGATCGCATCCTCAGAAGTGCTTTGCCCCTGGGGGACGGTCGTGCCTCGAATCAGTGCATTTTTAGGCACACTGCCATTTTTTTCGATCGCGATCGGTTTCGGTTCAGCGTCTCTCATGGTAAATGTCATCCTTAATCTATAGGGCACTCGGGACACTCAGCCGAGGGAAAGCGGTAAGGCAGGGGAAAATCGAAGTGAGGAATATGGGTGAGGATGAAGGCTGGTTTACTGCAACCCTTGGAAGACATAAAACAGCGGTCGTTAAACGAGCTGTTCAACCTAGAAAAGACCAAATACAGGCAGAATACGGAAGACTGGCTCCAGGATACTTGTAGCAGTATCAGAGAAGCTTGCAAGCCCGTTGCGGCGGACGCGAATCACATCGTTATTAAAGAGAATCGGATTCGTTTCAGGATCAACGGGGCGATCCCAATCCACCTGGATGTCGCGCTGGGTTATCGTCCCGTTTGGGTTAATGCGGATAAGCTGAACGGTGCGGCGTGACCGTCTGTTAAACCCTCCGGCAGCCAGAAGTGCCTGGTTCAGAGTCGTGTTTGCCGGAACCTCCACTGATCCAGCACTCGATGCTTCCCCGACAATATTGACGCGAATGCTGGTAGGCGAAACGTTGGAACTCGTCAGCCGTGTCATTTCCTCTGGAGTCATCGCTTCTGCTTTGGCAACCGTAATTCGATCACCGGGCTGCAAGATCAAATCCTGACTCAGATCGCCCGCCGTTACGAGTTGCCAGAGGTCGAGCGTCGTGGTTTGCACAGTGCCGTTGCGTGCCGATCGCTGTACCTCGATCTTGCGTAAGTCTGCTTCCGGCGTGACACCGCCTGCTGCCTGGATTGCCTGCGTTAATGTGGCACGGTTTCCTGCTGCACTCTCTAATTTATATGCACCTGGACGACCGATTTCCCCAATCAGGGCAATATTGATTGACTGGGCTTCATTGGATGCCAGGTTAGATGCGGCAAGTTGCTCTGTTTCTGCGGCGTTCATGCCGTCAGTTGGCGCGATTACGATCGTATCGCCATCGCGCAGCGTCACGTTTTGGCTCAGGTCGCCCTGTTCTAGCAACGCCCATAGATTGACTGAAATCGTTTCGAGACCGCCATTTCGCCCAGCTCGCCGCACCTGCACCTGCCGCAAATTAGCAAGCTGAGTCGCGCCTCCCGCCGTTTGAATTGCCTGCGCTACGCTGGGCAGCTGAGCATCAGTGGATGCAATTACATAGTAGCCAGGCTGTCTCACTTCCCCAGCAACCCCAACTCGCAGAGGACGAGACTGCGCTAAACTCACTGTGACCCGGATATTTCGCAGTTCGCGACCGTATACTGCGGCGATTGTTTGCTCTGCCTCACTCAGCGTCAATCCTGCCACTGATACATTGCCCACCGCAGGCAAATTTACCGTTCCATCAACCAGGACACGCTGTGGACCGCTATATTCCGGCACATTAAACAAATCCACCTGGATCTGATCGCCCGGACCCAGACGATAAGTTTGGTCGACTGCGTCAGCAGGCAGTGGATTAGTTATGGTTTGAGGCGTACGAACCGGCAGCGGTGTTGAAGCTGTGAATTCTGTTGAGCTTGATTGAGTTGAAGAAACTGGTTTTGTTGCAGGAACAACAGAGATAGCAGGCGGAGCAACTGCGGCTGAGGCAAGTTCTGAAGGTTGAGACTCTGAAGGTTGAGACTCTGAGGGTTGAGACTTTATTGTCTGTGCAGTTTCGATCGCAACAGGAGCAGCAGAAACCGGATTTGTTGGCTGAGTGCCGGCTTGAACCGGAGCAGACTCCGTAGGCTGGGCAACAGCTTGAGCTGTAGCGACAGTAGCGTCCGTAATCTGAAGATCCGTAGTCTGAAGATCAGATTGAGCCGGAGCAGAAATAGAATCTGCGGTTTGAGTGAGATTAGGAATTGAAGGGGTATCCGTCGGCTGAATATCAGCTTGAGCTGTATCTTGAGCTGTCGCTTGACTCACAGGATCAGATTTAGCAAATTGGGAATCGAGGGCAGCCGCCTCAGGCAAAAGCTCTTGAGCAGGGGCAGTGGATGGAGTAGCGGCAGAAGAGGTCGCAGTAGTCGCAGTACGACCGACCGCAGCAAACGTGCTTTCATCAAGACCAACTGAGCGGGCTACTACGCGATCCCAGGCAATATTTAAACGTTCTGGTATGGCCGCGACTCTAGGGGAGGGACTGGTTCGCACCGATTGCCGAGAGACTGCCTGAGGATTAGACAAGCTCACTTGAGCGGATGGTGGCAGCGGATACACCTTTGGGTCTGGCAGGTTTACGGAAGTTTGCGTTTTCTGAGTATTTGCAGTTGTAGTTAATGTCTTAGCCGATGACAGAGGACGATCGCTTCCCTGTGCCTCTGCTGCATATGCTTCTGGTGGCAATATCGTGGTTGATAGGTCAGCCACCGCATTGTTTTTTTGGGAAGCTGTCTCCGGTGAAGTTGGAGTAGACGCTGGCTGCGAAGGAACGCGGCTGTCTCCCGTGTCGTTTAGGGTCAACAGAGCAAGGGGGCAGGCAGCAAGAGCCGAGAGCTGGATCAAAGCAGAAACACGCATCGATCGACCTGTAATTACGACAGAACATAGCGGATACTGCTACTTACTACAGTCCACTGAGGAAAGTTCAGGATGCCTTTTGCAGGGAAATTCGGAAAACAGAAACTACCACGAAATTTTCACAGTCGATCGCCTTCCCAGCTTTACAAACTCTAGATAGGATATAAAGCATCTATAAATTCTCTCCAGAGGACTTTGCCCCTTCCCCGAGAAATTATGTAGTATCACAGCTATACAAGGTTTAAATCAGCGCATCTTCCGCCTCTGGGTTTCTACCAACTGAGCAGCGAGTAACCCACTCAGCAATTCCCTTCAGGTCATTCAATCAGCTCTATAGCAGACTTGCAAGGCAGAGTTACAAGAGTTTTAAGAACGGTTCTGTACGAACGATTTTGTAAAGCTGCATCACCTGCGAATCAAACGTTCAGGGGAAGTTAACCGGATAGGGATCGTATTGTGCATCTGTCCTGCTTCTACGTTTGATATTTACGCTTAATTTCTCAGCGATACGCTAAAACTTTATCAGGAACTCGATTCGTACACTCTGCTCTCCGAGATATTACTCACGATAGTTCAATCAGTTTTTCCTGATTTGTGATTGATTCACAGTAAGCTACTGTAGCGTATCAGTAAAGCCTCTCTGGTTTCTTTGGTGGGTCTGCCAGCCGGTTTCATAAATCCGGTTTGAATTTGGTCGAAGTAACTCAATTGTTTTGTAGGCTTATTTCTTCAGATTATTTTCATAAGTGTTCCCTGGCTTAAGAATTAAGCCTGATGCATTTTGCTGAAAAAGTATTTGAATACGGTGTTACAGTGCATCACCACAAGCAGTATCTGCTGCATCTCCTTTATTGTTCACTGAGCACCCAAGGTCGCCATGCTCTTGACCTGCCATTCCCTAATAGTGCTATCAACTGCTATCGCATTCGTCGTTAGTTCCATCCCGCTCGTCAACCAGATTGCTCTTAAGCATCACAAGTTTGATTTACCTTCAACCCGAAAGGTCCATCAGCGTCCGATCGCTCGCTTGGGGGGAGTTTCAATTTGTCTTGGTACAATGCTGGCACTGGCTGTGGTCGGACTGTTGGCAAGTGAAAGCATTTTCTCTACTGCCGTTTCCAGCAAGGTTGCTTGGGTGCTGCTTGGCAGTTTTGCTTTTTTCCTGATTGGTTTGGCAGATGACCTTGTTAACTTATCTCCCGTATTGCGCCTGATGATGCAGGTTTTTGTAGCAAGCGGCGTTTGGCTGGCAGGTGTCCGAATTGATTTTTTGACGCTGCCGAGTATCGGTCTGACCCATTTAGGATGGCTGAGCTTGCCAATCACTATCCTCTGGTTGGCAGGAGTCGTCAACGCAATTAACTGGATTGATGGGTTAGATGGTCTTGCCTCTGGTGTTTCCTGCATCGCATCAATCACCGTTGCGATCGTGAGCCTGTTTACTGGGCAACCGACCGTCGCCCTGGTGATGCTTGCTTTGGCAGGAAGCTTGATCGGGTTCCTGTATTACAACTTCAATCCGGCTCACATCTTTATGGGTGACGGTGGCTCGTATTTCATCGGTTTTACGATCGCAGGAATCAGCGTTGTCGGTTTGGTCAAGAGTGCCACAATTACAGCGATCGTCCTGCCGTTCCTGATTCTGGCCGTTCCAATTCTCGACATGGTTGCGGTTATTCTGGCGCGGCTCAAAAATGGGCAATCTCCGATGGCTGCCGATAAGCGACATCTGCATCACCGTCTACTCAAAATTGGGTTATCGCATCGGTTCACAGTGCTATTCATCTACACCCTGGCGTTATGGACTGGAAGTTTAGCGATCGCGCTAGCTGGCATTCCGAACAGTGTTTTTGTCGTGATTGCCACAACGGTTCTGCTGGGATGTAGCTCCTGGCGTGCCTGGAATCTGGCTCAACAGAGTTAGCCTCAGTTCTTTTTTGCGGGGTACATCTCACCATCTCTTACCGCTGCCTTTTTGCACAGCAACTGTTCACACAGCAGTTGTTTGCAGAGTAGTTCTCAGCAGGGCAAGCATCCTCAACCCTGATCCCCACGCAAAAAGCAAATCGTTTTTATGAATATTAGCGACTGGCTAAAGAAGAATCCCCAGGTCGGCTCTAGTTTTGTGAGTTCCTCCTCCGAACTGGCTGAAGCCAAAACCCGCGTCAAGATTTCCTTAGTCAATCAATTCTTTCCACCCGACTATGCCCCGACTGGGCAATTGATTGAAGAACTGGCAAAGCAGCTTGACCGGCAAGGAGCAGAGGTAGAAGTCTTCACGGGTCAGCCAGGGTATGCATTTCGGGCAGCAAAAGCTCCTGCGAACGAAACAATCGGTCGGGTTCAGGTTAAGCGATCGCGCACATCCCAACTGTTTCCTTATCGGATTCGCGGTAAAGCGATTAACGGCGTTCTATTTAGCATTCGCGCTTTTCTCTATTTGCTAAATCCGCGACGTCAAAACAACGTTATCTTATTAACCAGCGCACCGCCTTTTTTGCCAATTCTGGGCTATCTTGCTAGTTTGTTGTTTGGCATCTCCTATGTTTGTTTAATCTATGATCTTTATCCTGATATTGCGGTTGAATTAGGTGTAATTTCGGCAGATCACTGGCTGGCGCGCTGCTGGCAGGAAATCAATCGGAAAGTATGGCGGCGATCGAAAGGCGTGATCGTGCTAAGCCCCGCGATGAAAGATCGGATAACCAAAATTTGCCCAGAGGCGGAACATAAGATATCAGTAATTCATAGCTGGGCAAACCCAAATTGGATTATGCCGCTGCCTAAGGAGGACAACTGGTTTGCCCAAGAGCATCAGCTCGTTGAGCCATTTACAGTGCTATATTCTGGCAACATGGGACGTTGCCACGACGTTGATACTATCTTGGATGCAGCGATTCACCTGCGTGATGAGCCAGTTCGGTTTGTTTGCATCGGTGCGGGTGCGAAACGAGAGGGGCTAATGCAAGAAGTGCAGCAACTAGGACTAAAGAACTTCACATTTCTGCCCTATCAAGATCGCCATGTGCTGCCCTATTCACTAACTGCTTGCGATGTCTCCCTAGTAAGTGTTGCAGAAGGGATGGAGAGTTTGGTTGCTCCCAGCAAACTTTATTCGGCACTGTCTTCTGGTCGTCCACTGGCAGTGATCTGCCCCCAACATTCCTATCTCAATCAGATTGTTGCTGAGGCAGGATGTGGAGCCAGCTTCAGAAATGGTGATGGACATGAACTGGCACAATTTATCCGATTTTTGATGCACGATCGCCCTAAGGCAGAAGACATGGGCACTGCGGGTCGGGCATACTTACAGAAAGCCTTTACCCCAGAGACGATCGCCAAACAGTATTTCAAGGTGCTGCGTCGAGCGTCTGCTTAGCACCTGCATATCCCTGAAAGCCGTTTCGATCAGGCAAGTACCCATCCTCCTCTGTCTAAATAAACTTGCGGTAAACTATTCGTCAGAGGATTGTCATTGGCTCAGGGATATTACTAAGATTCAGGTCAGGAAATGATCAAACGATGTCATTTTCCTCCGGGCTTTTCAGGGATTATCGCTTCTACCTTTGGTGCATTTTAGGCTACCGCAAAGTTACATTACCGTGCTGACAAGCCTGGGTACGAAAACCCTTTCGTCAGCCTGAATAGAAGCAAGAAAAGCTTCTCCTAGCACGGGAATCGGGGTGAGTTTTGATCGTTCCGATGATTTGTCCTTGATCAAAATCGTAAATCTACCCCTGTGCATCACCAGGCTGCTTACGTTAAGCAATAACTGACCTCAGTAACTTGCACCTTTAACGAAGTAGCAGATTGGTAGCCCACGTACTTTGTTGAACGAATTTCCTTTCTACAAGCACACACTTGAGGTAGATTCAACTATGAACTTTTCTTTCAAAGCACTTGCAATTGGTGTTGGTGCAGCAACAGCAGTCAGCGTCGCGCTCGATGCAGCCCCCGCGCAAGCACTCTCTATTGGCAGCAGACTAGACTTTATCGGATTTGCCGATTTTGGTCTCAACAACGGCCAGGTAACCACTTTTACACCTGATTCGGTGGTTCCTCTTATTCCTCTCCCTTCTATCTTAGTGGAGGGGACGGGAGATTTTGCCGGAGTATTCTCGCTTGCCAGTATTGAGTCTGTACCTTCTGTTCCCTTTGCCGGCGTTCTGCCAGACTTCATCGAGGGAGAATTCTTCTTTGGTAGTGCCTTCAGTATCGATCTCACATCCTTTGTGCAGTTCGATAATGACACCATCAATCTTAGTGGATTATTTGATGATGGAACACCACTCGTTGGTTCTATCACATTCCAGCCGGGTGGTTCTCGCTCCTTCTCTGGTACGTTCACAGCAGTTCCGACTCCGGCTCTTATACCTGCTGCCCTCGGCTTTGGTGCAGCAATGCTGCGGAAGCGTAAGGGAGAGAAGGCTGAGAAGGAAGCGGTTGGCGTAAAGGCTTAAGCTGCGATCGTTCTCCATTAAATCGGGGTAGAGGGTTAAGCTAGCGAAACCTGTACATATTGCGGGGATAATTTCTTAATCCTCGCCCCGGCTTTTTGGATTTATACCTTCTATTGCTAAAGAAATTATTCAGTGTTGCTTGATGATGGTTGAGTTTTATCAGCGATGTTCTGCCAGTTATTCGATCGTTACTCGTTTTCAATCTTTAGATATAATCAGCGGATACATCGAGGTGGTTAATCTGTGAAAGATCAATGAATCCGAGAACAGATGCAGGATAAACGCTAAAAAAGCAATTAGAATTCAGGCAAGGAAACCATCAACACTGGGTGGTTTTTCCAGGAGTCGGGTATTGCTTCTACCCTTAGGCGTCATCCCGCAATCAAGGTGAGTAAATCGCTCCGAATCACTGAGTACTTCACCTGGAAGAAGGTAAAGAGCGTTCTCAAAAAAAGCCTTCATTGCTTTGAATAGAAGTGGTTTGTCTACTTCTTTTATCCTCAATCCTAGTCTTTGAGTCGTTCACAAATTATTTCCCTGTTAACCGTAAGGTAGGTGAACATCATGACCCTCAAGTTTATTAGTTTCGGCTCGGCGATCGCAGCAGCTACAGTTACAGTTGCAGTTAGTTCTCCTGCACAGGCACTGAACATTGTTGGTACAAATCTATCGCTTGATGGAGCTGCCACAATTTTTCGTGAAACTTCTGACGTCTACGATTTTAGTTTTAGTGGCGTTAACATTACTCCTGAGTCTAGCACGCCGCCCTTTGAGGTCGGTGATGAGGTTTCTATTACTCCTCTAAACAACCTTTCTGAAGCAGGCAACCTCTTTGGTCCGATTCCTAACTTTATCACGGGGATCGAATTGACAGATGGTGAAGTCATTTCCTTTAATCTGAGCAACCTGCTCTTTAGAGTTGATGAGGACATGATTAATGGGGCAACAGTAGCAACTGATTTCGCTTTGGTCTTTAACGGCAACTTTGTGCGTACCGATGGAACGGTGTTCGGGTTTGGAGCGATCACGACCCAAATTGCTGGACCATTGGCCATTGGTCAGAGCGTGATTAGACCTCTTTCAGGAGACATTAGGGTTGTTCCGACCCCCGCTTTAGTACCTGCTGCGCTTGGGTTTGGTGCGGCAATGCTGCGTAAGCGCAAGGGTGAGAAGGCTGAGAAGGAAGCAGCTAACGCAAAAGCTTAAGGGTACGATCGTCTTCTCTCTTTGTTCAGGACGTGCATTGAACCAATTAAGATTGTATTCTCCAGTCATTTAGTTATTCGCTGAAACGTTTGTCTCGATTCCTTTCCATGCTTTAAGGGACTTACAGAATCTTCGAATTGAGCTTATCGATTGAAAGACGGCTGTAAGTCCCCGTCAAGAAGAACTATTGAGGAAAGTAAACCTCTTGTCCTGAACAACTTCTTGGTTTTCTTTTCTATTCTGTTTTCAACCCGCTGGAACGAAAAGCGATTTATCTGAATCATTGAACCCGATCGCTTGATTTTGATCGGTTTGTGTTCCTCGTTCATTCTTATCTCCGGTAATATCCTATGGCTTCTGCTTCTACTCCTGCTCCGATGTCTGGTGCTACTCGTCCTGATCGGATGATGGGCATCTGTCAAATTGTTGGCTTTGTTTGTTTATTTGGCTTTGTGCTGAATATGCTGGTGCTGTTTCTGCCACCTCAACTTGGAGATGCTGCATGGCGGGTTGGCTTTTTGCAGCAGTTTGGTGATCGGAGCCTGGTGCTATTAATTGGAGCTGCACTGACGATCGCAGGCAGTTTTGATAGCCGTCGCTGGTTAAAGCAGTTCTCACTGTTCTGTCTGTTCCTCGGCGGAATTTATCTGATTACCTGTTTGCTGGTTGTGAAAGATACACTCAGTCTGCGCCAGCTCGCCGTAAATAATATCAGTGCCCAGGAAACCCAGGTGCAAAACCAGATTCGGAATGCCCAGTCGAACCCGACTGCTTTGGGACAAAACATCACCCCAGAAGACTTGCAGCGGGCTTCGCAAACCCTCACAGGACAGGCAACGGTCGCTAAGCAAAACGCTCAAACCACCGTGCTTAAAACAGGAATGACCAGTGTGATTAACCTGGTTGCGATCGGGTTGGGATTGATTGGGCTGGGTCGCTATGGAATGTCCGCGCGTCAGCGGTAATTTGCTATGAAAGGGAAAACTGCACAAAGTGCGGGCATATGGCTACATCGAGGCATGAGGACTTCTCATAGCCGGATGATCACGCTGGGCTTGTTTATCGTTGCCTGCTATGTCCCCTTTTGGTTAGCGAAGCTTGCAAACGGCTTACTGCATGGGTCTGGCTCAATTTTAATGGCAGCAGCAATGTGTCTGGGGCTTTATCGCCTCTGGCAGCAGCGGCAGGAGCTAGCCAACCTGGAAGCGTCTGAGGGCGATCGCTGGCTGGGTTATTTCTTAATTGTGGTCAGTCTGCTGCTGTTGCCATTCGGATTCACAACCCTCTGGCTTCAGAGAATGGTCTGGCTTCAAACATTTGCAGGCATTGCCCTAAGTACCTGGGGAGCCTCTGTGTTTGGACGCTATCCGATCCCCACCTTCCTAGTCGTGCTGGGGCTGTTCCCAGAACCTACTGCTGTCGGGATGACGCTCTGGAAAACCTTCACGCCGCCTCAAATGCTGGAAAGCCTGATGGCGTGGACCGGCACGCTTGGCTTACAAGCGATCGGTCAACCCGCAACTCAGATTGATGCAGTGTCGATCGCCCTTCCCGGTGGAGCGGTTCGGGTGGATTGGGGTTGCAGTGGTTTTGATATGGCAACAGTTCTGGGAATTGCCAGCCTGGTCGTTGGGCTTGCAATGCGGGAGTCGATCGCCAAGGTCACATTGATGGTTGTCGTTGGAATCGCACTGGCTCTGATTGCCAATATTCCGCGAATCATGCTGTTAGCCATGTCAGAGGCTTATTGGGGCAAAGGTGCTTTTGAGTTCTGGCATGGTCCCTGGGGCGGGCAAATCTTTGCAGGAACGATGTTCACAATTTACTACTACATCGTCATGGCAATTCGCAATCACGGTACTTCAAGCCGTTCAGCTTAGTCGGAAGTTACTCCTCACAATCCTGGCAAGATTGCTTCAAAGCAAATGAGGAGGGAAAACGATCGTCCCCACTCCTGCCCCTTTTCCACAACCGGATGAGGGGAACTTTAGTTTGATAGGCATTGATGAGCAGCTGAGTGCCATTAAAATGGCTGGAGAAGCTAATACCAATACAAGCTCGAAAAACTTCTAACAGGTTTCATCATTCATTACGAAACGTCAAAAAACGCCTTAAATCATCTTGAATCAACTCAAGCAAAGTATAAAAAATCACCCTTTGTCACTCTTCAATTGTAATGAAAGATATTGTTAAAACATTCTTCCAGTGGGGCTTAAGACATTTCTGTACGGCAGATTTGTAAAGGTTCTGAGAAGTTAAAAAAACTCCCTGATTACTTTTAAGCATATTGTAATAGTTATTTGGAGGGGTCGAAAGCCTACATTCTCGATGAGTTCGATTTCACGAGTTTGACGAGATTGAAGTAGGTTTCAGGCTGGCTCACTCAGATTAAGCAGCAATGCTTAACTGCCCACAGCTCAATAATCTAGAACTTGTATTCAGGAGCCGGGCTTTGATGGTCGTTTGATCTCAGTCCCTCCACCGTAACCTTCTGGTGTGTTTGTTGCTTAGAGGAGGTCGAATTGCAGAAAAGGTGTGACCGAAATCGGAAGCGTTCCAAGCGGCGAGCAATTCACTGCCCAATTCATGGCTGCTACCTGGATAGCGTTAGTCAAAAGCAATCTCTCTTTGCCGATCGCCCCGGACAACTCCAGCAGCGAGGGGTGAATCGAAAAACGGCATTGATGCTGGTCGCAAACCAAACGGCAGTTCCCTTGGAAGGTGAGTGGTTGGAGGCTTTCTGGTGTCCTGAGTGTCAGCAGACGAAATGGTATCACGTTAGAAAGATGGACGCTCGCACCTATGAGATTTCAGTTGCACCTCAGGAACTCTGGCAGCAGGTTCAGGGAGTCATTGACCCAAAGGGCAATCCTTCGGTGGGTGAGTTCACCCGTAGGCAGGCTCGAATGCTGGGCTTTAATGGGGTGAAAGATTTCAGATTCGTTCATTAATCTCGCTCCTGAACTTCGTTTCACCCAATATGAAGATTGGTCAGTCAGTTTTGCTTCAGGATCTATAAGCATTGCAGAATCATTGGATTTGGGAAATGGGTTAACGATCGAGAAATTCTCTACAATAATTGAAGAAACTCGCTAGAAGCTTGCTGCCTATAATACGGCTTTTTCTAAGGTTGATCAGGCATACGTTGCTGTAAAAGAGTCAAAACAGGCTCTGGCGGAATTAACTGAACGGATGTTGATTGGAGCCGCATCCAAATATGGTAAGAACAGCAGTGAATAGGAAATGGCGAGTGGGTCTCGCCGGCAGAGCAAGCGGCGATGAGTGATAGTTCTCCTGCTTCATCTCCGGGAGCCTAGTTTCAGATTTTAATCCTTGACCCTAATTCAAGATTTGTTTGGTCCTTTTGACCCTTATTCTCAAATATTTCGTACAGGGGTACAGGTTAATGTCTGTATCCTTTTTCATGGCAATTGAATTTTAATTCGATCGCTATAGTTTGATTGACAGCAGTTTTCGGAGGCAAGACTAAATCGTTGTGAAACAGCTCAAATCTGCTTTGAATTCTCCAGCTTATCGACTGATCACAGCCACAGCACGCCGTAATTGGTCCTTCTTGGCAATCAGCTTATCAACCAATTTACTGGGAGCTGTGCTAGAGGGCAGTACGCTGGGCGTAATTTATCTAGCAGTTTCCCTGCTTTCGGAGGGATCGCAAAATCAACCCCAATTCCTACAGCAATTTCTATCGGTTGTGCCTCTGTCGCAGGGACAGCAATTTTTGGGACTCTTGGCATTTGCTGTCTTGCTACAAGGTCTGTTAGCTCTAAGCAGCTATGCCAATAAGGTAAGTACGGCTTACCTGTCTGCCAGGGCGCAGCCACAGGTCACGGGTCGGGTATTCGAGCGGATCATGTCCTTTAGCTTTGCCTGCGCCAGCCATTACAAAATTGGCGACTTGCTGATGTATACAGGCAGCGCAGCCGATACGGTAGATGGGCAAATTCAGTGTCTCAACGGGTTAGTCGTCAGCCTCTCTTTTACCATTGTCTATGCGGTTGTTTTAATCAATCTGTCTCCGGTTTTGGCATTGGTCGCGGTTCTACTGGCACTGGTTGTTATTTTGGTGCAGCAAAGACTATTGCCCCGGTTACGGGCAGTTGCTCATCAACTGAACTCGGCTCAAGTTGAGTTGTCTAAGCGGATGACTGAGAACATTCAGGCGCTTAGATTACTACATACCTTCGGCACCCAACAGCGATCGACCGATGAGGTTTTGCATTTACTGCGCGATGTGCAGGCTCAACTCCAGCAGCGGGCACGGGTCTTCTTCTTGCCAGACCCAATTCTGGATGTATTGCCCATTTTTTCCCTGGCAGTTCTAGCTGCGCTAGCTTTTGCCATGAGCGATAAGCCGGAGACAATCTTGCCGCTGCTGCTGACTTTCCTGCTGGCTTTGCAGAGGTTATCGATTCGCCTGCGGGTAGTTGCTGGAGTATTCACCCAACTGGCTGATAGCAGTGCCAACATTCAGAGATTAAACACAATCTTAGATACCAGCGATAAGCAGTTTGTTTTAGTTGGAGGTCATCCCCTTGGGTCAGTGCAAACTGATATCTGTTTTGAGGGAGTTAGCCTCTCCTATGGAGACGATCAAACCTATGCATTGCGGAATGTAAGCTTCAGGGTTCCTAAAAATCAGGTGACGGCTCTGGTCGGACAATCGGGAGCAGGTAAGTCATCGATCGTCGATTTGCTTATCGGGTTATATCAGCCAACCAAAGGACAGATTACAGTCAACGGTAAAGCGTTGCATCACTATAATCAGTCAAGCTGGCGACAGCATATTGGGGTAGTTAGCCAGGATACATTTATCTTTAACAACAGCATTCTGGACAATATTCGCTATGGTGCGTTAGATGCTACCTTCGAGGAGGTCGTGGCAGCGGCGCAAGCTGCCCAAGCGCATCAGTTCATTCTGGATTTGCCGGATGGATACGACACGACGGTAGGAGAGCGGGGCTATCGACTTTCGGGAGGGCAGCGGCAGCGATTAGCCTTAGCTAGGGCGATTCTAAAGCAGCCAGAAATTCTGATCTTGGATGAAGCAACCAGTGCCCTAGACAGTGAATCGGAGCGACTAATTCAACAAGCATTAGCTGAGTTTCAGCAAGACCGAACCGTCATTGTCATTGCTCACCGCTTATCGACGATTGTAGGAGCGGATCAAATTGTGGTTTTAGAAAAGGGGCAGTTCATCGAAGCCGGAAATCACAAGACGCTGATCAAGCAGAAAGGGCGTTACGCTCATTACTGGAACTTACAAACTCACCAAGCAACAGTTTAACCGTTTACCACTTGGAACCAGGAAGCAATTTGTTAGCTTCTAGGGCAATAAAAAATTATGTTGACCATCAATGCTGGCTATTACGTTCACAAATTGCATTCACAAATCGATTATGAGAAAGGAGAGGTGGAAAATTCACCTTTATACAAGATCATAGCCTCTACATCCATCAGCAAGAAGGAATTTCTATATAATTTCAATTATTATTCCTACGTTGAACAGAGACAACTTATTGAAATCAACAATTAAATCTCTCTGTTTGCAATGTTTCTCGCCTGATCGATTTGAAATTCTCGTAGTCGACAATGGTTCAACTGACAATACTAAAGATATTACACGAGCTGCTATAAATGAATTTTCTCCTCATCAAATTCGTTACATTTATGAACCAGAACCAGGGCTGCTATCCGGTCGCCATCGTGGAGCTTTAGAAGCGAAAGGTGAAATTTTAACTTTTGTTGATGATGATATCGAGGCAGATCCTGAGTGGTTAAGAGCAATTAAGGAATCATTTGACGATCCGACTGTTAAACTCGTCGGGGGGCGCAACTTACCAAAATATGAAGTAGAGCCACCAGCATGGCTTGAATGGTTCTGGACGGAGCATCCTTTTGGCAAAGTCTGTGTTAATCTGAGCCTGCTGGATTTTGGTGATCAGGTACGGGAAATTAATGCAAATTATGTTTGGGGCTTAAATTTCTCGATCCGCAAAAGTGCCTTATTTGAACTGGGCGGATTTCATCCAGATTGTATTTCTAAACATTTGCAGCATTTTCAAGGAGATGGTGAGACGGGATTAACCCAAAAAGCTAACGCAAAAGGCTACAAGGCAATTTACCAACCTAAAGCTTTATTATTCCATCAGGTTTTAAAGCAGAGAATGACTTATGAATATTTCGATCGACGCTACTTTTACCAAGGCGTTTGTGATTCTTATTCAGAAATTAGACGAAATAACAGTCAGCTAATCCTTAACGCACCCAAGGAAGGTTTTATAGAGACAATTAAACGACCTCTAAGATTCCTCAAAAAAGCAGCAAATAGAATCGTCAATCGTCAGACTGAGCAGGAAATGTTACAGCAGCGATTCTATAAGGCATACCAGGATGGATATCAATTTCATCAAAGTGCAGTACGCGAGAAACCAGAGCTTTTAAACTGGATTCTCAGAAAAGATTACTGGGATTACAAGTTACCTGAGTTTAGCGCAACCCATGATTGAGCAAATTACTTACCACAATCAGCTACTTGCACTCATTGTTCCAAAAAAATTCGATCAGCCTGGAATTCACTTCTTTACGCCAAATGAGCTATCTCAACAGCTCGCTTACATGCGGCATCCTATTGGAAAAGTAATTGAACCTCACGTTCATAATCCCGTACTGCGTAAAGTGCAATATACTCAGGAAGTTTTATTTATCAAGCGAGGAAAGCTGCGCGTAGACTTCTACAATGACCAGCAGCAATACCTGGAGAGCCGGGTTCTAGAAGCCGGAGACGTTATTCTCTTAGTTACGGGCGGTCACGGATTTGAGGTGCTTGAAGAAATCGAGATGCTTGAAGTTAAGCAAGGACCTTATGTTGGCGAGCAAGACAAAACTCGATTTTCTGGCATTGCTTCAGAACAAGTCAAAATTGTCGAACTGAGTTAATTATGAGTTTTGTTTCAGTTAATGAACCCCTGTTGAATGGCAACGAGAAGAAGTATTTGCTTGAGTGTATTGAAACAGGCTGGATTTCTTCTGAAGGACCATTTATAAAGCAATTTGAGTCGCAGTTTGCTGCTCGTGTGGAACGCAGCGAGGGGATTGCGGTCAGCAATGGATCTGTGGCACTGGATGCGGCAATCGCAGCATTAGAAATTGGCAAAGGAGATGAAGTTATACTCCCGACCTTCACAATTATTTCCTGTGCAGCAGCGATCGTTCGAGCTGGGGCAATCCCTGTAGTTGTAGACTCTGATCCAGTAACCTGGAACATGGATGTTAGCCAGATCGAGGCAAAAATTACCCCACGCACAAAAGCGATCATGGTGGTTCACATTTATGGCTTACCTGTAGAAATAGACCCAGTTCTGGAACTTGCTGATCGCTATGGGCTGTTTGTGATCGAAGACGCTGCTGAAATGCACGGACAAACCTATAAAAATCGTCCCTGTGGCAGCTTTGGTCATCTCAGCACCTTTAGTTTCTACCCCAATAAACACATCACAACTGGGGAAGGCGGCATGATTGTCACCAATGATCCAGCCTTAGCCGATCGCTGTCGCGCTCTTCGGAATTTGTGCTTTCAACCGCAAAAACGCTTTGTGCATGAAGAGCTGGGCTGGAATTTTCGCATGACCAATTTGCAGGCAGCTCTGGGGGTAGCGCAACTGGAGCGGTTAGATGAGTTTGTAGCTCGTAAGCGTTGGATGGGGCAATGCTATACCGAATTGCTGACGGCAGTTTCTGGGCTACAGTTGCCGCTGGCAAGAACAGAGTATGCCGATAACATTTACTGGGTTTATGGTTTGGTCTTGAAAGAAGAAGTGCCCTTCGATGCTGAAAAGATGATGCACCTGCTAAAACAGCATCAGATTGGTACTCGTCCTTTCTTCTGGTGCCTGCACGAGCAACCCGTTTTCAAAAAGATGGGTTTATTTCAGAACGAATCCTATCCGGTTGCTGAGAATCTAGCTCGACGAGGATTTTACATTCCCAGTGGAATGGCTTTAACAAATGAGCAAATACAGCAAGTGGCGACCGCGGTTAAGGAAGTATTGCTATGAGAGCGATGATTAAACAAATTCCGCTTGTCAAACAGGTATATCAGCAGATAAAGGAAGCAGAACATAAGAGAAAGGAGGCGGAGTATAAGAAAAAGTTTGAAACAGATGGTTATAGCTGTTTTTGGGGGGTATTTGAAACATTTGAGCAAGCAAAGCAAGCAGCTCCAAGTACGAAAACGATCGGGTATGACAATGCAGACTTAGCCCAGGAATACCAGCAGATGTTGGAGCAGAATAACTGGGAAGGGAGTGGTCAAACAATTCGTCCTCATGACTATCCAGCTCTGTTCTGGCTCAAATCAGTCCTTAGTGATGACTGTAACCGAGTTTTTGACTTTGGCGGCAACGTTGGAGTCCATTACTATGCCTATTCAAACTATCTAAACTATTCAGATGCTCTAGAATGGACAGTCTGTGATCTACCTGAAATTGTCAAAGCTGGCAAAGAGTTAGCTGAAAGTCGCTTTGAAAAAAAGCTATTTTTCACAACCAACCCCAGCGATATCAGCAATCATGACATTTTGATCGCATCTGGCTCTGTTCAATACATAGAAGATTTGGCTCAACTTCTGTCTACTCATAAAAAATTAAAGCATCTATTAATTAACCGTTTACCGCTTTATGAGGGAAAACGTTTTGTGACACTTCAGAATGGAGGGCGAGTATTTTATCCTCAATATGTTTTCAACAAGACTGAATTTATTGAAGGATTACGATCACTTGACTATGAACTAGTTGATATCTGGCAAGACACAGGCAGCTCTTGCATCATTCCTTTTCATCCAGAGCAGTCAATTCCCTTTTACTATGGCATGTACTTGAAGCTAAAACTGTAGCCAATATGAATGTCTTTGGTAATTATGCCCGCTATTATAATTTGCTTTATCGAGATAAAGATTACGCAGGAGAGGCACAATTTATTCATCAACTTCTACAAACTCATGCCCCGAATGCCACCTCTATTCTTGATCTAGGCTGCGGAACTGGTGCCCATGCAATATTGCTGGCTAAGCAGGGATATCAGGTGCATGGGGTAGATTTAAGTGCCAATATGCTACAGCAAGCCAACGAACAATGTACGCAACTCTCTGCTGATTTGCAAGCTCGGCTGCACTTTTCGCAGGCAGATATTCGCCAGGTGCGCATTGATCAGTGTTTTGATGTAGTGCTGTCGCTGTTTCATGTCATCAGTTATCAGGTCACGAACGAGGATCTTTTAGCAGCATTTAAAACTGTAAAGCAACACTTGAAGCCAGGAGGAATCTTAATCTTTGATGCCTGGTATGGTCCAGCTGTACTAACGCATCGTCCGACCGTCCGAGTAAAACGAATGGAAGATGAAGAAATTCAAGTTACCCGAATTGCTGAACCGACCCTATATCCAAATGAAAATTGGGTTGATGTGAATTATCACATATTCATTCGAGATACAAAGAATGACATCGTTGAAGAACTTCAAGAAACACATCGTATGCGTTATCTATTTAAGCCGGAAATAGAGTTTTTTCTTCAACAAGTGGGCATGATGCCATTAAATTGTCAAGAGTGGATAAGCGATCGGTCAACTGGTTTTGATAGCTGGAATGTCTACTGGATTGTGAGGAAATAAATGAGGATAGGAATCCCCTTTTGTAAATGGCCAGCTGAAGCAGGAGGAGGTTTTACATTTCAGGACGAAATAATTAAAGGAATCCTTCACTTTGCGAAAGAGAGCAATCATACCTTTGTCTTTTTAGGATGGGAAAAGGAAGCACCTTTAGAAATTCAACTATCAGAACACGTTGAATTTGTTTCCTTTCATATGCACCAATCGATGTCCCAACGTTTCTATCAGAAAGTAATGCGGGTTGCAAAAAAAATTGTAGCCTTCGGAAAAAGAAATAAATCCAAGAGGATAAGAACTGCTTACGAAGAACATATTCAAAATACGATTCAGAACTCTCAAATTGATATAACATGGTCTCCAACACTGAGCTGTTTACAGGATATTCCCTGTATAATAACTGTTTGGGATTTACAGCACAGGAATCAACCTTATTTTCCTGAAGTTAGTAACGGAAATGAATGGCAGGAACGAGAACAAAACTTATCTCGTTTACTGCGACAGGCAGCTCATATTTTAGTGGGAACTCAGGTTGGCAAATCTGAAGTTGAAAAATTTTATCAAATTCCTTCAGAGCGGATTAGTGTTTTGCCTTTTCCTCCCCCTGAATTCACGTTAGTTGCTGCGAATTTACTTGATTCATCATCAATTTTGTCGAAGTTTTCTCTTCCTTCTAATTATTTGCTTTATCCAGCTCAGTTCTGGCCCCATAAAAATCATGTCAATCTTTTGAAAGCAATTAGACATCTGAAGGAGAAAGACGAGCTGATTTTGCCAGTTGTTTTTACTGGAGCCGACAAGGGGAATCGTTGTTATGTTGAGAAAGTTGTGGCAGACTTAGGTCTAGAAGACCAAGTTCATTTTCTAGGTTTTGTTTCGCAAGAAGAACTGGTCGCACTATATCAAAAAGCCTTTGCTTTGACCTACGTAACCTTCTTTGGACCAGATAATTTGCCTCCACTAGAGGCATTCTCTGTCGGTTGTCCTGTGATTGCTTCTGAAGTGGCGGGAGCGATCGAGCAATTAGGAGATGCGGTAATACTTGTTGATCCCAAGAACCCTGAACATATTGCTTTAGCAATAAAGCAACTTTGGGATAATCCTGGTTTGCGAGAGCAACTGATACAGCGAGGATATGAACGTTCATGTAAATGGACTGTCAAAGATTATGTTAAAGATTTATTCTCTATTTTTGATGAGTTTGAAAAAATTCGTCAGTGTTGGGAGAAGGGAATGTCCTATAAATTACGTTAGCTAGCTGGAAACTATACGCAAGCCGCTTTGAGACATGAAGGCAAAAAATAATGCTTGAGTCTAATCGCTATCCCCGAATTAGCATTGTTACTCCTAGTTATAATCAGGGAGATTTTATCGAAGAGACGATTCAGTCTGTTCTTTCTCAGAACTATCCCAATCTGGAGTACATCATTATTGATGGCGGTAGCACTGACAATAGCGTTGAGATTATTAAGCAGTACGAATCGCAAGTGAGCTACTGGGTCAGTGAATGCGATCGCGGTCAAACCCATGCAATTAACAAAGGCATTGCTAGAGCAACGGGAGACATCTTAGCGTATTTGAACAGTGATGACTATTACCTGCCAGGAACCCTGTTCAAGGTTGCTGAATACTTTCGCCAATTTCCTCAAACAGATTTACTTCACGGTCGTTGCCGCTATGTGAATGAGCAGGGTGAAAAGATTGGAGAGCAATTTGCTAACATTCAATCTTTTTCAGAAATTATTGACCTCTGGGGGATCTGGTGGCAGGAGCGACAGTTTGTACAGCCTGAAGTCTTCTGGTCCAGACGCATTACTGAGCAAATTGGTCACTTTCGTGAAGACCTGCATTATGTCATGGACTACGAATACTGGTGCAGAATTCTGAAAGCAGGTGGGGTTGTGGGTCGTCTAGATGCAGAATTAACCTGTTTCCGCTTTACCTCCACCCAAAAATCGAACCATAGCGAAGCAGTTGCCGATGAGTTATTGCAGGTCGTGCAACCCTGGTTATGGAGTAATCAAACTGCGTTGCCCTTGAATGATCGATTGCGGCTACAGGGTCAATGGCTGTATCAAGCCGTATTGATGAAACAAATTGAGCGATCGGTGCAGAAGGGCGATCGCAAACTTCGTCGCTGGCTAAAGTCAATGTACCTTGTTGCAGTGCATCCCCAGGTTTTGCTAGTTCCTAATTTTCGGACCAGAATAGACCAGTTTCTTCATAGAAACTAGCACTCTACAAAATGTACAATCTTTGAAAAACTAAAATGTCAATCAAAATTGCTTATGTAGCTCATTACGAAGTTGATAATCTTGGTGCAGGAAATGGAACGGATTACTTCAAACTAGAATCTTTACGCCATTCCGAATTTGAAATCATCCCTGTATATCCACTTAAAATAGAAGCAGATTTTTCAACAAAACTTAGAAGAAAGTTCAATGAGAAAATTCTAAAAAAATGGCATCCACTAGACTTAGATGCTTCAGTATTAAAATCCTATGCTAAGCAGTTAGAGAGAAATCCCCTTGTTCAAACTGCGGATGCGATCGTTTGCCCTACTTTTCATACAGTATGTTTTTTGAAAATTGATAAACCTATCATTTACTGGACTGATGCAACATTCAATAATCTGTTGGATTTATACCCAGATTACAAAAAAATCTCCTCGTACTGTGTTAGGAGTGGACACTTAGCTCAGCAAAAAGCATTGAATAATGCTAGATTTGCGGTCTATTCCAGTTTATGGGCTGCTAAAAGCGCAGCCAATGATTATGGAGCGCAGCTTGAGAATTTGAGAGTCATTCCTTTTGGTATTAACTTTCAAAGCAACCGTACTCATCAAGAAATTAAAGAAATTATAGATGAACGTACAAGGCAAGAATGTAAATTATTCTTCCTCGGTTTTGATAGTGAAAGAAAAGGGGTTGATGTTGCCATAGAAGTTACAAAGCGTCTAAAAGATCTTGGCGTTCCAGCGCATCTTACAATTGCTGGCAGTAGCCCCAAAATTCCTAAGGACGCTACAGAATTTGTGACCGTTTTAGGCAGAGTCAATAAGTTGAAAGGAGGATCTGATTTGCTTGAAAGGCTTTTTAAGCAATCTCATTTTTTTATACTACCAAGTCGTGCAGATTGTACCCCTATGGTGATTGCTGAGGCTTTCTCATTTGGTTGTCCTGCACTTAGTACAAGTGTTGGAGGAATTCCATCAATGATTGAGAACGACATCAACGGATATCATCTTCCAGTGGGTTATTCCCCGGACACATACGCAGAGAAAATTTTAACCTTATGGAAGAACTTTAACCGTTATCATCAAATGTGCTTGAATTCCTTTAAGTCCTTCCAAACCACTTTCAACTGGGAAGTAGCAGGTTCTAATATGAGAAGTCTCATTAAGGAGGTGGTTCATGAATCTCAAGAGCTAAAGCGACCTTGAATCATCCCTAACTGAATCCTTCTGTTCATATATGAATCGTATTCCCACCACCCACGAATAGAATTGATTACTATGTCGATCGGCTCCCTTGTCCTCAAACTTCAACAAAAATACGAGCACGGCTGGCAAATAGCACATTTTCGAGATACTGTTCGCTTTCGTATTCTCGACACAAAACCGATCGCCCAGACTACCGATCGTACTTGTGAAATCCATGTTCTAACCTGTGCGAAAGATGGGCTTAACCTGATCTGGACGCTGAAAACGTTTTACCACTACTCAAACCGTCATTATGCGCTCTGCATTCATGACGATGGCACATTAACTGAGGACGATCGCGCCACCTTTCGGCATCACTTTCCCAACGCGCGTATCATCGATCGCCCCATCGCAGACGATCGTGTCTTTCAAGAACTGCAGGCTCATCCTCGATGTTTAGAGTTTCGTAAAACCAATCATCTGGCTCCAAAAGTGTTTGATTTTGCTAGCTACTTGGAGAGCGATCGGATGCTGCTTCTCGACAGTGATATTTTGTTTTTCAACGAGCCAACCGCATTGCTCCAACGTATTGAGGATCCAAATTATCACCTTAATGCGGTTAATGGAGACATTAGTAATGCCTACACTATCGCTCCTGAAGTTGTGCAGGAGAAATATGGATTTACCATGATTCAGAGGTTTAATTCTGGACTAGGGCTAATTCATCAAGCATCCCTAAATTTGAAGTGGATCGAAGAGTTTCTGAGTTTACCCAACATCATTGGTCACTTCTGGCAAATTGAGCAGACCCTCTATGCTCTATGCAGTTCTCGTTATGGGGGTGAGCTGCTGCCCCCCACTTACAATGTGCATTTAGAGGGCGGTATCAATGGTGCGCCCTGTCGTCATTATGTCGGAAAAATTCGACACCAAATGTACGGTGAAGGCATCCGATGTCTGGTGAATCAGGGATTTCTCAGGGAAGCAGGAGGTTAAGTGAGCGAGGTATCCATGCGAGTCTTAATGATGCCTGACTACCGAGAAGGTAATCCCTACCAGCAACTCCTTGTTAATGCGATCGAAAAGACAGCCGTGCAAGTTGTATTCCCTAAGGGATATCGAAGGATATTTCCTATTTTTCGCGCTGTTCGAGATCAGCAGCCATCAGTCCAGGTTTTGCATCTCCATTGGTTAGAACTGTATCTGAGGGGAAACCACCCTTTCCTCAAGGTGCTTTATGCGCTCAAGTTCTTGATTGACATTCTCCTGGTTCGCCTAACAGGAACTCGCCTTGTTTGGACGATTCACGACCAGCTCGAACATGAAAACGCCTTCCCTCAGTTAGAACGTTGGGTTCGCAGCATATTGATTAATGTCGCCGATCGCCTCATTGTACACAGTCAATCTGCTCTGACTAGCTTAACCCAAGAATATACCTTTGATCCCACAAAAGTTGATGTCATTGCTCATGGTCACTACCGAACGGCTTATAGCCAGCTAATTAATCAAATACAAGCCAGAAAACAACTCAATTTACCGTTAGAGGGAAAGCTGTATCTCCATTTAGGAGCACTTAGACCTTACAAGGGAATTGAGCACTTGCTGGAAGTTTGGCAGGCAAACCACAACCATCTAGCCGATGCTACTCTTCTAATTGCCGGACTGGCACGTGACTCAGCATACCTACAAAAGTTGCAGTCGTCGATATCCCAAACCAAACAGGTTGTCTTCTATCCCCAGTTTATTGAGGATCGAGAAATTTATCTATTCTTCAGTGCAGCTGATTTAATCGTCCTGCCTTACAAGCGTATTCTCACCTCAGGTAGTGTCATTCTGGCGATGTCCTATGGGAAACCTGTAATTGCTCCCCGACTTGGTTCAATCCCAGAAGTGTTGGGTGCAGCAGATTGGCTTTTGTATGAGCCAACGAATCCTCAAGGATTGAGCGATGCCATTAGAAAAAGTAGGGATTGTTGTCTACAAGATCTGCAAATGCTGACAGCTCAGGCGTGCGATCGCCTTGATTGGAATGCGATCGGGACAAAAACAGCACGATGCTACTACCAGTGTTTTCCTGATAGCTACAAACTGCTTGTTTCAGCAAAACAGAAGTTAGGACGTTAAGCCAATGTGTGGAATTGCTGGTCTTCTATCGCAAATGCCCCTAGATACGAACCGACTGGAGCCTGTTCTCCCTTGGCTAAAGTTTCGGGGTCCCGATGATCGAGGCATTTGGAGCGATCGTCACATTCAATTAGGACATACTCGTCTGGCAATTTTAGATCTTAGTCCGCTAGGGCATCAGCCGATGTCATTTCAAGATGGTCGCTATTGGATCACGTTTAATGGTGAGATCTACAATTATTTAGAGTTGAGAGCTGAACTCGTTCAGGCAGGGTATCAATTCACAAGCAAGAGCGATACAGAAGTTCTGCTAGCAGCCTACGCCCATTGGGGAACGGGCTGTTTAGAGAAACTTCGAGGAATGTTTGCTTTTGCAATTTGGGATCGAAAAATTAACCAGCTTTTTTTGGCACGCGATCGCTTTGGCGAGAAGCCGCTCTACTACTGGATTGATCAGGGAACATTCTACTTCGCCTCTGAACTCAAAGCGTTGTTGGCACTGCTGCCCCATACTCCAGAGCTTGATCCGATTGCTGTTGATCTTTACTTCCATTATCAGTATGTCCCTGAACCGCTAACGCCACTGCAAGGAGTTCGTAAATTACCAGCGGCTCATTTCATGACCCTACAGCTCGATTCCTGGAAGGTGGACCTGAGCCAGTATTGGAGCTTAGCTCAAATTCAACCGCTTGAGGGTAATATTTCAGAGTTAATTCGAGCAGAGCTAGAACGAGCAATTGATTTGTCCCTGCGATCGGATGTTCCTGTTGGTATTGCACTCAGCGGCGGCTTAGATTCCGGTACGATAGTGGCTCTAGCTGCTCCTAAGTATAAAAAGGTGCTACACGCTTTTAGTGTTGGTTATCCTGGTTCCCCTCCATGCGATGAACGAGAGCAGGCGCGATCACTTGCCAATCAATTAGGGCTGCCCTTTCACGATGTTGAGCTGCACACTGAAGCCCTAGTAGAGTTTTTTCCTGAACTGATGAAGGCATTGGATGATCCGATCGCCGACATCGCTGCCTATGGTCATTTTGCTGTCATGAGGCTAGCTGCTGAGCAGGGAATTAAGGTCATGCTAAGTGGCGTTGGTGGGGATGAACTGTTCTGGGGTTATGACTGGATGATTGAAGCCCACCACATGACACAGCAGAAGCAACGCCAAAATTCGATAAGCGCGATCGCAACTACTTTAGGAAAATTAGCTCATATTCCCATTTATGAAAAATTTGCAGTTACACCTAAACTTCCTAAACCAGTTCGATCACTTCTAGTTCAAGGTCTAAATGCTCACTTGATTGATAACGAGCATCCAAATCAGTTTGTTTTCTACAACCTTCGTCAGGATTTTAGAAGTCCCTGGTATCATCGACGGTCGCTCTACTCCCAGGAGTTTTTGACACAACTGCCAGAGCGCAACCCATTCCATCCTTCGGTTGGTAATGACGCAGCATGGTCAGACATCACGACCCACTTATGCCAAGTTCTTTTTAATACCTGGTTAGTATCAAATTGTCTAGCTCTAGGCGATCGAACTAGCATGGCTTCCTCGTTAGAAGTGCGGCTTCCACTATTGGATTATAAACTTGCTGAAACGGTTATTGGGTTACAGAAACAGTACCCCAATGAATTTCGAAACAAGAAGGCGTGGCTGAAGCAGGCAGTTCAAGATATTTTACCTGCTGAAATCTTAAATCGACCGAAGCGAGGGTTTGAACCACCCTATGCATCCTGGATACAGGCACTCCTCGATCGCTACAAAGATTCCGTGGTGTCGGGTTCTCTAGTTCAATCTAGTTTTCTAAACCGAAACTATCTCGTCAAGCTATTCCAAAAACCTTACAATAACTATGCTCTAGTTTACCGAGTACTCGTTCTAGATACTTGGCTACAGAACATACGCTGAGTTTATCCTACCTGAATAGTGGCTATCCACCAGGTCGTAGACTTGTTGTTTGCTAGAGATTGCGAAACTTTGCTGTGGTTGCTAGAACATCTTCTAGAGTGCGAGCGTTTAATTAGTAGAGGTTATGAACGAGCTAAGCTCTTTAGCTGAAGACGACTGATAAAACGATACAAGTTTATAATTCTGTTACTACCTGAGCTTGTTTAGGTCAAGGCTTAACCCGAGTTATATCAATGCAATGAAAGGAATTGATATCAGTTCACGAGTTATGAAAAGGATTATATTTGCAATCGGAGTAACAAGCGTGTGAAAGTTAACATCTTTGTTCCCTCATTAAATCACTTTACGGGGAGCTTAATCTACTGGTTGGTTTAGGGAAAAGAAACAGAGGTAATGGTAATTACATCCTTTGAAACCAACTCCGAAGATTTATCAGGATGGGTTCTGGCTAGAGGGAATAGCTGCTTTATTGGAAAAGAAGCCTGATTTTCTAAATTAAATGCTTAACTGGAAACAATTGTCGATTAAAGCTTTAGTTTTCTTTCGCATTGATTTTTTAAGTAGCTTAAGAAAGAAATTTTTGAGGAGGGGCATAATGAAAGATGAAAATCCTATACGATGGTCAGATTTTTAGTGCTTCTAGAAATCGTGGAATCAATCGATACTTCAACAACCTAATTCAACACCTTTCTTCCGAGCTTAGCCCTGCTATCATCACTAATAGTATCAGTAATAATTATCCAACTCACCCTAACCTGAAGTTGCATTGTTGTCGCGGTAGGCAAATTTTGCCACAGAAAGTTTACGACTGGTACGAAAAAGCTTATTTCAGAGCTGTTGCTCTTTTAGGTCAATTTGATGTTGTTCATCCAACTCACTATGTATCTATTGCACGCTGTGCCCTGTCAAGTTATCAATCTCGCCTAAATTATCCCGTTGTTCTAACAATTCATGATCTACTCCCTGAACTCTTTCCTGATCAGTTAGATAGATTAGGTGACGAGAGATTTTTTAAGCGGGAGGCAATAGAAGTTGCGCAAGTAATTATTTGTGTATCCGAGAACACCAAGAAAGACTTGATTGAATATTTCTCAATTCCAGAGGAGAAAGTCACCGTCACGCATCTAGCTTCCAACATTAATACTTCTCACTCTTATGGTTCTGAACCAGTTCCCTCTAGTCCCTACTATCTTTATGTAGGTGGTCGCGAATATCATAAAAACTTCGATCGTTGTCTCCAGGCTTTTGCTCACGCTGCCTCTGTTCAGCCTGATCTCTACCTCTGTTTTGCTGGCGCACCTTTTAATCAAAATGAGCGGAGGCTAATTGCTGAGCTTGGTTTAGAACAGCGGATTTTGCATTACGAATACCCTCATGATAACCACTTAGCAAAGTTATATAGATGTAGTATTGGTTTAGTCTATCCATCACTTTATGAGGGATTTGGAATTCCCCCTCTAGAAGCAATGTCTTGTGGAACAGTCGCAATTAGCTCTAACACTTCCAGCATTCCCGAAGTTGTTGGAGATGCAGGAATAATAGTTGATCCAGAATCAGTACATGATTTAGCTGAGGCTTTACTTTGGCTGCTTGATCATCCGATAGAACGCGACAAATTAATTTATAAAGGATGTGAGAGAGCCAAACTGTTTAGTTGGCAAAAGACCGCAAATAAGACGATGGAAGTCTATTATTCTATTGCAAATTGAACTTCTATGTCTGTAGCTACAATGAAGAGGGTGAGATTTGGCAACTGCTGCTTCATAACAGTTGCTCTACCAACGATGACACTATCCAGAGTTGCTCTGGTGAAATAGATATTAGTCACAATAGAAGGCAACCAAGCAAATGAATAAATTTGCAGCATTAACTTTTGTCGGTCCGGGTGAATTTGAAGCAAAGCGACTAAGGCGGCTCCTTGAAAGTTTGCTGCTGCACGAACCTGATGTGCATAGTGTTGTCATCATTGACGATAGTTCAGGACATAATTTTGGTGATATTGTCCCAACAGAACTTCCCAGCCGAACGATAATTTTACCCAACCCTCGAAATGGACGCGGTAATTGGTGGCAGGGCGGATTGTGCGTTGGGCTCGCAGAGGGATTAAGATGGATAGGGAAGAACTTAAATGTGGAATTTGTTGTCCGACTTGATACAGATGCACTAGTTATTAGCTCATTTGCCAATCGAATCAGCGATGCATTTAATTCGGATCCACGAATTGGGCTGCTCGGAAGCTGGGATAAGTATCCATTGAGTGGCACACAACGTTTACCACATGGAGATGAGAGTAAAATTCTCTCTTACATCCTAAACAAAGCCTCAAAGCATTTTGCAATCTGGCGGCACTCTGACTATCCAACGCGTATTCAATGTTCTTTACTTAGCAATGATCAGCTTGTACGCAACTTAATTTATTCAGCTATCCAGAACGGTTATCGACTTGGGGATTATGTACAAGGTGGTGGTTATGCCATTCGCGGTCAATTAGTCCATGATTTGTATATTCATCGTCGCACAACCAATCCGCTTGCGTTTCTTCATCAATTCTATGGTGAAGATGTACTAGCAACGGTTTTTTGCTATTCATTAGCTTATTTGCCTAAAGGATTCAATCAGTCAGGAGAAGTTTTTGGTGTTGACAATCAGGAACTTCCGGCTACTATCTCAGAATTAATTGATAATAAATTCGCAATTATTCACAGTATCAAGAGTTTAGAGCCATGAGAAGCAGGTTGTAAGACACTCACGTTATTAAGAAATGCATCTTCATGAAGCTGTCATATAGAAATACCACTTAAATCTGGCTAGGTTTAAGGTTCAGTGGTTGAAGTATTGAAGCTATATCAATGAGCCAAAACCCTACTGTTAGCATTCTCATACCCTGCTACAACGCCGATCGCTGGATCGCCCAAGCAATTCAAAGTGCTCTCGGTCAAACTTATCCGCACAAGGAAGTGATCGTTGTAGATGATGGGTCAAGTGATCGTAGCCTCGACATCATTAGAAGCTTTAGCGATCGAATTCGCTGGGAAACTGGACCGAATCGTGGCGGCAACGCAGCGCGAAATCGCCTCCTAGAGCTGAGTCAGGGCGAGTGGATTCAGTATCTTGACGCTGATGATTACCTGCTGCCTGACAAGATCGAGCAGCAAATTCAGTTTCTTGCCCAAAATCCTGATGCAGATGTTATCTATAGCCCTCACATTACAGAGGAGCTAGGCGAAAGTGGAGTATTTCATGCCCCTCCTACGATTGCACACCTGCCCCTGCCTCACGACCTCTGGCTGCTAACGATTCAATGGAAAATGCCGCAAACGGGTGGGCTGCTGTTCGGCAAGCAGGCACTGATCGAGATCAAAGGCTGGCGCGAGGATCTCAGGCATTGCCAAGACTATGACCTGTATGTGCGGCTGCTGATGGCAAACCAGCAATTCTCCTACTGCGATAAGGTAGGAGCAGTTTATCGCTGGTGGTGTAGTGGCACTGTAACGCGCAGAAAGATTGCAGAGATTTATCGAGATCGATTAGCAGTTCAAGGCACGATCGAGGCTCATCTAACAGCCACCAGACAACTCACTCTAGACCGAAAAAATGCCATTAACCAGGCGAGATTTGAATATGCGCGTAGAATCTATTCTTGGGATCAAGAGTGGGCTGTGCAAGTCGCTTCAGGTGTTAAAAACAACGATCCTAAGTTTGTTCCCTCTGATCAGATTGCTCCGGGTTTCTACCGCCACATCTATAAAACGATCGGCTTTACAGGAGCTGAGTACGTTGCAGCAGTGAAACGCAAAGTTTGGAAGTAGTTTTCGGAGTATGCCGTATGGGATTATGTGAAGTTAGAATTCCTACCTATAAACGTCCGCAGCTGCTTAAACGGGCACTGACCAGCTTAATCAATCAGACTCATTCAAACTGGATTGCGCTGGTTATGGATGATTCTCCTGCGCAGGAAGCCAAAGCAGTGGTTACAGAATTGGAGGATGAGAGAATTCAGTATACTCCCAACCCAACCAACCTAGGATGTGCAGGAAATTTAAACCGTGCGTTTACTTCCAAAGCATTAATGGACGGCGTTTACGCTTGTATTCTTGAAGATGATAACTGGCTCATGCCGAACTTCATAGCCGAGAATATTGCATCACTTGAAACTCATGGAGTTGACATGATGCTACGAAATCAGGAAATCTGGCTTCAGGAGCGGGACACTGCCACACCAACCGATAGAACAACGAGGGGAGACTGCTTTACAGATCGCGTATATGCCCCGATCGAGCTACAGGCGCACCTGTTTTATTTCGAGGGCATCTCCAATGGAGGGTTATTCTGGCGAACTTCGCTTCAGTCTAATCTTCAAGTTAGTGATGATGTATCTGATGCCGGATTACAGGAATACTGCCGTACTTTACAAATTCAGGACAAGTTATACTTCGCACCTCAATCGCTGTGCTACTGGTCAGAAATGCCATCTAGCTTGTCGTTGAGGAATGCTCTTGGCAACCGTATCTTTGGTCGAGGTGTTCAATCTATCAAGCAGAGCTTGATTGCAAAGTATGGAAAAATGATTGTGTTAGAAGCTGCCGAAATTGCAGTTCAGTTAAACAAACAAGTTGAGTTTGAAACTTCTTTGTTGGATAGTTTATTCACCCACTATCCATTTCAGCAGTTAAACATCCTACAGTGTGCTCGCCAGTATCTAAAATCTTATATGAAATTCAAGCTAGTTTCAGATCCGCTTTGCGGTTATTTTGCGTCCGCTCCAGTTCATCCTGCCTGACCTATCCTTCTTTTAACTAATGCAATCTGAGATAACAATTCTACTGCCGATCTCAGCTCTAGTTCCCACCCGTCATCGTCCAGAGCCTTTTTCTCGAACTTTACAGAGTCTTGCAAAGCAGTCTGCTCAGCCTGTAGAGATGATTGTAGTGGATGGTTCAGACGATTGGCAGACGGAGGAGCTGTGTCAGAAATCGATTCCTGGTCTGAAAACCAGAATTCAGTATTATCGAGCCACCGAGCTTGGGGCTGCTACCCAGCGAAATCAGGCAATTATCCGTGCAACACAGGATTTTATTTGGCTGATGGATGACGATATCCTGCTGGAGCCAGACTGTCTGCTGCGGCTTTGGTCCGCTCTAAAAAGTGATACGCAGATGGGTGGGGTAAATGCCATGATTACCAATCAGCGTTATTTACCTCCCGGTCGCGTTAGTCGAACCCTGTTTCAACTGCTGCATGGCAAAACTGAGAGCACTTATGCAGGAAAATGTATTGGTCCTGCGCTTAACTTACTGCCAGAAGATCGGGAAGACTTACCCGAAGTAGTTCCAGTAGAATGGCTGAACACAACCTGTACACTTTATCGACGGCCTGTATTACCTGAGCCACTCTTTCCATCTAACTTTGTTGGATACTCCTTGATGGAGGATGTGACACTTTCCCTCATGGTTGGTAAGCAGTGGAAACTCGCCAACGCACGAACTGCGCGTATCTTTCACGATAGCCAACCCGGCGATCACAAAAGTAATCCAGGCAGTTTGGCAAAGATGGAGTTGGTGAATCGTCATTATGTGATGACACAAATTCTCAATCGCCGACAGATTCAGGATTATCTGAAGTTAACGCTTCTGCAACTGTTCGAAATCGCTGCACTGCTCCAGACCCTTCAGGGATGGCGATCGTTCCCTGCTGTGATTGTTGGAAAAGTTGAAGCTGTTGCTTACATTGTAAAATCTTTGCAATTTACGATTAAGTAGGGATAGCAATGATTATATTTATAATTCCATTTATCTCAAAGCAGGTTTGTAAGGACTGGAAGTTAGCAATTGCTTTACTACAAGGAACACTAAACTCTATTGCCAATCAAAGCGATGATCGGTTTAAAGTAATTGTAAGCTGTCATGAAATTCCAGAAGTGAGCTTCAAAGGTGATGTAGAAAAACTTACCTTTTTACCAATGAATTATTCGCCCCTAGACGATGAGTGGAAGGGCAAATCTCAAACTGATCGAATGATGAAGTGTTGCACCGCACTGCTTAGTCTAAAAAATACAGAATTTAAATACTGTATGGCAGTAGATGCAGATGATAGAATACACCGTGACTTGGTAGCTTTTCTATGCCAAGAACCTCAAGCAGACGGATGGATCGTGGACAGGGGCTATCAGGTTGATTATCACTCCAATAGAGTAATGAAATACAGTCAGCTCAGTAAAATCTGTGGATCGACCATAATTCTGTCTAAGAAGTTAGCTGGAATTCCCCAGGAATACACTGCCGAAGAATATAAGAAGTGTATTTATTGTCAAGGGCATCAAACGATGGAAGACTTTTTTGCAAAGCAAGGATATAGTTTGTATTCTATACCTTTTTATGCAGTTCAATACATTCTTAATCACAATATAAACCACTCTATAATCTGGCGGAATAGTATAAAAAGCCAAGTAAAGAAAATATTAAAGTTTTGGGTGGTTGGCAATCAAATGACATTTGAAAATCAAAAAGAATTTGGATATTTTCAATCGAAAAAAAACAGAAAACCAAGATTCTAAAACCTGTCTCAAGTACTATTTTATCGCAGCGAATTAATCAAGAAGACCAATTGCATTCTGACTAGAGTCTAGAGTTTTTGAACAATGCGTTTCAATACCATCCTTGTTGCCCCAAATAAATATCTTCAGGCTTGTTTCAGCCATGGACGAAACATTTACTATTGGCTTTTAGGCGTTAAGATCAAGGGATATGTTTGGATGCGGTCGATTGAGATTCCCCGAAATTTTCATGACATTGAAATTGAAGCTGCTGCTGCTCTCGATCGAGGTGTAATCTTACTCTGTAGCGGCGAACCAAGTCTTCAGCCTAAAATTCGTATCGGCGCAAACACTTATATTAATCGGAATGCTTTTATTGATGCTTCTTTAGAGATCACGATTGGTCATGAATGCGCCATCGGTCCCGGATGCTACATTACCGATCATGATCACGGAACAGAGTTAGGCTTACCTCCACTGGCACAGCCTCTTATTTCTAAACCAACTCAAATTGGTGATCGGGTCTGGTTAGGGGCGAATGTCACTGTGCTGAAAGGAGTTACGATCGGCGCGGATGCAGTGGTTGGTGCAGGGAGTGTGGTAACCAAAGATATTCCAGAACGAGCGATCGCCGTTGGAGCACCTGCAAAAGTCATTCGGTATAGACAAGGTGCAGGTATGGAGTCTACAGATCAACTGATTAAGTCCCTACAGCAATGAATACTTGTCCTATTACGGTTGCAATTCCAACTTACCGCCGACCAAATCAGTTACTTAAAACTCTCAGGCAAATTCAACAGTGTAACCCTCAACCTGACGAAATTATCATTCATATTGACAATAATGACTCTGAAACTGAGTTTGCATTAAAAGGTAATGGTCTTCTTTTAAATTTCCTCATTATTAAAAGCTCGGTTCAGATTGGACCGGGAGGAGGTCGAAATTTAGCGATCGCCCGTGCTAAAAATGCGATCGTTGCTAGCTTTGATGATGACTCTTATCCAATTGATTCAGATTATTTCGCCCGTCTTATTCAGTTATTCGAGCTGTTTCCAAAAGCAGCCGTAATTGGTTCTGCGATCTTTCATCAGAATGAGACGGTTACGCCTGATGAGTACACAGCAACCTGGGCAGCAGATTTTGTGGGCTGCGGCTGTGCTTATCGCAGAGATGTTTTTCTGCAAACTAAAGGCTATGTGCCACTTCCCATGGCTTATGGGATGGAGGAAACCGATCTGTCGTTACGCCTGCATCATCTGGGGTGGGGAATACTACAAAGTCAGTGGCTAAGAGTATTTCACGATACGAAACTAGAACACCACAGCAACCCTCAAATTACCGCCGCCAGTATTGCAAATCAGGCTCTGTTAGCTTACCTCAGATATCCGATCAGTTTATGGTGGCTGGGTGGGATGCAGTGCCTCAGTCGAGTTTCCTGGCTGATGCGGCATCAACGCTGGAACGGAATTTTGGCAGGACTGTTCTCAATTCCAGAATTGATTCGGCAACAGCACTATCATCGCCAAACCATTTCTGCCAAATCGCTCTGGTCATACTTGCGGCTGCGTCGCGGCGAATCTTCTAATGTTCCCATGCTGGAAGTGCTATGAACCCATCCTCCTGGATTTGCTGCCAGCTTGGCGCAAGAGAACATTACGCGGTTCCCCGCTCGCTTCATCAAACTGGTCAACTTGCCGCCTTAATTACGGATGCTTGGGTTCCACCAAAGTCTATATTCAACGCCTTACCGAATTTCCTGCTTCGTAGTCTGCGCGATCGCTTTCATCCTGATTTGGAAGCGTCAATAGTCCAGGGATTCACAGCTTCCCTGCTTCAGTTTGAACTGCGCCAGAAACTCCAGAGGACAGGGGAATGGGATCGCATGATTGCTCGAAATCACTGGTTTCAGCAAAAGGCGATCGCGCACCTCAAACGGATGGCTCCCCAACTCTCAGCAACCGGCTCTCGCCCTGTTCTATTTGCATACAGCTACGCGGCACTGGACATTCTCAAATATGCCAGATCTCAGGGCTGGTACACTCTATTGGGACAGATTGATCCGGGTCTAATCGAGGAAGAAATCGTGATTCGGGAGCATCAAAAATATCCGGCACTAGCTCCATCCTGGCAACCCGTACCGCCCTATTACTGGGAGACCTGGAAGCAGGAATGCGAAATCGCCGATCGCATCGTCGTGAATTCTGCCTGGTCACATCAGGCATTGCAGCAGGCAGGGATTGCCTCAGACAAGATTAGCATTATTCCCCTGGTGTACAGTCCGCCAGAGCAGGCGCGATCATTTCAGCGCACCTATCCCGATCGCTTTTCGGCTGAACGACCGCTGCGGGTTCTATTTCTGGGGCAGGTAGTTTTGCGGAAAGGCATTGCTGCTCTACTGGAGGCAGCCGACAAACTGAAGGGGGAACCGATCGAGTTTTGGATTGTGGGGCGATCAGAAGTCACGCCACCAGAACCATCAAGCAACATTCGCTGGATTGGTGCAATTCCCCGCAGCACTACAGCAGACTACTATCGGCAAGCAGATGTCTTCTTATTTCCAACCCTCTCCGATGGGTTTGGTTTAACCCAACTTGAAGCACAAGCCTGGAAGCTTCCCCTGATTGTCTCCAAGTTTTGTGGAGAAGTTGTGATAGACAATATCAACGGTAAAGTGCTACCAGAAGTTACTGGAGGAGCGATCACAGCCGTACTGATGGAAATTTTGGAGCATCCACAGGAGCTATTAGAACTCGCTCAAAATTCAGCTCAATCTATCATGTCAGACTTATCGCTGCAATTCAGCCAACTCAGCCAATTTTAGTCCAGCCTGATTAACTGTTTTTGGAGATTCGTTTAATGCTTGAAACCCTGCCACTTCCGCTAAGGCTTAAGATTGGTCTTCAGATAATGAGGATTCAGCGTAACTTTCCTTATCGCATTAAGCAGTACATCCATCATTTACCTCCAATTTATACACCCACAGACGGAACCACACTTGTCATCCTCACGCTGCGTAAAACATTTGTAGAATCACTCTGGACAGCCTATTCCTGGCTGCATTTTCTAACCGACAAGCCAGCACTGCAAATCGTGATGGATGGAGAGGTATCCGATGAAGAAAGAAAGAAGTTTTCCAGACTATTTCCGACAGGAAGAATTGCCAGTTTAGAGAGCTGTATTCAAAATTCGGAGACTTTATCGCAGCCGTTTATTCATAATTTTTATCAATTTCATAAATTTGGCAAGCCCCTCATTCTCAAGCTTGCCCTACAGGAAAAAACCGATATTTTATTCTCAGATCCGGATGTGCTGGTGTTTCAAACACCTGATGAAATTATTCATCATATTCGTGAAGGCGTCGGCTGCTTTTTTGTTGAAAAGAATGCTCAATCCATTTCTGAGTGGATTGCAAATCGAGCTGTCCAGCTGTCCCTCAAGTTGACTAGAGATTTTAATTCGGGCGTTTTATTGATTCCAAAGCAATCCTTATCGATCGAACTCTGCAATGCTTTATTAGAGGGCTGGTCGCCAGAAATTCCTGATTATTTCCCTGAGCAAACCATTTTTGATGTCCTAATGACTGCTGCTCAGGCTCATCCTCTCCCATCTGGCTCCTATCTGGTTAGCAATGCGGGGATGTGGTTTTGGGAAAATGATACGACCTATGAATCTATTAAAATTCGCCACTTTGTTGGCAATGTTCGCCACAGAATGTACACCAGCGGATACCCCATGATGAAGCAACTTTTTGAATCTAACCGTTGAATTCTACCAATCTTGCTTCATTAGCAGTTTACGGCAAGGAAGAGATGAATTTACATCCGCTCAAAGTTGTTTTCTACTCAATCATTCCCTCACCCTATCAGAGGGATTTATTTCACGCACTGTCCCAGCGTCCTGAGATCAATCTTCAAGTCTACTACCTGGAAGCAGAAGTTGCCGATTCCCCCTGGTCGCGAAAGGCACTACAAGCCTATGAAAAAGTTTTGCCTGGATTCTTCCTATCCTGGGGCGCGTCTCGATTTCATTTCAACTGGCATTTGCCAAACTCACGCGATGCAGATGTCGTGGTGCTGAACGGCTATCAAAATTTCACGGCTCAGTTTTTACTGTGGTTTTACGCGAATCGTGTTCCTTGCCTCTTCTGGGGTGAAAAAATTGTTGCTAATTCTGGTGGCATCAAAGGCAGGCTGCAAACTTTCCTAGTGGAAGGATTAAAGCGGTGTCGGGCGATCGTCGCGATTGGTTCTCGTGCTCAACAAGACTATCAACAAAGATTTTCTAAACACCCTATTTTTAACATTCCCTACTACTGCAATCTTTCAGACTTCAAATCAACAGTTCAACGCCCGCGCTATCCTGTTACCGTCTTTTTTTGCGGACAAATGATCAAGCGTAAGGGTGTTGATTTGCTGCTGCAAGCGTTCGATCGCCTCATTCAAGCTGGAGCCGAAGCGCGACTTTTGCTGGTTGGTCGTGAAGCAGAACTACCAGAGATGCTGCAATCGATTTCTGCCGAGGCACAGCAGCACATCACTTATGCCGGGTTTCACGATCCAGAATACCTGCCCCAGTTTTTCGAGCAAGCCGATATTTTTGTACTGCCGAGCCGCTACGATGGCTGGGGTGTTGTTGTCAATCAGGCGTTAGGGGCGGGATTGCCAATTATTTGCTCTGATGCCGTGGGCGCAGCTTCAGATCTCGTTGAAGCAGGAGTGAATGGAGCGATCGTGCCTGCTGGTAATGCAGATGCTTTATATGCTGCTCTCATGCACTACGTTTTTCATCCAGACAAGATAGCAGCCGCAAGTCAGACATCGATTGCGAAAGCCACAGCCTGGACACCAGAAGTTGGAGCGAAACGCTGGGTTGAAGTTTTGGAAAAACTTACGGATTTAGACGAGATACATAGAAAAGAAATGTAGAGCCGTTTATCCGGTGATTTCTCTTCCATGACCCCTCGCCGCCTTCGGATTCTCTTTCTTGCCTCCTATTTTCCTAAGCCCGACAACCCACTCATGGGAACCTGGGCACTGACTCAGGCACAAGCAATTGCCCGTCAGGATGTTGAGTTACAAGTCGTTTCTTTTACATCCTGGGTGCCATCATTTCTAGCAAAAACTCCGGGGGCAAAAGCCTATGCCAACTGTCCCGATCGCCACACTTGGGAAGACGGAGTCCAAGCTTACTATCCTCGCTGGCTATACTATCCCATTTCTCCGCTTAAGCAATGGGCATACAAAAATCCAATTCCTTATCAGCGTATCGCTGCACAATCGGCTTTATCCAAGCTCTGCCGGACGATCGGCTCATTTCAGCCTGATGTTATTTTCTGCCATCACTCCCTGCCAAACGGTTGGCTGGTAACCCAACTACCGCCTCAGTTTCGCAAACCGCTCATCGTGCAGGAACATGATTTTGATGAAATTGCGGACTGTCATCGCTATCCTCAGCGCAAAGCAGCGATGAAGCAGGTGGTCGATCGAGCGTGGGCAATACTGACCGTTTCTCGCCGCATGGAAAAAGATTTAGTCACGCTTTTTCCTCAGGGAAATGTGCAAACCTGTCATAACGGCGTTCATTTGCCTGCTTCTCAGCTCTGGAGAACACCGCGTCCAGATTTCCTGAAAGAGAAAACCATTATTCTTGCCTGCGCCCTGTTTGCAGAGCGAAAAGGCATTCCCGTTTTAATCGAAGCCTTCGATCGCGTGGCGGCTCAACATCCCAATGCAATTCTGCGAATTATTGGTTTTGGTCCTGCGGAAGAGCTTGTAAAAGCCACGATCGCTCAATCCACTCATCGAGACGCCATTCAGTTGGTTGGCAAGCAGCCCCATTCGGAAGTACTGCAAGAAATGGTATGGGCAGACTGTTTTGCGCTCGTTGGATGGGATGAACCTTTTGCAACCGTTTATCTCGAAGCAATGGCAGCCGGAACGTCGATCATTTACTGTAATGATGGCGGCATCAGCGATGTCGTTCAGGAAGGTGTTCATGGCTTCACTGTTCCGCCAAAGTCGGTTACTGCAACCGCCGAGGCAATCGATCGAATGCTAAGTAACCCAGCGCAGCGCGTTCAGATGGGAAAGAATGCTCAACGCTTAATTCAGCAGCATTTGACCTGGGATGTAAAAGCAAAAGAGTTAATTCAGCTTATAGAAACTGCCGTTAGCAGTTCAAAACAGCTAGCCCATCAATCTTAAAACGATAAAGAAAATAATCACGAAAAGATAGCCAAAGACAACAAGGAAAGTAATGAGGGGGTGCGATCGATGGTTTGGTCGGATGATTACAACAATTACACCAAAGTTGAATTAATTGACGATTACCGACTTTATACTCCTCCGTCTCCCACAGTAGCCGGAACAGTGTGTCTGCTCTTTGGCATCCTAATGTCTTACAGTCTGTGTTCAGCTGAAGACACTTCCTCTGCAATGGCGCGGGTTGCGGCAATCGGGGTTGGGGTTGCTTTTCTAGTCAGTATCTGGTTTGACAGTCGCAAAGGACTCCGTAATCTGTTTCGGACGGATCTACTGTGTATCCTCGGTTTGTATAGCTTAACGCTGGCTGAATTTCTTTTTCCTCAAGAAGAATTCAATAGCATGATTGGTCCAACCGGCACTGCCAGTGCCCTCAATTTAGTCTTGGTGGGAATGGCAGGATTAGCGATCGGGCGACATCTAATTGCCCCTACTCCTGTACACTCCCGATGGTTGACACCAGACGAAATTTCTAACCAGACTCTTTTTTGGGGCTTTGTCTTGGCAGCGTTTCTGGCATTTCTGTACATGTTGATATCGGTTCAGTTCAACCCGATTGCCCTAATTGAGGGGATGATAGGTCCACGTTTTTCTGAACCCTGGGCGCGCGGTTATTTAGGTGGATGGAACAGTTTACTCACTGAATTAAACTTGCTGTCTTACATCATTCCGCCCATGATGGCAGTGGTTTGGAACCGTCGCCACACATTTCCATTTTGGCAGATTGCTGTAATGGGCAGTATTTTTGCCCTAGTCCTCTTTCATGCTTTTTCCGGAGGGACACGCAATATTTTTATTAGCCACATTGCAACCTGCATCATGAGCTATTTGCTAACCCTCCCCTACAACAATTTTAGAAATACAGTTATTCCAATCCTGATTGCTGGTTTTATCGCGCTCTACGCCTCTTATCACATGCTGGAATTCAGGACGATGGGGCTTCGTAATTACATTACAAACCAAGTTTATGCTAGCGAAGAAACACGAGATACTCTGGCAGTAGATTACAACTTAGCGTCGATCGCGCCGCTTATCGAAGTTTTTCCGGCACAGCAGGAGTTTCTGGGATTTGAAGTGATTTACTGGTCTTTAGTTCGTCCTATTCCTCGCGCCCTGTTTCCCGATAAGCCAGAAGGGTTGAGCGTCAGTATCGAAGAGGTTGTTGGGGCTGAAGGATACACAGTTGCTGCCACATATTTGGGCGAGAGCTATATGATGGCAGGTTGGTTAGGGGTGATTGGAGTGTCTGTATTCTTTGGAGCACTTGCCGCTTGGTGGAATCGGATGGCAATGCAGAGCCAGTCTGACTATGCGCTAGTCGTTTATGCGCTGGGTTTCTTTGCCGCAGGAATCACAATGCGGAGTATGTTTTGGCTGACGACTGCTTTGCTGCCTGTGATTGCACTGCTCGCCTTCCGCAAATTCACATCTAACCGCTAATTGCGTCGCCACGAAGACCTACTATGAGAGTTTTGCACGTCATTCCCGGTCTCAGTCCTGCCTTAGGGGGACCGCCGCAGGTTGCACTGAATTTGGTCAAGGCACTCCGCGATTTAGGCGTGGATGTAGAAATTGCGACCACGAATTACGATCGTCCCCAACCGTTAGATGTACCGCTTAATCAAAGAGTTGATTATTCCTTTGGCACTGATTCAACGGATAATGTACCCGTCTGGTTTTTACCGTTCGATCCGCCTGCGCTAAAAGAGTTTATTTTCTCCAGGGCATTCACGGGCTGGTGCTGGGAGCATCTTCCTGCCTATGACATACTCGACAATCACTATCTGTTTTCCTATGCACCGACTTGCGCTGCGGCGATCGCCCGCTGGTATCAAATTCCCTACACCGTTCGAGTCATGGGACAACTGACACCCTGGGCACTAGCTCAGAGCCGTTTGAAAAAGCAGATTTATGCCACGTTGATCGAGCGACATAACCTGAATGCTGCTGCCGCGATTCACTGCACAACGCACCAGGAAGCCGAAGAAGTGCGTCAGTTCGGCATTAAAACGCCAACGATCACTCTGCCGCTGGGAGTTCATGCTCCTGTCCCGCATCCTGAAGCCCGATTGCAAGTGCGGGCACATTATGGGATTCCGGCAGATGTTCCCATTATCTTATTTTTATCAAGGCTGCATTATAAAAAACGCCCGGATTTGCTGCTGAAAACGCTGTATGAATTGAAGGGTCAAGGTTATCCATTTCATCTGTTGATTGCAGGTGCAGGTGATTCAGATTACCTTGACCAGCTACAGCAGTTAACGGCTGCGCTTGGTTTAACGACGTGTGTTTCTTTTACAGGATTGGTGATCGGCGAAGAGAAAGATCGGCTACTGCAAGGTTCTGATCTTTTTGTGTTACCTTCCTATTCAGAAAACTTTGGCATTGCAGTTGCAGAAGCATTGATTTGCGGATTACCCGTGATTATCACGCCCGGTATTCAAATTGCTTCAGACATTGCGGCGGCTCAGGCAGGGCTGGTGGTTGAAGGCGCAGTGGAACCGCTGGGGGCAGCGATCGCCCAACTCTTGTCAGATCTAAATCTACGTCAAGCCCTGAGCGAACGAGGACGACAATTTGCACAGTCCCAGTATTCCTGGCGCACGATCGCCCAAAATCTGATTCCTGCTTATGAGACGATCGCAAAACAAAAGAAACTGCCTTGCCGCGTCGTCTAGATGATGAACCCTAATGCTTGATCAATTGGCACCGTTGGCGATAACCTACATTGCGCCAGATTCTCTCAAGACTGCGACATGGAAAAATAATATTCTCACCTTTCCGATTCAAAATCCTTCCCATAGCCTGCTTGCCAACAGCCGCTACTTTGGACATCCGGAGTGGGCAAGAAACTATCTGGCAGTCGTCCATCGAGATCAGGAGTTTCAGGATCGCTGGTTCGCCGTCACTGGCAGTTGGCAAGATAAGATTGTGGTTGATATCGGCTGTGCTCCCGGCAATGTCTATGCTTCACTGCGCGATCGAGTCGGTCAGCCAAAACTGCTGTTGGGGGTCGATGTCTCAGAAGGGGGGCTGGCGATCGCTCAGGAGCTCGGCTACGTACCGATTTTAGCAGATGCTCAGAATTTGCCTCTGAAGTCAGGATTTGCCGATCTAGTGGTTTTGAATGCTGCCTTGCACCACTGCGACGACATGGAAAAAATGCTGGCTGAGGCAGCGCGTCTGGTACGTCCGGGCGGAATGCTCGTAACCGATCAGGATTTGCAGCAAACCATGTGGCGGAATAACTGGATTGCCCATGCGATCTGGAAGCTACGCCTGCCCATCTATCGTTTGCTAAAGCGCGGCGGACACGCGACGGCAGAGGAGCAATATTGGTGTCAGTCAACTGAAGTGCATCATTTACCGGGAGATGGGGTGACTGAAGCATTTTTTCGAGACATCCTGGAACCATTGGGCTTTTCGGTGAACCTGTATCCTCATAACCTGAAGGTTGGTGCTGAAATTTTGCAGGGTGAACGAGGTAAGCAGGCTTGGAATATTGGCATGGCACAACGGCTGAGCGGTCGTAATCCCAATTTGACCGAGGGCGCATTAGTCATGATGTGTGTGGCACAACGATTACCCGAGCAATTGCCCCACTGAGGCAACTATTGAAGAAACGGCTTCGCATTGCAGACAGTTCGCTAAAACGTTTCCATCACAGTAAAATATGCAAGAAGATGGAGGATGACTTGTAGCGAATCGCTAGACCGTTGATTTTGAAAAAGGGTTGGTTCAAACTTGTGCGGTGGGCATCTATCAGCTTAGCGGCGCTGCTGGCGATCGTGCTGCTCATGATTCCAGTCCGGCTGGCGGTTGCTGCCCACCAGGCTCCACGTCCTCAGGTGATTCTGACGCTGGGCGGAGATCCGAGTCGAGAAGCGGCAGCGGCTCAGCTTGCCCGCCATTACCCATCGCTAGATGTCTGGGTTTCGACAGGGGAAACTCGCCAGAAATCACAAGCCATTTTTCGAGCGGCAGGCATTCCAGACGATCGCCTTCACCTCGATTATCGAGCGATAGATACCGTAACCAATTTCACGACGCTGGTGTCAGATTTCGAGCAGCGTCAAATTCAGCATGTCTATGTCGTCACCTCGGATTTTCACATGCCCAGGGCAAAAGCGATCGCGACAATTGTGCTGGGCAGCCGAGGGATTACGTTTACTCCAGTGGTTGTACCGTCCGCTCGAGCTAGAGAATCATCTGCGCGCATCTGGCGAGATGTGGGGCGATCGGTTTTGTGGATAATGACGGGAAGGACAGGTGCAACGCTGCACGAGATTCAGGACAGAGTTCAGTCGAGCATCATTGAAAGATAAAGGATAAAGGAAATTGCAGGCGATTGAGAGGAGGTTTAAAGAGATCACTAAGACCTAAACTACCTCCTAACTCTCCAATTTTGGACGAAATTTTAGCTCGTCCTAGTCCAATATTCCTGCAATATTCTTCATTCCCTAACTTATTACTTAATTAGCATAACGTGATCGCCCTCCTCTCTCTGGAATGCGATCGTTTTTTATTGCTGATTTCTCTAATTGTTGCTGATTAATATTAATAGCTCTTTTGTTTATTCCTTCTTCTGTAATGATGCAACTCGATCGCTACACAGTCGGTTCCTATACCCCCGGCGCACCGTATTGGAAACAGCTATTGTGGTATTTCATCGGTTCGCCCCTAGTGCAAAGCTACTGGTTACCGATGTCAGCGATCAAGGTTTGGATCTTGCGTGGCTTTGGAGCACAGATGGGTCAAGGCGTGCGGATCAAGCCGGGGGTGCGAGTGAAGTTTCCGTGGCGGTTGTCGATCGGCGATTATGTATGGCTGGGAGAAGATGCCTGGATTGATAATCTTGCACCCATTACGATCGACAGTCATGTGTGTATTTCGCAAAGCGTTTATTTGTGTACGGGAAATCACGACTGGAGCCATCCCCAGTTTGAACTGAAAATTGCCCCCATTCATATCGCGGAATCAAGCTGGATTGCGGCGCGGGCGATCATTGGTCCAGGCGTAACGGTGGGGAAAGGAGCAGTGCTGGGGTTGGGCGGCGTAACTGGACGATCGCTAGAGCCAATGACCATCTATTCTGGTAATCCAGCTCAGCCAATCAAAGTGCGGAAAATGAAATCTGTTGCGGGACTAAAGAAGGTGCCTTCTGGGGAAAAAACTGCGATCGAAGTGCATGAGGCTTGAGGTAAGCAGAAGCAACCAGCCATCACTGCGGTAAGCCAGGCTAGGTTAAACGTAAATGCTTAGTGTTGGCACTGATCCGTAACCTACTTTATCCCTAATTGAAACATCAATTGAACCATAGCCATGATTCAATTCGACTGATCTTGGGAAAGGTGAAGACAGGGCAGTTTGAAAGAGCAGCCCTACTCCGACTGCAACAATTTCAACTTCAGCTTGGAATTTGCAGAGACGGGATGTGTCTACCTCCTTTCCAAGTAAGAGGTACGTTATGGCAAAGTCTTCACCCACAGCAGCAATTCTCGTTACGACGACAGCCGATTCTGGAGCAGGTTCACTTCGATCGGCGATCGCCTCAGCCCAATCCGGAGCTACGATTCGCTTTGCGCCCAGCCTCAAGGGACAGACGATCGCTCTTACCAGTGGACAGCTCGAAATCAAAAAAGATTTGACAATTGATGGCTCTGCTGCGCCCGGTGTAACGATTAGCGGCAACAATGCCAGTCGCGTTCTCAAAACAGGCGAACGAACCAGTGTTACGCTCAAGCACTTGATTCTGGCAAATGGACGGCTGACGGGTCGCGATGATGAAACAGGGGCAGGGGCAGGCATTAAAACCGGGATGGATAGCACCCTGAACATTATCCGATGCCAGATCAACCGCAACGTAGCTTCCTATGCAGGCGGCATCTGGACGGGCTATCGATCGACGACCCGAATTATCAATAGCCGCTTCAATGAAAATGATGGATCAGGAGCAATTGAAGAGCGGGGTGGCGGGGCAATTGCCACATCGAGCGGTGGGACGCTAACGGTTCGGGGCAGCAGCTTTACCAATAATCGAGGCAGCAACGGTGGAGCAATCAACAATCTACTCACACAGCTACTCGTTGAAAACTGCACCTTTCGCAACAATGATTCGACTCCGGGGGGCGTGAAGGCGGGCACGATCGGCTATGGAGGAGCCATTTATGTAGACGGAGCTGATCCTGCTACAGCGCAAAATGTTCCGGGTGCACCCGGTCGTACGATTACAATTCGCAATAGCCGGATTGAGGGCAATCGTGGAGCAGCGCAGGGTGGCGGGGTGATGCTGTGGCTCTACGGACAGGACAAGGCGATCGTTGAAAACTGTTCTATTCTTGGTAATTCCGTCAGTCGCGGAGCCGGGGGAGACTCGCTTGGTGGCGGGCTGCGTCACGGTAACGGAGAACTCACCGTTCGGAATACAACGATCGCCAACAATACTGCGCTCGATCAAGGCGGCGGGATGTGGATTGGGGGAAAATCGCCTGTCACCGTAGCTAACAGCACAATTTCTGGAAATCGGGCAGACAATGGCAAAGCGCAGGGATTAGGTGGTGCGGTCAGCCTAGCAAACGATCGCGGCTATCCTGTCAATTTTACGAATGTGACGATCGCTAATAACTATGCAGGTTTTGGGGGCGGTGCTTTCTGGACAAATCAGACGGCAGTCACGCTGAGTAATGCGATCGTGGCGTACAACAGCACAAGCAATCCCTGGAAGATAAACTCACAAACGGGCTGGCAGCTTATCGACGGCGGCAATAATATCCAGTTTCCGGCTCCTGTCTCGCCCAATGACAAATTGATTACGGCAAATGCCCGTGTTGTTGACCCAAAACTGGCTCCCTTACAAGGGGGTAGTGGCGGTTTAAGTCCAGTTCAGATGCTTCTAAAGGGCAGTCCTGCAATCGAGGGGGCGACAGGAACAAACATTCCTGCGATCGATCAGCGAGGCATTGGACGCAGCGGTAAACCGGATATTGGTGCGGTGGAATGGGCAACAGGTCGTGTGCTCAAGCTGGCTGGTACGGATGCAAATGATTTTCTGATTGGCAGTTCCAGTCAAGATAGTTTGACGGGAGGGGCAGGCGATGATTTGCTGATGGGAAGTCGAGGGGGCGATCGGCTCACCGGCAACGCAGGCGCAGATTACTTTGTTTTTGCAGGTAGCAGCGAGGCACTGGTTTTCCGGCAATCAACTCTAAAAGCAACCGATCAGATCACGGACTGGAAAGTGAACGAGGGCGATCGAATCCTGATCGATCGAGATGATGATGGGGTGGGCGATGCGCCTGTTGCTGTCTTTTACGCAGGTCGGGTTGGCGGCAGTTCTCTTGCAAGTGGGGTGAGCACGGCTTATCGAGACAAAATTCCACAGCGGCGAGGTCAGCAAAAGCTGCAAGCCAATGAAGCGGTCTTTTTGCAGTGGCAAGGACGAACTTATCTGGCGGTAAACGATCGATCTTCTGGCTTTGCCCCAAATCGAGACTTGCTGCTGAATGTTACCGGAATACAAATCCCAAAAGCAGATATTCGGGCAGGAGTTTTGGCAACCGACAGCTACTTTGCCTGATCGCGACTAATAAACCTGCGGCACAAAAAACTGCTCGTTCAGGGGCAGACGCACATAGTTTTCTCCTGAGCGGCGGGGCGGCAATTCTAGCGCGGGGGGCGTAATGTCTTCGTAGGAAATTTTGCTCAAAATGTGGTGCATCAAGTTGAGGCGCGATCGTTTTTTGTCGTCGGCTTCCACGGTGAACCAGGGGGCTTCTGGAATGTTGGTATGGGCGAGCATGGCGTCTTTTGCTCTGGAATAGTCTTCCCAGCGATCGCGGGCTTCAATATCCATCGGGCTGAGCTTCCATCGCTTTGCCGGGTCTTTGACTCGTTCCTGAAAGCGACGTTCCTGTTCTTCGTCGCTCACCGAAAACCAGTATTTCAGCAAGATAATGCCAGAGCGGACTAGCATTTGCTCAAACTCTGGACAGGACTGCATAAATTCTTGATATTCTGCTTCGGTGCAAAAGCCCATCACGTGCTCGACTCCAGCACGGTTATACCAGCTTCGATCGAACAAAACAATTTCGCCCGCCGAGGGTAAATGGGCAACATAGCGTTGAAAGTACCATTTGGTTCGCTCTATGTCTGACGGTTTACCCAATGCAACGACCCGACAACCTCTCGGATTTAGACATTCAATGATTCGCTTGATTGCGCCTCCTTTGCCTGCTGCATCCCTACCCTCAAACAAAATCACCACTCTGAGTCCCTGATGCTTGACCCAATATTGAAGCTTCACTAGCTCTGTTTGTAGGCGAGTTAGCTCCTGCTCGTAAAATTGGCGCGAGAGTTTTTGCGATCGATGGTTGGATGAAATTTCTGTTCGATCAATCGACGGTTCGAGCAGGTGTTCTGCATTGCCTGTTCCGTTAGCTTGCGCGATCGTATCTTTTAATTCCTTCTTGTTTTTATTCTTTTTATGATCAGTCTGTTTTGTTTTCTTGCCCTCTTTCTTCGCTTTCACGGTTTATTTTCACCTCTACCCAATCACAAAATGTTTTTCGATCACTTTGTCATCACCAGAATATCTCCTTACTTACAAGCATGAGACCTAGTTGGCTGAAAATCTTTATGTTGCATAGTAGCCTCGATGTAAGCAGTTGCCTATCGATAGTGGTTTACAGGGCTGCGAGGACTTTAAACCACTCCAGAGAAAACAAGGATACTTGACAAGCCCATTTGAGAAACAGATTGGGTTAGTTAAAGGTTAGCAAACGCTAGCTTTCTAATCGCGTCGTTGCCGGAACCCGCACTGCCAATAATCCTGCTCGTATTGCCATAAAAAGAGCCATTGCCAGCCAGAGCAGCGTTGAACTTCGGGCATTCCAGGCAATGATTGCAACCGGGACAAATCCTAACAGGGTTGCGATCAAAGCGGTGTTGCGAAGGGTAGCGCCTGCAGTAAGTCCGGCAAAGTATCCATCGAGCATAAAGGCAATCGAGCCACAGCCAAGTACAGGTAATAGCCAGACGACAAACTCGTGGATACCTGCTAGAACGGCTGCACTATTGGTAAAGAGATGAAAGACAGAATGAGGAAAACAAATGCAAATCAATGCAATCGCTAATGCAAACACGAAGCTAACGCAACCCGCTAGCGTGGCTAAGGGCAGAAGCCGATCGCGTCGCCCTTCTCCATGAAACATTCCGGCTAGGCTTTCGGTGGCATAAGCAAAGCCATCGACAAAGTAGGCGGTCAGCGTCACGATTTGCAGTAGCAGCGCGTTTTCTGCCAGCACGGTGGTTCCCAGTGCAGAACTAAGGCTGGCAAACAGCAAGAAAGCACAGAGCAACGTAAAGGTGCGAATCAGTAAATTACTGTTCAGCGTTAGCGTTTGTCTGAATTCTTTCCAGTTAAAAATCTCTGGAGCCAGCGATCGAATTTCCTGCCATTTCACCGATCGCCCCACCATCACAAGCCCCACGATCGCCATTGCCAGTTGACCGATCGCCGTTGCCCAGCCTGCCCCCGCGCTCTGCCAGCCCCACCGCACAATCAGCCAGTAGTCCAGCAGAATATTCACGCCATTTCCGACGATCGACAGCAGCAGCACCCGATTTCGCCAGAAAGGAAACTGCTTTGCCTCGCCCTTTTCCTGTCCCAGCAGCCAGCCGATGATCACAAAATTCAGCAGCGTCACGGGAGCCGCCCAGATCCGCGCATCGTAATACGCCTGCCCCGCCGCCCCCACTTCTGGAGCCGCATTCAGCAAGCGAAAGCCGATATCTCGCAGCGGATGCTGAAGCAGCAGAATCAGGCCGCCCAGCCCCATCGCCAGCAAGCCATTTCGCATTCCCGTGAGCAGCATGGCGGATCGATCGTTTCGCCCCACAGCCTGCGCCGTCATGCCCGTCGTGCTCATTCGCAAAAAGCTGAGCGTGCGATAAATCGTATTAAACAGAACAGTTGCCAGCATTACGCCCGTCAGGTAGCGAATGTCGTTGAGATGCCCCAAAAACGCGACACTGATCAGCCCCGACAAAGGAACCATCAAATTGGAAAGAACGTTGATTGTCGCCAGTCGCAGAAAGCGCGGCAAAAAATCAATCGATGCCAGAGCTAACCCGAAAGAATTTCCCCGATCGCCGGATTGCTCTGGGGAAAGCGAAACGGCAGGCGGATCGGCAGCAGAATCGACCGTCGGAGAAGAACGAGGCATTGATGAAGCTCTGCGAAGGTGTTGTTCTCGTTCTACTCTTAATTTGGTTTAAAAAACAAGTCGAAATTGGACGAAGTGTGAAGATTTTTTAGCCAAACAGCCAGAGCCACAAAGGAATCAGCAAGAGACAGCTTCCGGTCGTGAGCACAATGCTACTGGCAATCAGCGATCGATCAATTTCATATTCTTCTGCCAAAATCAGTCCGGCAAAGGCACTGGGCATTCCTGCCATTAAAACCAGGGCAAGCTGGGCAGGCTGTGGCAGTGCCAAAAAATGAGTCACGAGTCCGAGCAGTCCTGGCAGGGCGATCGTCTTAAGTAACATTGGCACGATTGCAATTTTCAGACTCTTCCAGCCCTGAAGCTGTCGCAGCCGCGTTCCCATCAGCAGCAACGCCGCCGGAATCACAAAGGCGATCGAGCCATGCAACCCAGATTCCATGATTGCGGGCAGGGGGATGGATTGAGTGCTGTATCCGAGAAGAAATGCCCACAGTGACGGAACAGTGAGCACATCTTTGATCAGTTCCTTGACTTGGGGATGATCTGCCTGCCGTCCGTAGTAGCTAGCTAAAAATACGCCCGTGCCATAGGTTCCAATCACGTTTTGCGTCACGCAGTAGGACACTAACCAGCCCCAATAATCTGCACCGACAAAGGCGGGGGCGATCGCTAAGCCCACAAAGCTCGTGTTACCCAGGACTGAAGCGATCAAAAAACTGCCGCGCTCGGCAGGGCAAAAGGGTTGAACTGCACTGCAATTTTCTGCGGTCAGACCTGCCGCAACCGATTGGAACTGCAAGCGGGACTGCATCGCCTGAAGGACGAGCCAGGCGATCGTAAAGCCGCTTAGCAACGTGGCGATTATCAGGAGCGGAGCTAGTCCGACTTCTGCTGCAAAATTGGTTTGTCTTGCCAGTGCCAGAATTTCGAGGGGAACGCCGACCCAATAAAGGCTACGTCCTAGCAATCGCGGCAGAGAAGCGGGCAACGATCCTGAAAAAATCAGCCCCAGCCCTGTCCAAGCAAAAAGCGGCAGATAGGACTGAAGCAAAGCATCTGTCATTGGGGATCAGGTTGGAGGGCAGAAAGGCTGCTCTATTCTAGAACGTCTATTGCCTCAATTCGCCACTGTCCCTGGCTTCGGACTAAGTTATAGCGGGCGCGAATGCTGTCTTCATAGGAAGAGCTTTGGTCAATCTGACCATTCACAAACAAATCGCCCCGCTCGGTCACGATCGCCTCTACCTGCGCCCGTTCATCGCCCGAATTGAAGGCGGCAGAACTCGCAGCACGGTCTGAACTGCCTGCCGGACTGCCCGATGCTGTCGGACTCGCCCCGGAACTTGTCCCAGAACTTGTCCCAGAACTTGTCCCGGAACTGGCTGAATCAGAAGTGGAATCAGAGGAAGCCGTGCTCGAAGTCGCCCCAGTAGTCGAATTATCCCCTGCCGAACTGTTCACAGTTCCACTTTCCTTTGTAACAGAGACAATTTCCACATTGGGATGCTCATACTGCCAGTACCAGTTTTCTGTCTTTGCTTTTTCCGATCGCGTTTGCCACTGAGACAGCAGGGGATTCGCAAGGATGTCAGCAAGGGCACCAGTTTGATGCTGATTGCCCATTGCAGCTGCTTTTGCCGTTAGCCAGGACTGAAGCACCGTTTCAGCCGTCGTTTCGGTGAGCGGTTCGGTAACCCCTGCGGCTGACGACTGCGGACTTGACTGGGAAGCGGCTGGCGCGGCATTCGATTGAACAGTTGCAGCGGGAGAAGGATCGGTCGTTGCGGGTGCGGGATCATTTTGTCCGGCAAACAAACGGCTGATCAGGAACGCCAGCACCGTCAGACTCAGCAAGCCGATCGCTGCCAGAAACACAAGCCGATCCAGACGTAGCCCTTTTCGGGCTGCAGGTCGGCGCGAGGGTGGGGCAATTGGTGCTGCGATCGGTTCTTCGGATGGGTCTTGGCGAGTCCGAGACGAAGCTGATCCCCCACCGGAGTGATTGCCGACAGCAGGCAGGGGGTTTGGATCGACAAAACGAGTGGGGCGACCTGTGCCGTTTGTTCTTGCCCCGTTTTGTTCTTCGTACGGTTTTGGACGGGATGTAAACCGCTCGGCTGGGGCGACTTCGGAGTCGCTGGCTCCACGATTGGGCATGGTTACTGCCGAGGAACTGCGATCGGATTGGTTTCGCAGCAATGTGCCAGTTTCTCCAGGGGATGGAGATTCGCGATAGGACGTTCCACCAGACCAGGGTGAGCTGAGTTCGGGTTCGTTGGGCAATTCCTCTAAATACGCCTGCACATCCTCATCTGCAAAATACTCTTTCAGCGAGGCTTGTTTGCGGGCAAGATCCCGAAAGTGGGGAAAGACTTCGTTTTGCAGCCAGCGTTCACTGTAAAGGCACAGTCCGGGCAGCAAATCGGGGGAACCCTGCGAGTGGTCGCGAATAAAGGCAAGGGATTCGTATTCCTGGCTTAGCTCTAGTGCCCGACTCGCCTCTTCGGTTTGCCCCAGCAGCAGCGCGCAAACTGCCTGCTCCAAATGGACATCTTGACGGATACCAAGCCGTATCAGCATGGTTTTTGCCCGGCGCACCAGGGCGGGCTGCCCCTCTGCAAAGCCTCTTGCCACCAACGCATAAACTGCCAGATAAGTAGCAACCGGAGAAGGGCGACGTGCCTCAACTTCAAAAAGAGCCTGCTGTTCCGCAGAAGTGAGATAGCTTCGCAACTGCTGCATAAAGCGCAGAAAATCGTCGGTGTTGAGTCCAGATTGGTCTGCTCCTTCGCCGTCGATCCCGCCGCGATCGTGCAGCATCTCTTGCAGCAGCGTAAGCCCCTGCCGTCGTTCAGCCACATGGCTTTCCGGCAAAGCAAGTAGCTCTAGAATTCGATACGGGCGCAGCTTATAGAGCTCTGCCTGCATTTCGCCCCGTATCTGAGCAAACACTCCTTCACGCAGCAGCAGTTCTCGCCCCGTATCTAGCGATTCCGCCGCGTTTTCGTACTGCCCCTGGTTCCACTGCTCTCGTCCCAGTTCCAGGCAGGCAAGCGCGACCGCGAGCAAAATATCTGTGCTAATGATGTCGGGGTCGCCAAATTGCCCCTGTTTGAGGCTGCGATTGCCGCCGATCACATAGGGACGACCCAGCTTTAAAATCAGCTCGTACTCGCCCAACTCCAGCAAAATCAGCAACACGCCCACAAACTGAGCTTCGTCAATCTCAATACAGGGGGTATAGAGATCAATACCGAGATCTGGATCACCAGGACGATAGCTGCCGTTGATCGAACTGCCGAGGTTATGCTCATCGATCGCCCCCCCCGATTGCTCTGCAGCTCCCCCCGGAGATAATCGCCCAACCTCCAGCAGCTCATAGGATTTGGCGAGGAAACCCGCATCGTATTCCTGCCGCTGCACCGGATCAGAAAGGACAGCATACGCTTCGTCAATCAACTGCCGTCGAGCCGCAACCGCCGCCTCTGAAAATTCTCGTCGAGGAGGAAGCTGAAGGGATCGATCGCGATGAGCCTGCTGAAGCTGCTCCGCAGTTGCCTGTATCGGTAATCCTAGAATCCGATAATAATCTAGAGGAATTCGCACCGTCTCCTCCCCTGCAAGTCGTTCATCTAACACACAAATTTGCTATCGCGTCAGTTTGTATCAATGGCATTCACCGAACTTCCGCACGGATAGAAGCCCTTCTAAGGAATTCTCTGCTAACTCGGTCGGGATGACCAAGGCAATTAGCCAAATCAACGTTTACTAAAATTCATCCCTCAGCATAGATAAAAAAGTCCTCTTCGTAACATCAGCTTCTTAGAAGCCTGAACTCAGGCCGAATCGAGAGAGCCAAATAGAGAGCAATTATATCCGAACTCGCTCTGTCGAAAGCGATCGTTTTGCGACACTCCTCAGGTGTAACCTCTAATACACAAAAAATGAGAACCCCTAGGGTTTCACGGTTGGCTCTTTTCTCAGTCTCAAACAAACGTCATTAGGGAAGTAATTTCGAGCCAGCTGGCCTCGATATGGTCTTAAATCATTCTTAAGACAGAGGCTAACTTTCGATCGTTCTGCTAGACAATGACAACGATTATCAGGAAAACGTAAGATTCAAATTTAGCTTGAATGGTCGAAGTTTGCAGATTGTACCTGATCCCAGTCTCAGATTAGTCAGGAATGGTATGGATCTCTATAAGTGATCTAGATTACACCCAGCGATGTCCGTAGTGCACGACCCTAACTGTACGACTTCTCGCGCAGAATTTTATCTATATTTGGTTTGGTGCAGAATTTGGTTTAGTGAAAAATAGCGTTCAGAAGGAAGCGAGCAGAGTTCGATCGCCTTTTGCTGCCTAGTTCCGCCTTTTTGTCCCTAAATTGGGCTAGGATGATCTGCGGCTGATTATCTCTGACCCTGTTTATCTCCGACCCTCTAAAGGAGGCTGCCCCAATTTTGCAAGAGCGACAGCAAGCAGATTATTCTTAATAAATGTGAGCTATATAATGTTGAGCTTGGCCATGTTGCTCTCGGTTAGCTCATGAGATTCCCAAACAATTTGCAGCCTTGGAGCAGGCGATCAGGGTTCAAGCCTAACGCAGGCGAACTGAGGCTCAGCCCTTATAGCTCCGCAGTTATAAAGGATCTACGACAAGCACTTACGATAAGTATTTACGACAAGTGAGTATTTACGATAAGGATCGACGACCCAAGTACCCCCAATCAAATTACCCACAAGCAGTACACTGTCGCTGAAGGAAACGGCACATCTAATGATTCAGGAACGGACAATTCCCACTTTGCCCTCGATCGCGCCCGTAACCCGTGAAGAGGGGCTGGCGATCTATGAAGATATGGTCTTGGGGCGCACCTTTGAAGACAAGTGCGCTGAAATGTACTACCGGGGAAAAATGTTTGGATTTGTCCACCTGTACAACGGGCAGGAAGCCATTTCCACAGGTGTAATTCGTACGATGCACCCCGGTGAGGATTATGTGTGCAGCACCTACCGCGATCACGTTCATGCCTTGAGTGCCGGAGTCCCTGCCCGTGAGGTCATGGCAGAACTGTTTGGCAAAGTGACCGGATGCAGCAAAGGACGGGGTGGCTCCATGCACCTGTTTTCGGCGGAGCATCGGCTACTGGGCGGCTATGCCTTTATTGGAGAGGGAATTCCGGTTGCGTTAGGAGCTGCGTTCCAGAGCAAGTATCGCCGAGAAACAATGGGCGACGAAACGGCAAACCAAGTGACGGCAGCTTTCTTTGGAGACGGAACTAGCAACAACGGGCAGTTTTTCGAGTGTCTCAATATGGCAGCCCTCTGGAAACTGCCGATTCTGTTTGTGGTGGAAAACAATAAATGGGCGATCGGCATGGCGCATGAGCGGGCAACCTCTCAGCCAGAAATTTACAAGAAAGCCAGCGTGTTTGGGATGCCAGGAATCGAAGTAGACGGAATGGATGTTTTAGCCGTGCGAACGGTTGCGCTAGAGGCGATCGAGCGTGCCCGTGCCGGAGAAGGTCCAACGTTGATCGAGTGTCTCACCTACCGCTTCCGGGGTCATTCGCTGGCAGATCCAGACGAATTGCGATCGAAAGCCGAAAAAGAAGCCTGGCTTGCCCGTGACCCAATCAAAAAACTGGCAGGTCACCTGACTGAGAAAAATTTGGCAACCGCAGAAGAGCTAAAGGCGATCGATCGACAGATTCAAGCCGTCATTGAGGATGCGGTTAAGTTTGCTCAGGATAGCCCTGAGCCAGAAGCCAGCGAACTCTACCGCTATGTGTTTGCAGAAGACGAGTAATTTGCCTCTTACCTGCGCCTGACTCCTATGGCTGACCCAATCATGTACAGCAGCGAGGATTACTACGTGCTGCTGGAACCCAACCAGCCAGAGCAAATCCTCACGGCTGCGGAACTGTTCGACCGATTAAAAGCAGTGCTGAACGATCGCCAGGATAACCTACCCCGCGATGTGCAGCAGTTCACCCACCTGGATGAGCAGACAAAATATCTGATGGAAACTGCCTGCGCGCTGGATATGAATCCAGGCGAGTACCTTCAGTGGTACGCCGTTCGACTCGAAAAGTAGCAGAATGCTCTTGCCACCCAGTAATAGATTAAAGCAGGTGCGTTGTCTAATCTCGCCGCCAATCCGCTTGCTTTAAGCCGTTAACCCAACTTCTATCTCCGTCGTCTTTATCCCCGGATCCACCAAGCTTCGGGGTAGGATGCAGACGTAAAACGTTTGCCTGGAAGATTCCAAACTTCCCCCCCTTAACCCCCAGTGCTGAGGGAAACCGAGGGCTCTTGAAGGTTCTCAAAGCTCTCCAACGAAAATATAGGGGGATATATAACCTTTGCGGCTGCTCAAACCCCTTCTAACAAAACAGGGAGCATCCCGCGTTTGTTAATGGATTGCTCCTCGTTGCCCAGCTCCTGCTTCCAGCAACATTGAACAGGGGGACGTTGTTACGAAAGCTACAGTAACTTGATCGTTCCTATTGATCAACATCACGATTTTTAGAATTAGCAACTGCGCCAAATCACAATTTTCTATTTCATAGAGTTTTAATCACTGGAATTGCATTTTGATCGAGCCAAGATTCAGAAGGATTACGATCGCAATTGGGCTTGCTCTCCTGATTTTTTGAGAATCTTTATCTAAAAATTAAATTTGTATCGACAAAACAGTGTTTTACTAAGACTGTTTCAACAAATTCGATCGCTCTCAGAAAGGGATTGAATTATAAAGATTTACTAAAAAAAACCAGAAGAAATGAAATCTTTTCCGGTAGAAGATGAGCAACTGTCTTTGGATAGATGGCTGTACCCTGAGATCCTTATAAAGTGGGGATCAGTTAGCTGGAGAGCGATCCCCGTCTTAAAGAAACGATTTTCTATGGTTGTTCTCTGCTAATTTTGACATAATAAAAGAATTGAACGCTGTCTTTACTTAAGCAACTTTAAGTCAGGTTTCTCACCGTTAAGGTTTAGACTTGAAAATTTTAAGCGATCGAATTTATTGTTTTTTCTGATTTTTGATCGAGTTACTGTCAATTCAATCAATAGGTTTAAAGAGGCTGTGATTAATTGTTCTTTTAGTTCGTTCTCAGCGAAAGAAACTGAAGCCAAAGAAGCGCAGAGTACAGAAACTCAAATGATTCCGCTATCGCAATCAATTCGATGCCCAAACTGCGGTAGCCCTGGCGAAAGGCTTTATCTAGTCAACCAGCAGCTGATCCAAACTCAATGTCCGACCTGTGACTATCTTTTGATTACCTGTTCACGTACAGGAAATGTTATAGAAGCTTATGCTCCTGGAATTTCAATTTGTTCCTAATCTATTGATAGTGGATAACTCTAACTGAACTCGAAAGCTGAATTTAGAAGCTGAACTTAATAGTCGAACTCAAAGTGCGAGTCGGGCAATCGTCTAAAAGCTGGAACAAGCTTAAGAACAATTAGAAAAAATCGCTAGAAAATTGATTAATCCTAAGCAAGTTTAATCTCACAGTGGAGTTCAAAGGGGGTCACAGCTACCCTCTTTTTTTGCTTCTTGTTAAGGCTGAACGCGCTGCTGCGCCTGCTCCTGGTGTTTCTGAGTAATTTGCTTCGAATTGTTAAGAAGCCGAAAGCTTAGTTCTGTAATATGGGCATCCTCCTAAAGGAATATTGCCTTAACAGGATTGCTAGCTGTGCTGCGTCGATTTGCTCTTCTGTTTCTCTCTACGCTTATTGCAGTCTCCTTCGTTCGTGTTCCCTCTTTTTCCGATTGGTTGTCTGGTTCATGGTTTACCCTGTTCCGCACTAGTTCTGCCCTGGCAACCATTTCACCTCCTCCAGCCGTTCTCCCATCGTCACTCACAGATTCCCTTCTGCCGAGTTTATCGCCTTCTCCAGCTCCATCCTCTGAAAGCCACCTTCCGGTCGATATCCGCTATCACTTTTATCCGATCGCAGGAACAACGGCTGCCGAGCTGCGATCGCAAATGCTTCGGCGAAGCCCTGTGAGTGATGCTGAGGGACGCTCGTTCGATGCCCTGACCAATTGGAACGTTCAGTGGAACATTCGCTTTGCCCGGAATGGCAAAAACTGCGTGGCTCGATCGATTAGTACTCAAGTCGATGTCGTCTTCACGCTGCCGCGATGGAAGGGTTCCCACTATGTATCATCTGGGCTGCGAACGGAATGGAATCACTACATGACTGCCCTGCAACTGCACGAAGAGGGGCACAAAAAGAACGGCGTTGCTGCGGCTCAGTCCGTGCTGCAAGTGTTGCGCCAGCTTCCTGAATATCCGAACTGCCGCGAGCTTGAAAAGGCTGCCAAAGAAGCGGCTGATCAGGTTATTGCGGTTTATAACCGCCAGGATATCGCATACGATCGCGCCACGGGGCACGGCAGAACTCAGGGAGCCGTTTTCCCGCTCATTCATGCAGATGCTCAGACTGCCCCGAATGCCTCCCTTTAAGGGTCACCGCTTCTAGATATAAATTCTAGATATAAATCTGGCTCAAGATAATGCGAAGCCGATCGTAGTCATCCTTCAGCAGAATGCTCAGCATTCGTCCTGCCTGAACGAGCCATTGGCGATCGGCTTGCCGCAGTCGGTAAATTTCTCGGATTGCGGCTGCCGTTAAACCATCGACGGGTGCGCCTGTCACCTGAAGCAGCGTTCGCAGAAAATCAAGCTGTTCGCTGAAGCGCAAAATTTCTTCAGAGTCGCAGTAGTAAACTGCCTGATGAATTTGCGGTGGACGAGGCGGCAAATGCTGATAAATCGTTTCGCTCAGGCTGCTGCCGTTTTTCCTGCCGTTCCCGTTTTTGACGTTCCCATTCCTGGTTCCGTTTCCGGTTCCATCCCTGGCGGCATGGCTTCCTCTACCGGACTGAAAGCCGACGATCGCTGCCCGAAACTCGGTTTTGAGCATGGCGAAAATCTGCGGCTGCTGTTCTCGCAGGTCTTGCAGCGAGAGTCCTAACGCTCTGGCACGATGCACCGAGTCGATCGGGCTGGTCGTGGCATGATAAACCACGGCATAAACCACATTTCCAGACTCTTCATCTTTTGCCTTGACCCAGCTTCCGAAGGGCGGCATCACTGCAAAGCTGAGGTCTTCCGGTTCAAGGCACTGCGCTAGAAATTCAGTCGTTGCCGTCTCGATCACTTCGGCGAAATAGCCAGGGTGACGGCTTTGAGAGCTGAATTGAGGCAGAGGCAGCCGCATAGGAGGAATGTGCGATCAGGTTAGGGGAAAGAAGGTGAGCGGATAGAAGAGTGAGGCGATCAGGCGATGCGGAGATTATTTCTTGGCGCGTCCGGCTTTAGCATCGATCGCTTCGATATCAGCCAGTTTAAAGGTGACAAGTTTATCCCAGTTGCCGCCTTCAAACAGCACAGCCACCTTGCCATCGCCTACACGCTGAACCAAGCCTTGATAGCCGTAATAGATATCGTCGACGTTTTTAACGCGAACTGCAGCTCCCGGCAGAATCATAAGTGAATCATCGGTAAAGTGAACTGATATTAGCTTAGATCATTCCCGCACGAATGCAGAAGAGAAACCGCAATAGAAATCCTTGATGATTGCTGTTTGCAGTTTGAATGATGCTAAAACTTGAGCCGATGACGATAGTTATTCACTGATTCCACAATCCCCAGCGCGATAAAGTTAGTGAGCAACGCCGATCGCCCATAGCTAAGCCAGGGTAAAGGAATGCCTGTTACGGGAGCCAATCCAATCGTCATGCCAATATTCACCAACACCTGAAAGACAATCATCGACAGCACCCCGATCGCTAGCAGCGAACCAAAATTATCTTTAGCGTTTTGGGCAATAATTACCAGCCGCAGACAAATGAGCCAGAACACCGCCAGCACGACCACACAGCCGACAAAGCCCATTTCTTCGCCGATTGCCGAGAAGATAAAGTCGGTATGCTGTTCGGGAATGAAATTGAGCTGGGTTTGAGTGCCCTGATTGATGCCGCGCCCCAACATTTGCCCTGCTCCGATCGCAATCCGCGACTGAATCAGGTGATAGCCGCCGCCAAGCGGGTCTTTATCGGGATTGAGAAACAGTGCCAGCCGATCGCGCTGATATTCCTTCAGTAAATTCGTCCAGGCAAAATTTCCCAGTCCCCCCGCAATCAGATTCACTACGCCCACCCCGATCGACCCCCACAATGCCCAGGGCAGTGTGCGCCAGCCGAGATACAGCACCAGCCCGATCCAGAAAAACCAGCTCGGCAGGAAAATGCCAAACAAAATTGCAGAGACGATCGGAGAAATCAGCAGCACTAGCCAACCCGGATTCGCATTGCCCCAGTAAAGCATTCCCAGCGTGATTGCGCCAAACACCAGTCCCGTTCCCAGGTCAGGCTGAAGCATAATCAGCACCCAGGGAACTGCGGTAATTACCAGCGTCTTCAGCACGATCGGAATCGTGGGCGCACCGCGCTCGTTCAGGGTTGCTGCCAGCGTAATGATCACGCCTACTTTGGCAAATTCCGACGGCTGAAGGTTGAAGTTGCCGATCGTCACCCAGCTTTGTGCTCCATTTGCCGTGGTTCCAATAAAAATTACGATCAGCAGCGAAAGATTTGTGATTGCGTAGATAATCCATTGCCACTGAAGCAAATTTTCATAGCGCGATCGGGCGATGAACAGTGCCATTACCAAACCAATGCCGCCCGTGATCCAGTGCTGCCACCAGGTGGAAAATCCCTGATGCAGTTCAGTACTGCGAATGGCAATGCCTCCGAGCGCCGTCATGCCGATTGCCAGCAAAAACAGTAGCCAATCGACTTCCTGCCAGGGCTGTATCAAAGCTTTCCAGCTAATGCGGCTAAGGGAGCGATAAAGCATGGGCAAATTGGGGAAAAACTGCGCTTAAGACAGAATAGCTTATGCCAGGGCAGCGACGGAAACTCTGGCGGCAACCTGCTGAGCGATCGCCGTAATCGCTTTAGCAGAAGGAGACTCTGGATCATTCACCACGATGGGAACGCCTCGATCGCCCCCTTCTCGTACCGGAAGCTCCAGCGGAATACAGCCTAGCAGCGGCAAGCCCAATTCTTTGGCAGTTTTCTCACCGCCGCCGGAGCCGAAGATATCGTATTGGCGATCGGGTAGATCAGGCGGCACAAAGTAGCTCATATTTTCCACAATGCCCAGAATCGGAACCTGAAGCTGCTGGAACATCCGCAGACCGCGACGGGCATCGAGCAAAGCAACGGTTTGGGGTGTGGTGACGATCACGGCTCCTGCCATCGGCACAGCCTGCGCTAGGGTCAACTGCGCGTCTCCGGTTCCGGGCGGCAAATCGACAATGAGATAATCCAGGTCACCCCACTGCACTTGATAGAGAAACTGGCGAATAATGCCATTCAGCATCGGACCACGCCAGACTACAGGCTGATCCGGGTCGATCAAAAAGCCCATCGAAACGAGCTTCACGCCATAGTTAAACGCAGGCTCCAGCACTTCTCCGTTACTGCCCTGGTGCACCACAATTTTTGCATCGGCTAACCCCAGCATTGTTGGCGCGTTGGGACCATAGATATCTGCGTCGATCAGCCCCACTTTTGCGCCTGCCTGTGCCAGCGAGACGGCAATATTCACCGCTACTGTGCTTTTGCCCACGCCACCTTTACCGCTCGACACGGCAATAATATTCTTCACGCCTGCAATTCCAGTGCGATCGGGCAGGGATTTTTGCTGAGGCGTTTCTGCGGTCACTTCCACCTCAACTGACTCTACACCGGGCAGGGTCTTCACCGCTTTCTGGCAGTCTTCGACAATGAACTCGCGCAGCGGACAAGCCGGAGTCGTCAGCACCAGGGTAAAGCTGACCTTACTTCCCTCGACCCGAACATTGCGAATCATATTCAGTTCGACCAGGCTTTTTCGCAGTTCCGGGTCTTGCACGGGGCGCAGCACGTCCAGAATGGCACTTGTTTCTAGCATTGTGGGCATCGCGTTCTCAACTCTGGCGATCGACCAGGCGACAGGACAAAACGAAAGGTAAAACTTGAAGCAAAAGAAAATAAGGGCAAAATGTTCAACGTCCATTCTACCGTTTGCTTTGCCTGAATCAGTTCGCCTGAATCAAAGCAGCCTGCCCGAAAGCAACGATTCGGTTTTCTCAAGCTTCATCCCAGACTTAACCCAGAATACGCGGACAGCGATCGAGCCAGGTTATCACCTGAAAGCCGATTTGCCATAGTAGCAGACCCGCAAACACATCGGGATAATCGAGCTTGCGCCGCTTGGAAACCGGATTGTCTGCTTCTATCAAATCCTGCTCAGCCGCAAGTGCCAGCTCACGGGCAACTTTAGCAGCATAAGGGCGAATGATTGACCAGACGATCGGCGAAAGCCAGCCGCGCAGCGTCACCGAGTAGGAAACCTTTGTGCCGCACAGCGTAGACTCAACGCGATACGTCACCCGCTCTTCAACTCCCGGAAGCGCCAAAATTCGAACGCTTAGCAGTTCCATCGGCGACACCCGCTCCACAAAAATCTGAATTGGAAACGGGCTGAGACGGCTCACTGCCTGATAAATCAATCCCGGTTTAGGAATCAGCCCCTGCGGAACGTTAGTGCGGGCGATCAGGGGATGCCACGAGACATCGGCTAAATTCACCACCTTCTGCCACAGGTCGTCTACTGAAGCAGAACTAACCGCCTGATAGGTTTCCGCGAGAGGAGGAAGATTATCAAAGTTCCAGCGTATCCGTCGAGACCAGAAGCCTAACATTGCTCGTCCTCCTCGAAGCTCTGCCTGATTGCAGTAATCGTCTTTCGGTCGGGGGTCGGGCAGCAGATCAAAACCTGACCGACGCATCGATCGTCTAAGACATAAGACCTTCTATTGTAGTCCAGGTCGTTAAATCAGTACGGCGAGTTTGTCAAATGAAATATTTGATACAGAGCTAAAGCACTTTTCTATAGGAGTGGCGGTTTGAGGAGTCGCAGCGATCGAAGATTGCCCGCTCAATCGCATTGCCCCTCAATCGATCGACTTTAGGGGAGTTAACTTTGGGGAGCTTAAGTTTGGAGAATTTTAAGATCTGTAAGAGCCGCGAGGACATCTACGCCACAAGCATGACCGCTCTATTTTCCAGTTTTAAGCAATTTCATTCATCGAGTAGTGGGTTGCTCGCTTGCCGCCAAACCGTTCCACAATCCAATCGTCATAGGTGTCAGCGATCGTCACCACCGATAAAATACAGGTTTGCAGCTCCATCAAATCCATATTCTCGCCGCCCAGCACACTGTTGCCAAACAGCACCTCGCCACCCTTGCCTAACTGAAACGCCCCAAAGCGCATTCGAGAATTTTCAGTGAGCAAATAGTGCATCAGCTCTGATGTAATCTGGGTTTCGATCGTGACCCAGCTCCAGGCACGCACGATCGCTAGTTCTCGCATTTCCCACGGATGCACTTCCCATGCCAGCACCTCGATCACGATTTTTGCCGAACCGTAGGTTAAGTAAAAGAATGGCTCATGAGCGGAAACCTGCATCTGGTCTTTGAACAGGGCGGAACTGGTGAGATAGTCCTGCACCTTGCGGTAGGTGAGTTCCTGAGCAGCATTAAAAAAGGAGAGGGACATCAGGGCTACAAAATAAACATTTTCTGATCCAGCCGCTTCGGGTCGTGGGTTTCGACAAAGCGATCGAGACTTTCATCAGACTCCAGGCGACCGTCTACCAGGTTGACAATGCGATCGGCAACGTCGAGGATGCGGTTGTCGTGCGTCACCATCAGAATGGTACAGCCCTGCTCTTTAGCAAGCTGTTGCAGCAGCGTCACCACCTCTCGACCAGAGGCTTTGTCTAGAGCAGCAGTCGGTTCGTCTGCCAGAATCAAAGTAGGACGATTGACCAGAGCACGGGCGATCGCGACGCGCTGTTTTTGTCCGCCGGAAAGGGAGTTGGGCTTGTAGTTGAGCCGTTCGCCTAAGCCGAGTCGGGTGAGAATTTCAGTGGCGAGTCGCCGCTTTTCGCGCCAGTTTTGGGTTAGCTCGACTGCCATTTCGACGTTTTGCATTGCAGTGAGCGAATCGAACAGATTGTGCGCCTGAAAGATAAAGCCAATATTGCGCCGCACTTTGACTAGCTCTGATTTACTGAGTCCGACGATTTCTTGTTCCAGCACTTTGAGACTGCCGTCCTGCACGGTTCGCAGTGCGCCGATCAGGGTCAGCAGCGTGGTTTTTCCAGAACCGGATGGACCTGTCATGATCACAATCTGTCCCTTAGGCAGATCCAGGCTGATGTCAAATAGCACCTGCTTTCGCAAATCGCCCTGACCGTAGAAGTAATTGAGATTGCGAATTTGAACGGCGATCGAGCCTGCCGTTTCTTCTGCAAAATCCAGTCTGTTTGTGATTAAAGAAGCACTCATGAGCCAAACACCTCCGCTGGATCAGCCTGCTGGACGCGACGCACCGCAATCACGCCCGAAATCAAACACATTAAAAACGTGGCAATCATCAAATTCAGGATTCGTGAAGGAGTCATGACCATATACAGTCCGGTTGCGTTCCGGGTTAAGGTGTATAGCCCAAAGCTGATGAGACACCCCGGCACAAATCCTAGAAATCCCAGCAGTGTCGCCTGTTGCAGCACAACGCCGAACAAATAGCGGTTTGAGTAGCCGATCGCCTTTAGCGTCGCGTATTCCACCCAGTGGTCGGCAACGTCGGTGTAGAGAATCTGATACACCAGAATCACGCCCACCAGGAAGCTCATTGTCGTCAGCAGCGAAAACACAAAGCCAATGCTGGTATTTTTGCGCCAGTAGTTGAGTTCCTGATCGACAAATTCCTGCTTGGTATAGACCGAGATATCTTTGGGAAGCCGATCGCGCAGCACTTTGGTCAGTTGTTCCACGTTTGTTCCGTCCGCGACATGCAACAGCCCAATGTCTACCGTGTTCAGCGATCGGCTTTCTTCGTCTGGACCCAGATTGGCAAAGTAGCGCAAGAAGTTTTGGTCGCTCATGACCACGTTGCCGTTGCCAGATGCAAAGTCTGTGCCCAGGCTAAACGTACCCACCAGGGTCACTTGCTGTTCTGCCAGTTCGGTAACGGTGCCTGCCTGCTTGGGCCCCACTTCCGGGCGAGATTTTTCGTCGATCAAAGCAGTTCGGGGCAGGAGCAAGTCCGATCGATGCTGCACAATTCCCGGTAAGGGCAACACGTTATCGTTTGGGTTAAACGCCAACACGCGCAGGGGACGGGTGCGCTTGCTGATCGGATCTTTCCAATTTGCGGTAACCGTGTAGAGCGGATAGGCAGCCGTCACCCCGTCAAATGCTTCTGCCTGGTAGAGCCGCCGCCGAGCAAACTGCTGCGGCACAAACATATTGTATTTAATTCGATTCACGATCACGATGTTGCCATTCAGCCGTTTTAGAAGCTGCACCTGGCTGTCGTACAGGGCATTCTCAAAGCCGCGAAACATAAACATCAGCACCACAGCAAACCCAACTCCGGCGATCGCAGTCAATAGCCGCCGCCGCTCATAGGTGAGGTTAAACCAGGCAAGGGGAGTCCGCCGCCAAACCATCCTTAGAACACCTCCGCTGGATCGGTGGTAACCACGCGTCGCACCGAAATCAGAGCTGAAAGGCTGCACATCACGAGGGTCAGCAGCAGCACAAATATGGCTCGTTCCAACTCCATTGTCATCGGCAGTCCGCCACTCGTTGCCCTAACCGTCAGGTCATACAGCCCTAGCGATACGGCAAAACCAGGGATATAGCCCAGAACGGCCAGAATTACCGCTTCCTGCAACACCACACCAAACAAAAAGCGGCTGCGATAGCCCATCGCCTTGAGCGTCGCATACTGCTTCATGTGGTCAGAGATATCAGTGTAAAGAATCTGATAAACGATCACCACGCCCACCACACAGGACACTGCAACGCCCATCGTGAAGATGAATCCAGTCGAAGTCGTGTTAATCCAGTAGTCGCGATCGCGGGCAATGATTTCTTCCTGCGTGTACACCGACACATCCGGCGGCAGAACCCGCTTCAGTTCGACTGCAATTTGCTGCGGATTCACACCAGGCTTGAGCTTGATCAGTCCCAGGTTGATCAGGTTGAGCGGGAAGGGGTCAAAGTAGCGGCGAAAGTTCTGATCGCTCAGAATCAGCGTGCCGTCTGCCGCAAACCCGCCACCCATACTGTACTGTCCACCGATCGTAATCTGTCGCCGCTTTGCCTCGGTCACGGTTCCCGTCGTCTGCGAACCAAATTCAGGACGCGAGAGGCGATCGATCAGCGCAGTATCGGGTCGTCTCAGTGCCGCCAGATTTTTCGGGTCTTTCAGTTCAGGCATGATGAATACCGGATCTTCGGGGTTCATGCCATACACAAAAATAGCGCGATTGCGTCGCGTTTCTGGATTACGCCACTGCAAATAGCCCACATACAGCGGCATGACCCGCTCTACTCCATTAACCCCTGCCGCCTGGTAGATTCGCTCGATCGGGAAAGGCTTGGTCGTACTGATTTCTAAACTTTGAGGCGAAATTAGAAAAATTTCTGCGTCAATCTGCCCGTAAAGAATCGCCGCCGTCTTTGCCAGCGAACCGAGAAACCCCAGATTCATAAACACCAGAATCACTGCAAACGACACCCCCGCAATTGCCACTAGCAAGCGGTTTTTCTCGTGGGTCAGGTTTAACCAGGCAATCGGGGTTCTCATGCAGCCCAGCCAGAGGTAAGCGATCGGCGATCAAGTGTAAACAACTCTTAATTATTCTAAGATTTCCGATCGGTGATCAACTCCCCCAACTGGGGCATTGCGCGGGTGCTGGTGAGCGCGTAGGTGCTGGTGAGCAAAGGGGTTGTTGCAAATTTTGTTGCAAATAATGCTTGCGGACAGGCAATGTTTACTTCAATTTTTGCGATCGTGGCTGATCGATATCAATTAAGATCTCTATTTCAACTGCACCGTATCGTTCCCTTAATCGGCTTTCCAGGCGATCGACGATCGTTTTTGCCGCAAGCCGAAACTCGGGACGCAGCAGCAGTCGCATTTGCACAAAGACCAGCCTGCCAATCATGCCCTGGGTCCGAATATGCGAACAGGCAACGACTCCTTCAAACTGCTGGGCAAGCTTTGCTAAAACCTCTGGTGCGATCACCATCTGACGCACTAAAGAAGGAATTTGCCAGTTCAACAATCGCCACAAACTCACTCCCGTCAGCAGCAGCAAAGCCATCGTCAGCAGCGGGTCAAGCCATCGCAGCCCTGAAGCCACTGCAATAACGCCTAAAATTGCACCGCTCGTCACCCAGACATCCTGCAACATGTGGCTGGCATTCACGCGCAGAATTCCAGTTTGCAGCACCCTTGCCTCGTGTCGCTCAAACAAAAGCAAACCCCACTGTACCAGCAGCAGCGCGATCAGCAGCCAGATCAGAGCGGGTTTAATTGGGGCGATCGTTTCGAGGGTGGGCTGCTGCCAGAGGGCATAAAGCTGAAGTAGGGCAATCCCCAGCAAACTCAGCCCTGCAAACCCAACAAGTGCCACCAGCAGCAGCACAATCAGCGTTTCGCGACGACGATGGCTCCAGATCGTCCACCGCGTCGATCGAGGAAAAGCCGCTAGCGTCATCAGGCTCAGCAGGGTGCTGAAGCAGTCCAAAATCGATCGCAGTGCCTCTGCAAATAAACAGAGTGATCGGGTAGTCCAACTTGCCCAAACTTTGATTGCAAAAAACAGCAGCAGTAACCAGAAAGTAATAAACAGCAGGCGATAACTAATTTTTGCTCGATTCAATCGCTCCATCATAGGGCAGAGGCTATCACAAGCATAAGCAAATCGCCTGAGGGGTCTTACCCTCTAAATTGCTGAGTTGAGCGGTTAATTGAAAAGTATCAAAGCTGCGATATCGCCTCCTAAATCCCTTAATGCTGAAGGACTTTGAAACCTAGAGATGGCTCAGTTTCCTCCCCAATTGGCTAGTCGGGGGCAGGTAATTGTTATGACTTTTCAAACATCCCTATAAAGGCAGACTGGCTTAAATGGGGTGCGATCGGTTTTCGTGCAGGATTGAAAGTCTTTCTAATTGAGGAAACTGGAAAGCTGAGGAGCAAGGCAGCAGTTTGAATACGGCTTCAAACTTTTCTGAAAAATTGGCGGGAATTTAGGGCACTCTGAGTTTCATCGACTCGCATGACGAATTGAAATTCGATCGCTAGATTCAGGCTGAGGTTTGCATTAAATCCATGTGCCTATTTTGGCGATTGCTCTTATCATTAGTTAGGACTTTGTGACAGAAAGAAAAGAGAGGCGAACTGTTCGTCAATCCGTTTCTATCAAAAGCTTCCTGCTCCTTTTTTCACCTTTGGCTGTGAGGATAAAAACGATGGACAAAACCTCAGATGGGCATTCTCGATCGCAGCACATTTCCCGATTTTGGCAGTCGCGATTTTCAAAATATGGGTTGGGGCTTTTGACGATCGCTGCGGTGATGGTTCCTGGCTATCAGGCAACGGCGCAAACCGCGACCCTTCAACCCTCGATTCCCGATACATTTGAGGATGCTTTCTACTCGAATGCGGGTACTTTTTTTGGCAATCGTAGCCTGGGCGGATCTCTTTCGCTGCTGCTGGGCATTCCTGAATTCCCCGAAAACCAAATCGCCAGGGACGCCAGAAGAGTCGATCGGCTGTATCGAGAAGTTTTGGAACAGCAGGTCGCCAGTGACCCCACCATTCGCACCCCCGACTTACCCAATCCATTTAGCGGTTCTCTGCTGACCACGCCCCTGATCGCAGCCGAAGATCCCATTCCCCCCGCTCCGCCGCCCGTTATTTTCCAGCAGCCAAACTTTGTGCCTGTTCCTGCGGCTACCCCGGCTCAACCCGTCCCGGCACTGTGGTAGTTTGCAGGATTTGACGAACAGCGACAAACGTAAAAATCCCCCGATCTGGGGGACTTTCGTTTATTCCAGGAAAATGCCCTGTAAACACGACTTCATTGACCAGAATTAGCGAAAGCGACTTCTCAGCAGCAGCGAGTTTGTCACTACGCTGACCGAGCTAAACGCCATAAACGCTCCTGCCGTTGCCGGACTGAGGGCAATTCCTAAACTGGGCAGCAGTAGCCCTGCGGCGATCGGAATTCCCAGCAGGTTATAGATGAATGCCCAGAAGAGATTCTGCTGAATCTTGTTAAAGGTGGCGCGGCTGAGGCGAATCGACTCCACCACATCGCTTAGCCGATCGCGCATCAGCACAATGCCTGCCGACTCCATTGCCACATCAGTTCCCGAATACAGTGCGATTCCCACATCTGCCTGAGCCAGAGCAGGCGCGTCGTTGATGCCGTCTCCCACCATGCCGACTGTCCCCTGCTGCTGAAGCTGAGCGATCGTCTTTGCCTTCTCATCGGGCCGCACGTTTGCCAGCACAGCTTGTTCTGAGAGTCCAAGTTGTTTTGCTGCCGCCTGCGCTGCGGTTTGTTGATCCCCGGTCAGAAGCATGACGCGCAATCCCATAGATTTGAGGCGATCGACTGTTGCTTTAGCATCAGGTCGCAGGGCATCTTGAGCCGCAATCAGTCCAATCAGATGACGGTTGACCGCCACATAAACCAGCGATTTGCCTGCGGCTGTCAGGGTTTCAGCTTGAGTTTGGGCAGCTTGAGGGATTGCTACGCCAGCGCGATCGAGCCATTGGGCATTCCCAACAATGACGCGATTTTGGTCGATCGTTGCTGCCACGCCTAAGCCTGGCTCGGTTTGAAACTGATCTGCCTGCAACAAAGGGAGTTCCTGCTGCTGTGCCTGCTGCTGGATTGCGATCGCTAACGGGTGCTGTGTGCCGCTTTCAACTGTGGCTGCAAGCTGAAGCAAGTTGTCTGCTGAAATATCGGCTGAGCTATCGGCTGTGACGGGCAAGCAATCGGTGACGAGCGGCTGACCCATTGTGAGCGTTCCGGTTTTGTCAAACACGATCGTTTTAAGCTGATGCACCTTTTCCAGCACATCGCCGCCGCGAATCAGCAAGCCCCGCTCTGCCCCAATGCCCGACCCAACCAGGATAGCTGTGGGGGTAGCAAGCCCAAGCGCACAGGGACAGGCAATCACCAGAACCGCGATCGCAAGCTTGAGGCTGAGCAAGAGCGGAGAAGTTGGCAGCTCGCCCATACCCGCCATGCCGCCGCTGTGCATTAGCGCATGGGATGCGCCGATCGCGTGATGTCCTAACTGCTGAATTTGTTCTGCCCATACCCGGCTGCCGATGAAATACCAGAAGCTAAAGGTGAGCGTAGCGATCGTCATCACGCCATAGGTAAAATAGCCTGCGACCGTATCCGCTACGCCCTGAATCGGAGCCTTGCGCGTTTGCGCCGTTTCCACCAGATTAATAATTTGCGCCAGCGTCGTGTCTTTGCCCGTGCGCGTCGCCCGAATTACGATCGCCCCAGACAAGTTAAGCGTCCCAGCAGCAACCAACTCGCCCGACTGTTTGAGCACCGGAACGGCTTCTCCGGTCAGCATCGACTCGTTCACCGTAGTTTGTCCCGCAATTACTTCGCCATCAACCGGAATCTTTTCACCCGGCAGCACTTGTAGCCATTCGCCCACCTTCACCTGACTGGCAGGAATTTCAGCTGCTGCGTTGGGAGCCAGCGTGGGAGAATCAGCCGGAATCAACCGAGCGATCGTGGGCTGGAGGTCAAACAAAGACTGAAGCGCAGCCGTTGCCCGACTTCTTGCCCCTTGCTCTAGCGATCGACCCAACAAAATAAAGCCCACCAGCATCACTGGCTCATCAAAGAAACATTCCCAGCCCAAGCGGGGAAACAGCAGCGCGATCAGGCTCGCCGTGTAAGCCGTCACGGTTCCCAGCCCGACCAGCGTATTCATATTCGGCGCATTTCGCCGCAAGCCGCGCCAGCCATCCACCAAAATCGATCGTCCCGGAAACAGCAGTGCCAGCGTTGCCAGTCCCCAGTGAAACCAGATATTGCTCAGTCCCGGGATCGATAGCCAGCCAAACTGGTGCAGATGCCCGGTCGCCGAGAGCACAACCAGCGAAATGGCAATCAGGGCACGACGAGTTTGCTGCCGCGTCTCCTGCTGCTGCCGTTCAGCGGGGGTCAGCCCATCAGGGGCGGCGGTGTCGCTCTGGCGCGACTGGCTGGGAAAGCCTGCCTGAGTTAGTTTTTCTGCCAGCACTGCGGAATCGATGCCCGGAGCGCATTCCACCACTGCCACTTCGGTGACGAGATTCACGATCGCATTTTTAACGCCTGCTTCTGACTTCAACGTATTTTCGACTGTCCGCACACAGCCTGCACATTTCATGCCGCTGACATCGAGCGTAAAGGTTTCCGAAGCGGATTCAGAGGGGGCAGAAGCGATCGATTTTTCGGGGATAAGCTGCATAAGCGATCGAAGTCAGAGAAACAAATCGGAAGTGATCTAACGCAATCAAGCTTCCATCTCCAGCCTAGCGAACCGCTACATAATTGGATACAGACGATCGGTTGATTTTAGCTTTTGCAAGATTTGTGCAAAATTTATGCAAGATTTGCGGCTGAGCAAATGTTTGAGCAGTTGCAGAAAGCAGTTGCAGAGATCCGGCATTGCCCACTAGACGAGCGCTAGATTTTTGTTTCTAGAAAAGTTTAGTCACTCCCTCAAACAATAGATTCCCGATCGGCGCAGCTTGCATTGCGGCTAATAGCTCGCCGGACGATAACCCGTGATGTAAGCGAACTCCGTAGTACAGCAAGAATCCTGAAAGTAGGAAACGCTGCCAGCGACGATTGTGCATCCAGCGTCCATAAACCGTGCGAATTCGACGCTGCATCCCCAGTTCCAGCAATAAATGCAGCGCGGCAATCAGCAGAATCAAAAACAAAAGCGGACCAAAGGCGTGATAGCCGATCGCCCCACTCCAATCGCGGCTTGTGACGGCTATAAAGGATCGCGTCATGCCGCAGGTGGGACAGGGAATTCCAGTCAGCGATCGGAGCGGGCAAACGAGCCAGGAAATCTGATAGCTCCTACAAAGGAATGCCCCTGCGATCGGAGCAGTAACCACCGCGAGGCAAACCTGGCGCGATCGTCGTTCAGCAGCGGAAAGCGGCACAAGCGAAAGAGAAAACAGCATTAGTTAGCATCAGTTCGATAAGAGCGAACCCAGGTAGAAGCGAAATCCAGGCGAAACTGCCTGAACTGCCTAAACTGCCATCTCACTCGAAAGATTGAGTCCGAGGATATGACGATAGGCAGCGACGGTAGCACAGATCGTTAGGGGAGCGGTGACTAGCAAACCGATGCCACACAGCAGCACACCTGCTACGTTAACCAGAAACAGCAGGCTAGCAAAGCCCAGGAAGGAAAACCACTGCTTTGTGATCACCTTACGGCTTGTCTCGATCGCTTCCCAAAAGCCCAGCCTGCGCTCGACTACTAAAGGAATCGCAAAGTTATAGGCGATCGAAAGATAAATTCCGGGCAGCAGTGCCAGCAGACTGCCAATGAGCAGCAAAACAGCAACAGTCGGATTCAGGCTGAAAGGAATTGGAGTAGAAAGCGCGAAAGCTGGATTGCTCGCGAGCAACGCAATCAGACCCAACCCAAACAGAATAAAGAAGGGAATTAAGCTTAAAAGAATCAGCAAACCGGAGACGAGACTGGTCAGAAAGATAGGCAGAAATCGACCGTTCTGAAACCCCTTAAAAAAATCCCCGAAGGTCGTCTGCTGTTGCTTCAAGATCTTAAAAGCAACAAAAAGGAATCCAGCAAAAAGCGGAGCAGAAATAATCGAGCTAATCAGGCTTCCGATAGTGCGCCAGGCTGCTGCTACTCCGCTCACTTGATCGGGATCAGAAACAAAGGCGGCAGGTCCGGTAAGGACAAGATTGATCAGAAAGCAGACGATCAAAAAACCGATAAATCCCCCCGCATTTTGCTTAAAAATTTCCCAGCCTTCACTGAGATAAGCGATCGGGGTGATCGTGTAGCCTTCTCGAATCAAGCTGTTGATATTTTTAGGAGAATCGTCAAACATCTATTAGTCCCAATGCTTTTATGAATGAACGCATTAAAATACTTGCATACACATCACTTGCATACACATCGCCAAATTATACTTGTCGCTCTTGCCACCCACCGAGAAGTGACAAATGATTAAACATTTTGTCTTTGCTGAGTTGGTAGAGGAAACTGCGACCTATTGCCCCATACAAACTTCCTGATTTTGCCGCTCATCCATTCGGTCATCAATTTAGTAAAATCAGGGTTTGGCAAGTGCAATTTAGACTGTGTAGAACTTATGGATGTCATTCCAGCGATCGACCTGCTAGACGGAAAATGTGTGCGGCTGTATCAGGGAGACTATGCCCAGTCTCAGGTGTTTGACGACAACCCGGTTGCAGTGGCGCAGCAGTGGGCAGAGCAGGGCGCAACCTGGCTGCATCTCGTCGATCTGGATGGGGCGAAGGCAGGGCATCCGGTCAATCAGCAGGCGATCGAGGCAATTGTGCAGGCAGTATCGATTCCGGTGCAGGTGGGCGGGGGCTTGCGCGATCGAGCGAGTGCGGCGGATTTGCTCCGTTTGGGCGTGCAGCGCGTCATTTTGGGAACGGTTGCTGTCGAACAGCCCGATCTGGTGCAGCAGCTTTGTCAGGAGTTTCCCGATCGCATCGTCGTCGGCATTGATGCCCGCAACGGCAAGGTTGCCACACGCGGCTGGCTGGAAACCTCAGCAGTCGAAGCTGTGACCCTGGCTCAGCAAATGGCAGGGTTTGGCGTTGCCGCAATTATCTACACCGATATTCATCGGGACGGAACGCTACAGGGCGCAAATTTGGACGCGCTGCGCGAGCTGGCGAATGCGGTGTCGGTTCCTGTGATTGCGTCGGGCGGGGTCAGTTCGGTGAATGACTTAATGCAGTTGCTTCGCCTGGAAGCGATCGGGGTGACAGGAGCGATCGTCGGACGTGCTCTTTATACCGGAGCCGTTTCGCTCAAGGAAGCCATTCGTGCAGTCGGTCAGGGTCGCTGGCAGGATGTGCCGCCCGATTTTGGTTCCACCCTTGCCTAAATGCACTGGTGCTTATTTTTTGCGTTTCTGAGGGGCAGTGGTGCGGGGCGTTGCTTTTGCCTTGGCAGCCGTTTTGGTTGCTGAAGCGGCTCGACCCCGACGACGGGAAGGCGAAACGATCTCAAGCACTGGCTCCACGATAGTAGCCTCAACGGGTGGGCTGGACACAGGCTGATTGCGACTCCGACGCGGCTTGGTGGCTGAATTGGCGCGTTTAACGATCGACAGATAGCGTTTCAGCGAAGAAGCAGTAATCCGAATGCCACAGCTGGCCAGAACCGTCACAATTTCGTCGTAGGTATAGCCCCGCTGCATGGCGATCGTAATCGAGTCTTGAAGTTGATCGACTGCTTCGCGCAGCGACCAGGATTCTTTGGTTTTTTCTGGCAGGTCGGTCAATGTCAGGCTAACGGTTGCGAGGGCCCGCTGCGGAACGTTTGAAGAACCCCGCTTCTTTGTTTTGATCATGCTTGTCGCCGTATTCCCAGTCGCATTCCCAGCCGTATCTTTAGCCATATTCTTCGCCGTGCCTCTTGCCATATCTAGATTCCTACCCCAAAGTAATAAAATGTGATTTAGTGCCGTTGTAGAATCGATCGCAGGGATTGATTCTTCATTATCAACGCAGGATTCCCACAAATCAACTGAATTCTTTCAGTCCGTTTGGTTTAGAAATATTAATTTCTAAATCTCCTGACGCTTGCCGGGATGCTCATCCCATTGCTTGCCGTCCTATTACCTACTGGATGCGATCGCAGTTTCCACCTGTTTCAATCGATTCCATTCCCCGGCTAAAGCGATCGCACCTGTTGTCATGATTCTCCGGTTCGCTTTCGTCGCGTTGCGGCGGATGGTTTCGCTGCTTTGTCGGGTAATGTCTCAGGCGGTACTTCAGATAGCAGATCCGGTAATGTTTCGGGCAATGCTTCAGACAATGTTTCGGGTAATATACTCAGGGCAACCGATGGAGTCGATTCAGCAGCAGAGGATTTACGCGAAGATTTGCGGGAAGAATTGCGCGAGGATTTGGGTTTGAGTAGTGCTGCGGGAAGTTTCAAATCATATCCGTGCTGTTGACAAACCGTTTGCAAATGCGTTATCTCGATCGTCGTCACACCCATTGCTGCCGCATCGCGAATCATGTCCTGAGCAAGTTCCTGAATCGTGCCACCGCTAATAAGTAAGTGATCGGCTAAAAGTTGCCAGGGCATTCGTTCACTGACGGCCACCGAGGACGGAAAGGCACGCTGCCACAGCTTCAGCCGATCCATCGCCGCAGGCAGAGGCAATCTCAGCAAACCGTCCATTTGTCGCTGCCACTGAAGCTGTACCGAGGCTAGATGGGTGACACTAAAACAGGTCAGGGTAGCCAGCTTCGATCGCTCCTCAAGAAACCGATGAAGGGTGGCGATCGACAGCGTAGACGATCGGCTTAGCCACTTTTGCGCCGATTTAATCAGCACCACGGTAGGAGCGTACAGACTGATTTCTTTGAGAACTGCCGAATAATTTGCCGGATCGATCTGCGCTAAATCAACCGTGAATAATGGCACATCGAGCGCACTGGCAGCGGCAGCAGCGACGGTTGTTTTTCCCGTTCCAGGCTTGCCTGTAACCAGCGCAAATCGACCGATTCGTCCCAGGTCTGCCGCACCCAGGTTCCAAACTTCCTCTGCCTGCCTTTGTCCTGCAACCTGCTGCGTGAGATATTGCAGGGACGACAGACATTCTGGTGGCAAAACAACATCCGACCAGGCAACAGTCGCCGTCTGACGCTGAAGATAAACGCAGCGACTAATGACAGCAACCGGAGCCGCCGCTTTGGGGGCAGGAGGATGCAGCAGCGTATCAAGATCTGCCTGTGTGGGGTGAGTCGCCAGCAGATAGTTCACCAGGCGATCGGAGAGCTTGACCGGGCTACTGAGGCGAGTTTGCTCGGTGCAGGGCAGCAGGTTTACCAGTTCCGTCTTCAGCAGCGGCGAAGAATTTAGCAAGTGATAGCGAGCGGTATACCAGTCGGCATCGGTGCGGCAAAGCAATCGCAAAACCAGATCGAGCATCGGCAGATCGGGCTTCAGTCCGCCCTCGTTGCCCTGCAAAAATCGATAGAGCTGAGCAAAGCGGCGATTTACTTCTGGAGCAAGTGCCATCAGCACCAGATTTTTCTCAAATTCCGACAAGCGCAATCGATCGCGGAGCGCAGGTAACGCCAGAACATTTCCTTGCCGCTGACTGGCTTGAATCTGCGCCTCAAGCTGCTGGGGATAGGTCGATTTTGCGCTCGACTGGGGCTGGCGATGTTCGTCATAGGCGACATTAGTATCCAGCGAGATGATGCCCTTCCACCAATGACTTGTCGCACGATCGGCTGCGGTTTGGGAAAAGCGATCGATCTCTTTGGTGTCTTTGCGTTGTCGAGCAACTGCCAGCAGCAAGACTCGCTCTAACCACTGAAGCTCTGTTTTTAAATAAGCCCAGTTGTTTGCAAAGCCGTCTGCCTGTTCTCCGGGTATCGCCATGATGGGTAAGGGGGTTCTTAGGTGTGGGAGGAATGGATCTTAGCGAAAAGTAAAGTAGATGCGCTTCAATATTGTTTTGGCTTTATTCGAGCGTGGCTTTATTCAAATGCGCTCCACCCGATGCGAAGCCTGCACACAGGGATTAGAATTGAAATGCAAGATGCTAGTCCTAGTTTGAAGCAAATTTCTCCATGATGGAAGTTTTCGACATTAAACGCGAAGTCGAACAGTTGTCTGACCGCCTGGGTAAAACCCAGGACTATCTTTGACCTGCCTGCTCTCACCGCCAGAATTGCTGACCTGGAGCAGGTCGCTGCCCAACCGGAATTTTGGGAAAACCAGGCGCAAGCACAGCGTACCCTTCAAGAGCTAAACGATCTCAAATCTCACATCGAACAGCTCGATCGCTGGCAGTCTACCCTCGAAGACGCCAAAGCAATTCTAGAACTGCTGGAATTGGAATCCGATCAATCCCTGATTCAAGAAGCCGAAGCTAACCTGAATCGGCTCCAGCGCGAGCTTGACCAGTGGGAGCTTCAGCAGCTTTTATCGGGCGAATATGACGATCGCGGCGCAGTGCTCACGATCAACGCCGGAGCAGGCGGAACCGACGCGCAAGACTGGGCAGAAATGCTGCTGCGAATGTACACGCGCTGGGGCGAAGCACACGGCTATAAGGTGCATTTGACCGAAATTTCAGAGGGCGACGAAGCCGGAGTTAAATCTGTCAGCTTAGAAATTGACGGACGCTATGCCTACGGCTATCTCAAAGTCGAGAAGGGAACCCATCGCCTCGTCAGAATTTCCCCCTTCAACGCCAACGGCAAGCGGCAAACTAGTTTTGCAGGCGTGGAAGTGATGCCAATTCTGGATGAGTCAGTGACGCTCGACATTCCCGACAAAGACCTGGAAATTATCACCACGCGATCGGGCGGCAAAGGTGGACAAAACGTGAACAAAGTGGAAACGGCAGTCCAGATTCGCCACGTTCCCACCGGGCTAATGGTGCGCTGTACCGAAGAACGATCGCAGCTTCAAAACAAAGAGAAAGCTATGGCGCGTCTGAAGGCAAAGCTATTGGTCATTGCTCAGGAACAGCGAGCCAAAGAAATTGCCGATATCCGGGGCGATATCGTCGAGGCTGCCTGGGGCAACCAGATCCGCAACTATGTGTTTCATCCCTATCAGTTGGTCAAAGACCTGCGAACCAATCAGGAAACCACGGCGATCGACGATGTGATGAACGGCGAACTCGACTCGTTTATCGAAACCTGTTTGCGGCAGGAAAATCACCTCACCGAAGGAGCAAGCGTTTAGCAGAGGTTTTGCTTAGCTGCAGCGAGCCGACACCGCCCCCGCTGTTTCCCTCGCCTACTGTAGGAGTGATATAAGAGCGATCGCGTTTAGCGGGAAACTGCTATTGTCCCGACTGTTCTCCCTAACGTTCGTGTTCGGTAGTTGCAAGTGACCTTTGCATTAACACCAAAATCTTGATGGCCTCTGCTACAACACGGTTGTTATGCATCAGTTTATCCAGATAGATAAATTTGAGAACTCGCCAACTAAGCGCTTGATATTTGCATGACCGATCGCAATCCCAACGCTAGTAAGGGTGAAATTCTTCATCGCAGACTCTGACCATGTTTCAAAAAGGCTAGACATATAGGGTCTAATTTCGATGCATTTGTCTTTGATCTCTGAATCATTCATTTTTCCGAGGTCAAATAGAGCATGAATTTTGACACGATCCTCAGCCAAAATTGCACATTCTTCCAAAGCTTCGTCTAGCAATTCTTTGCTATTTGCACGAACCTGTAATTTGGATGGGTCATTAAGGCACGGCATGAAAAATCTCTGATCGAGTCCGATAGAGATACCCCTATCTATAATTTCTTTCTCTTCAAATCCTTTCAGGAATTGCCCCTGGTAGGTTATACCCAAAATACTCTCAAGTCTTCTTTCTCCAAGCCCAATTGCTCCGCTACCAGAAAACTCAAGATGTTGATAACAAGCTATATTCTTAACAAGTTTTGAGGCAAAGGGAGCAACATGCATGTCAAGATACTCAGCAAGCATCTGATGATTGCCAACACGAAAATTTTGTGTATACTTAAACAGAAATATCACAGCCAAGGCAGCCAGTTGGCTCTCAGTTAACTTGGGTGCCGTGATAAGAGATTCATTAAGAACAATCTGTAAAATGTCACGCTGCTCTTGCTTGCTTCTATCGACCAAAAGATCAACCAGAAGATCTCCAAGCTCCTTGTCGCCATTTCTGGCGTATTCCTTCTGAACAGTAAAGAGCGCATATTGGAAATCGGGATCATCCGATTTTTTAAATCCATCTGGATTTTCTTGCTGTAGTTTCGATAGAAATGCTTCAGTGATTTCCTCAGCTCTGGCTCTGGCTGTTTCTTTGGCAACTCCCGCAAGTTCATAGAAGTTTGCTTTAAAGACATCAAGTGCAACACTTTTAACTTCAGTGTAAGTTAACCCTGTGATTGTGACATTGCCGCCTGCTTGGATTGCAGTGCTCCCCTCGGCGACGTTTTGTTCCTGATCTTTATTTAGCATGCTTGTCGCTATTGATATCTCCGATACTCACATCTCCGCCAGCCTGAATACCCATAGAGGAGTTTGAGACAGACTGATGCTGTCGTGCATGCCGTTTACTGCGTTTCTCAACAACAAACGCTGATACTAGAGCTGACATTGAGCCTACCAACGCAAGGGCTGGCTCGAAACCCGGATCTGAAGCGAGCCAAGCAATTGAAGCTACCAAGGCAACAACAGCCAAGAATTTTATTATTTGAGTCATGTGCTGTCCTCTAATGCATAACTACTGATTGGGCGGAACGTTTCCCACCTAAGATCCTAGATTAGCGATATAGGCAAAAATATTTCTGTCTAAGATCCTTAATTTGGCTCTTTAGACAGAGCAATTCAGTATAACTATCCCTCCGATCGATCGCCCCTATCTACCCCGTTCTCATGAAGTTTTGGGAAAAGCCAATTCTGATTGAGGGAGCCGCCTTTCAGCAGCCAAATTATTCAAATTGTTATCTTTGGAGTTGCGCTTTGCACCGATCGCCCCAGCAACTTGTCCTTCAACCCACAGGTTAGCGATCGCCCCACCCGGACGATTGAGCTATCCTGATCCATAGCAGGCTTTACTTCTTCCCCGTTTGTCCTATGGTTTCCAGTCCTCAGCAAGAAACGAAATCGATCGCCACCGGAATGCTGCGTCGCGTTCATCATATTGCGTTGAATGTTCGTGATATGGCGGCATCGCGTCACTTTTATGGCAACGTGCTGGGGCTGCGGGAGTTGACCGGGGCAGAAGTACCCGAAACGCTGAAGGAACTGTTTGAGAAAGGCGAAGCGGCAAACTTTGAAACGCCGGACGGAACGATCGTTGATTTGTTCTGGAAGCCGAATTTGCTGCCGCCCGACCCTGACCCCAGCAAGTGCTTTACTCGTGCTGGACACCTGGCATTTGATATCGACCCAGATCTATTTGATCATGCGGTTGAAGTGCTGCGGCAAAACGAGATTACGATCGATCACGGTCCCGTCAGCCGTCCGACCGGAAGAGGGATTTATTTTTATGATCCCGATGGCTTTTTAGTCGAGATTCGCTGCGATCCAAAGGGATAGTTGCGATTTCTATAGTTAAAGAGCGGAGATCCGGCTGGGCGATCGTCAAATTCAGTCCGGCAGCTTCCCCTGTCTAGAACTCCTCACAATCAGTTGGTCGAGCTACGGTAGGAATAGAGCGAAAAATGTTTCAATGAAGATTCTGGGTGGTGCGTGTCACCCCAAGTTTTGCTGCCAGGAGACCAGGAGAAGTTAGGAAGATGGATGAAGCTTATCGGAACCATGTTGCAGAGCGATCGGCGTTAGGAATTCCACCTCTGCCGCTCGATGCGGAGCAAACCTCTGGTTTGTGCGAACTGCTCAAAAATCCTCCGGCAGGTGAGGAAGCGGTTTTGCTGAGTTTGCTGCGCGATCGCGTTCCGCCCGGAGTCGATCAGGCGGCTTATGTAAAGGCAGGTTTTTTGACCGGCGTTGCAAAGGGTGAAATTACGAGTCCCCTGGTGTCTGCTCTGGATGCAGTGGAGCTGCTAGGCACCATGATGGGTGGATATAATGTGCAGTCGCTGATCGATCTGCTGCAAGTTGAAAATGCTGAAATTGCAAGCGCAGCAGCAAAGGCTTTAAGCAGAATTCTGCTGGTGTACGATGCCTTTCATGACGTGCAGGAACTCGCCGAACAGGGCAACGGCAATGCTCAGCAGGTGATGGAATCCTGGGCGAATGCAGACTGGTTTACCACTCGTCCCGAACTGGCGGAATCGATCACGGTGACGGTGTTTAAGGTTCCGGGCGAAACGAATACCGATGATTTGTCTCCGGCAACCCACGCGACAACTCGCCCCGATATTCCGCTTCATGCCTTGGCAATGCTGGAAACTCGCCAACCGGGAAGCCTGGAGACGATCGCCCAACTCAAGCAAAAAGGCCATCCCGTCGCTTATGTAGGGGATGTCGTGGGAACCGGGTCTTCCCGTAAATCAGCCATCAACTCCGTGCTATGGCACATCGGACAGGACATTCCCTTCGTGCCCAATAAGCGATCGGGTGGCTATGTGCTGGGCGGCAAGATTGCGCCGATTTTCTTCAACACCGCAGAAGATTCGGGCGCGTTGCCGATCGAGTGCGATGTGTCGCAAATGGAAACCGGGGATGTGATTACGATCTATCCCTACAAAGGCGAAATTCAGAATGAATCGGGTGAGACGATCGCCACCTTTAAACTGAAGCCGGACACGATTTTGGATGAAGTACGGGCAGGCGGACGAATTCCCCTGCTGATCGGTCGGACGCTGACGGATAAGGCACGGGTGGCACTGGGCTTAAGTGTGAGCGATCGCTTCATTCGCCCATCTCCGCCGAAAGACACGGGCAAAGGCTATACCCTGGCGCAGAAAATGGTCGGCAAAGCCTGCGGTTTAGAGGGTGTGCGACCAGGAACTTCCTGTGAACCCATGATGACGACTGTGGGATCGCAGGACACCACCGGACCTATGACCCGCGACGAACTGAAAGAGCTGGCTTGCCTCGGCTTCAGTGCCGATCTGGTCATGCAGAGCTTCTGCCATACGGCGGCATATCCCAAACCTGTAGATATCAAAACTCACCACGAACTGCCGGACTTTATCACCCAGCGCGGTGGCGTTTCCCTGCGTCCAGGCGATGGCATTATCCACTCCTGGCTAAACCGGATGCTGCTGCCAGATACAGTGGGCACAGGCGGTGACTCCCATACTCGCTTCCCGTTGGGCATCTCTTTCCCGGCAGGTTCGGGACTGGTGGCGTTTGCGGCAGCGTTGGGCGTAATGCCTCTGGATATGCCGGAATCGGTGCTCGTGCGGTTTACGGGTCAATTGCAGCCCGGTGTGACGCTACGCGATATCGTGAATGCGATTCCCTACGTGGCAATGCAACAGGGCAAACTCACCGTTGAGAAGCAAAACAAAAAGAACGTCTTCTCCGGTCGCATCATGGAAATGGAAGGACTGCCCGACCTGAAACTAGAGCAAGCCTTTGAGCTGACCGATGCAACCGCAGAAAGATCCTGTGCGGGTTCAACGATCGCCCTCAGTACCGAAACCGTTGCCGAATATCTGCGATCGAATGTCGCTCTGCTGAAAAATATGGCAGCACGGGGCTACGGGGATGCTCGAACCATTCTGCGGCGCGTGGCAAAAATGGAGCAATGGCTGGCAAATCCGTCGCTGATGGAAGCCGATCAAGATGCCGAATACGCTGATGTGATCGAGGTCGATCTGGATCAGATCAAAGAACCGATCGTCGCCGCTCCCAATGATCCCGATAACATCAAACTGATGTCGGAATGTGCAGGCGATCCGATTCACGAAGTGTTTATTGGCTCCTGCATGACCAACATCGGGCACTATCGCGCCGCCGCCAAGATCCTCGAAGGGGCAACCTCCACCAACGTTCGCCTCTGGATCGCGCCGCCAACTCGTATGGACGAAAAGCAGCTCCGCGAAGAAGGCGTTTACGATGTCTTCAATGCCGTCGCAGCCAGAACCGAAATGCCCGGATGCTCACTTTGTATGGGCAACCAGGCGCGAGTAGAAGATGGCGTCACGGTCTTCTCGACTTCAACGCGCAACTTCAACAACCGCATGGGCAAAGATGCCAAAGTCTATCTCGGCTCAGCGGAACTGGCAGCAGTCTGTGCCCTGCTTGGTCGGATTCCCACGGTTGAAGAGTATCAGGCGATCGTTCAGGATAAAATTAATCCCTTTGCGGCAGACCTGTATCGCTACCTCAACTTCGACCAGATCACCGGGTTTGAAGATGAGGGTCGTGTGATTCCCCTAGAGGAAATGCCCCGGATCGAGGACATCCTGGGAATGCCGACCACTGCCCGATAGTGCGGGCAACCTCGTCTAGACTCTCGTTGTCATCAAGCAAGGTAATCAAGCAAGCAGGGGCAGTACCCGATCGATTCGATCTAAGGTATTGCCCCTTATGCTATTGCCCCTCATGATTTGACTCTTGATTGGCTTTATTTCTTGATTGACTTTATTGCGGGATCAAAGTCCCCCAAAATTGGGGAATTTAGGGGGCTGAAACGCCCAGAAGCCTACCAGAAAAACTACGGCACCACCAGAACTGGGCAGGGCGAGAGATTAATCACTCGATTGGTCACGCTCTCTGACGCGCCTTCTTCGGTCAGGCCCAGCCCGCGACAGCCCATAATAATCAAATTGGCTTCGACCTCGTCTGCCACATCGCAGATCACAAACGCCGGAATTCCTTCCCGTTCAATGACCTCGGATTCGATGCCCTGCTGCTGAAATAGGGCTTTTACTTCGGTAAGCAGTTTGGCGATCGCTTCCGGTGAGGTCATTTCGCGATTACCTCCGTGGGGGAACTGCTTCGCATCGGCGGTTGTAGCCGCTTCTCCTACTTCTAAAGACTCCACCACCGAGAGCAGCACCAGCCGACTGCTGTAGGTTTTGACGAGGTTCACCACCGTATCTACCGCTTCCCGCGATTCACGGCTCTGGTCTACCGGGAATAGTACATTTTTGAACATTGTCCCTCCTGTTCTAATCCTGGCTTCTGATTCTGGCTTTTGATTCTGGCTTTTCAAAAAAACGAACTTGCGATCAGACGTTTTCCCAGAGAAATCCTGAAAACCAAGGGCTTACACTGCAATGAGTTCTGCATCTAGTGTACTAGAGTCACAGGCTACAGATTTTTTTCGGAAAATTTGGTCAAGAAAATGCGATCGTTTTTTAGAAATGCTCCATAAGACTTTACAATGCTAATAGGTAAAAAGACTCATTAAAGGGAGTTCAAGCGGTGGCAAAAAAAGCTCTGAATAGTTTATCTGCTGCGGATTTATCAGGAAAGCGCGTTTTTGTACGAGTTGACTTCAACGTGCCTCTGGATGAGCAGGGCAAGATTACAGATGACACTCGGATTCGTGCCGCGCTCCCGACCATTCAATATCTCACCTCTAACGGGGCAAAGGTAATTCTTGCCAGCCACTTTGGTCGTCCCAAGGGCAAAGTCGTAGACAGTATGCGGCTCACCCCGGTTGCCACTCGTTTATCTGAGTTGCTGGGTCAGCCCGTGACCAAGTGCGATGACTGTATTGGCGATGCGGTAGCTAGCACGATCGCAGGCATGAAAGACGGCGATGTCGCCCTGCTGGAAAACGTTCGCTTTTATGCTGAAGAAGAAAAGAACAATCCCGAATTTTCTCAAAAGCTGGCATCCGTTGCCGATCTCTATGTAAACGACGCTTTTGGAACTGCGCACCGCGCCCATGCTTCCACCGAAGGCGTGACTCACTACCTCAACCCCAGCGTTGCAGGTTTTCTGATCGAAAAAGAATTGCAGTATTTGCAGGGCGCGATCGAAGAACCTCAGCGTCCTCTAGCAGCTATCATCGGTGGTTCCAAGGTTTCTAGCAAAATCACTGTGATTGAAACCCTGCTAGAGAAAGTAGACAAGCTGCTAATCGGCGGCGGCATGATCTTCACGTTCTATAGGGCACGCGGCTTGAGCGTCGGCAAATCCCTGGTTGAAGATGAGTATGTAGAACTGGCACAAAAGCTGGAAGCCAAAGCAAAGGAAAGAGGCGTTGAGTTGGTGCTGCCCACTGATGTCGTCGTTGCCGATAACTTTGCCCCCGATGCCAATGCCCAAACCGTCAGCATCAGCAACATTCCCGATGGCTGGATGGGTCTGGATATTGGTCCCGACTCGATCAAGCAGTTTGAATCCGCTCTGGCAGACTGCAAGACCGTGATCTGGAATGGTCCAATGGGCGTGTTTGAGTTCGACAAGTTCGCCAAGGGCACAGAGGCAGTCGCAAAGAGCCTAGCGACCCTGACCGGAAAGGGAGCCAGCACGATCGTTGGTGGTGGAGATTCAGTAGCAGCAGTCGAGAAAGTCGGCTTGGCAGACCAGATGAGCCACATTTCCACAGGGGGTGGAGCTAGCCTGGAACTGCTGGAAGGCAAAGTGTTGCCCGGTATCGCCGCGCTGAACGATGCTTAATTGAATCTCCTGGCTGGTGTTCCTTTAGAGAAACGCCTTGAGAGAAACGTTAGTAGAGAAGTGAAGCAACGGACTGAGTAGGATTTCTGCTCAGTCTTTTTCTTGCAGTGTTCCTGGATGGTGCAACAGGTTTGGCATTCCCCGAACACCCAGCTCCTCATGCGATCGACGGGTACGACTAATCTACATATCCCAGCCCCAGGAGCAGAGATAGAAGCAAATTTGTCGCTAGAGCGATCGCGCCAAAGCCACAGCCCAGACAAAGAAACCTCTGAATCGATTGATTGGTGCGGAGCCAGAGCAAAATCGCGGCGGCAACTGCCAGAAGGATTGAAACAACCTGAACAATCTGCATGATCAGATACGAGTATCCCTGCTGCGAAAACATGTCGGCTAAACCCAGGAGACTTAGTAGGTGATTAGAATTCCAGGTCAGCGACCACCAGCAAAGGCTAAAAATTGCTGCACTGGTGCTAATGCTAAGCAGGCTCTTACTGAAACGATTCAAGCTGCTCCAGAGTAAAAGCGCAGTGGTCAACATTGTGATCACGCCAGTCACGATCGCGCTTCCACTCACAACCGAGCCCCAGCTCTCCGGGGTAAATCCATAAGGGGTCACAAGCGTGTAAGGAACTCGCCCCAGCCAACTTCCGATTAATTGATACATTCCAATGCCGCAGGCAAAGCTAGCAAAGCTCTTGCTCAGATTGCCAGGGTGGAACCAGGTGAAGAGAGCAGCACTGATCCCGGCTGCCAGTGAGAGTCCAGTGCTAATCCACAGCAGGCGGAGTTCACCCAACCGCACCAGCATATTCATGCTCCAGTACTCTTGCCGAATTGCCTGAATTTGCTGAGAACTCAATCCCAGGTTCTTGATTTCATACATCTGTGCCAGGATAGGGGCATAATTTAGCCCTGTGTCCTTGCACTCAACCGATCGCCCGCCATACTCAGCACGACAATTGCTGAAATCGTATTTATAGTCCTTTCCTTTAGTCAGGCGGAGGGCTAGCAAACGGTCTTGAAGTTCTGTCTGACACTGGAATTGCTGCCCAGTTTCTGTACAGGTAAAGATCCGATTGGGTAAGCGAACGGTACTGTTTTGCTCGGTGCGAATCGACAGACTGGCAAAAGGAGTATTGGGCACGCTTGGCGCATTCTGCAAGAGCAGCAGCAGAAACGCGCTAATTAGTACAATCCAGAGGCTAAATAAAAATCTTGAAAGGAATAATACGGCTTGACGCATTGCTTCTAGCTGCCTTGCTTATGTGGTTGAATCGATGCCCCTCACGCCTTAGAAGTTCCAATCAATTTGATTATTGCGGTTTGATTCACGTTATCTTTTCACTTCATGTAATCTTTAGAAGCAAAGGACGAGTTACACGACCTCCGGACAACTTTTATCACATTTTATTTTCATGCTTCGTATTGTTTCCCTCATTCCTAGCGCAACGGAAATTGTTCACCGGTTAGGACTCACCGATGCTCTGGTGGGCCGATCGCATGAGTGCGACTATCCGCCGCAGGTGAAAGATTTGCCCGTCTGTACCGAGCCGAAATTTAATCCCGAAGGAACGAGCCAGGAAATCCACGATCGCGTCACCGATCTACTCCAGTCTGCTTTGAGCGTGTATCGCGTCAAAACCGAAGTCCTAGAACAGCTCCAGCCAACGCACATTTTGACGCAGGCGCAGTGCGAAGTTTGTGCGGTCAGTTTGGCAGATGTGGAGCAAGCCGCTGGAACCCTGATGAGCAGTCAGCCGCAAATTATTTCCCTTCAGCCCAATCAGCTCTCGGAACTCTGGACAGACCTCGATCGCGTAGCGGCAGCCTTTGGCATTTCGGCGGCAGGATTAACGGCATCGCTACAGCAGCGAATCGATCGCTGTACTGAAAAAACACGATCGCTCACCGAAAAAGAACGACCAACGATTGCCTGTATCGAATGGATCGAACCCTTGATGGCAGCAGGCAACTGGATTCCAGAGCTGGTGGAACTGGCAGGCGGACGATCGCTTTTTGGAACCGTCGGACACCATTCGCCCTGGCTGCAATGGCATGATTTGATTCAGGCAAATCCTGAGGCGATCGTGATCATGCCCTGTGGTTTTGATCTGGAGCGCACCAAGCAGGAAGCCAAAATTTTGCAGCAGCATCCCGACTGGGCTGGGCTACGGGCAGTGAAAAACGATCGCGTTTACATCACAGATGGCAATCAGTATTTCAACCGTCCGGGACCACGCCTCGTAGACTCGCTGGAGATTCTGGCAGAAATTCTGCACCCCGATCGATTTAGTTTTGGGTATGCAGAGCAGGGATGGCAACCGTTTCGATAGGAGTGGCAAGGTTCAAAGTCCCCCAGTTTTGGGGGATTTAGGGAGCTGCAAAACTCGAAGCTCGCTTAGACTCATATGCCTACAGTTGTTGACGCAAGGGAAATAGATGATGCAAGAGAAATAGATCGAGCCGCATCAAAACTCAGTCATCAGTAGGGCACGATCGTCACCCTTCAGCATCTTTAAATAGGAAGCGGCAATCTCATTTCTGTTAAGAGTTGCAAATTTTTTTGAATTTATGTTAAGTTTATCTACACCAAGGTTGATCCTAAGTGAGGTTTGAGCCGTTATGGAAAGTCAACAGTCTAAGTTTGGTTTTACCCAGTTTGCTGAAACCTGGAATGGTCGTCTGGCAATGCTGGGTTTTGTCATCGGAGTCGCAACTGAGTTCCTCACCGGTCAGGGTATCCTGTCTCAGCTTGGTCTGATGTAATTCGTTCTTATCCTCTAGTTTCTTAATCCATCTTTCAGAAATCCTTAGTGGGGGAGCCAAGTTGGTTCCCTTTTTCTTTGCGTCAATTTTCTGCCGATCGCAGAACCATCCCCTCACAAAATATTCATAAACAACTTTGCCGATAGGAATAACTTTGCTTACAGGAATCAATAAAGATAGGTAGAGAGATCCGATCTCTTTTCCAGCAGACGGCTCCAGTAAAATGAGATTAATCGAAAGAGAAAGAAGCATTGTTCAAACTCATTTAAGGCTGCCGGTCGTGAAGCGGCATGATGAGCACGATCGTGACATTGAACAATTCGTTTAACAAACTCGTAAAACGGTGAAGGGAAGCGATGGGATTTTTTGATTCTGAAATTGTTCAGCAGGAAGCCAGAAACCTGTTTGAGGACTACCAATCGCTCATGCGACTGGGATCAGACTATGGCAAGTTCGATCGTGAGGGCAAAAAAATTTACATCGAAAAAATGGAAGAAATGATGGACCGCTATCGTGTGTTTATGAAGCGGTTTGAGCTATCAGAAGACTTCATGGCGCAGATGACGGTTGAGCAGCTCAAAACCCAGCTGGGCCAGTTTGGTGTGACGCCGCAGCAGATGTTTGACCAGATGCACATGACCCTGGAGCGGATGAAGGCAGAGCTAGAAAGAACTTCTTGACCAAGCAGGAGTTAAAGACCAAGCTCATTACCTGCCAGGGAAACAGCTTTGCATCGCTAGAGGGACGGAGTACAGTAGAACTGAAGCTTCACAGAATTATCTGCTTTTTTCTGATTCCTGCTGCTTCGGTGCAACCCCGACTCCTCACTTCATAATGCGCGATTTTCTCAAACAAATCCTGGCTACGATCATTGGACTGGCTCTTTTCTCTGCGATGAGCGTGGGCGGTTTGGCGGCTCTGCTGTTTGCGGTGGCTTTTTTTCCGCGGGATACTGCCCCTGAGGTTGAAAATAGCTCCATGCTGACGCTCAATTTATCTCAGCCGATCAGCGATGGGCAGAGCGATGAAGGCAATGTTCTCAGCGAAGCACTCTCTGGCAATCGATCGCCCCAAACCCTTCCGCTCCGAACCGTGCTGACGACGATCGAGCGAGCTGCCCAAGACGATCGCATTGCCGGAATTTATTTGTCGGGCGATGTTACCTCGGCTGGGCTGGGCTCGGGCTATGCCACGCTGCGAGAAGTCCGGCAGGCACTCCAGAAATTTCGCGATGCCGGAAAGCCGATCGTGGCGTATGACGATACGGGCTGGTCAGAGCGCGGCTATTATCTGGCATCAGTGGCAAATACCATTTTGCTGAATCCGTCAGGACAGCTAGGGATCAATGGGTTTAACTTCGAGACGACCCTCTACGGCGGCGCGCTGCAAAAATACGGCATTGGCGTGCAGCCGCTTCGAGCCGGAAAATTTAAATCAGCCGTTGAACCGTTTGTGCGAAGTGCGATCAGCCCTGAAAACCGGGTAGAAACCCAAAAGCTGCTGGCAGACCTGTGGAGCGAGTTTCTGACGACCACCGCAAAGAGCCGCAAAGTAACCCCGCAGCAGCTTCAGAAGATTGCCGATCAGCAGGGCATTTTGCTACCGGAACAAGCGCAGACAGCTAAGCTGGTCGATCGCCTTGCCTACGATGACGAAGTGACCGCCGAACTGCATAAAATCACAGGCGAAAAGGATCAAGATTCCTTCCGCCAAATTGACATTGAAGAGTACGCCGAAGCAACGGTTGGAGACGAAAAGCAGCAGGGCGACAGAATTGCAGTTGTTTACGCTGAGGGCAATATTGTCAGTGGTCGCGGCGGTCCGGGGACAATCGGGGGCGATCGGCTGGCTTCAACCCTGCGAGACATTCGGCAGGATGATGACATCAAAGCAGTCGTGCTGCGAATCAACAGTCCGGGCGGCAGCGCAACGGCTTCGGATTTGATTGCCAGAGAAGTACTGCTGCTGAAAAAAGAGAAGCCTGTGGTTGTGTCGATGGGCAGCTATGCAGCATCGGGCGGTTACCAGATCGCGACCAATGCTAACCGGATTTTTGCTTCGCCCACCACGGTGACGGGATCGATCGGCGTGTTTGGGGTGCTGCCCAACTTCCAAAAAATTGCCAACGCGAACGGCATTACCTGGGATACTGTCAAGACCGGCCGCCTCGCTGATCTAGACACGATCGCCCGCCCCAAAACCCCGGAAGAGCTGCGAATTTTGCAGGGAGTGGTCAATCGCCTCTACGATCGCTTTATCACGCTGGTTTCCACGTCTCGATCGCTACCCAAGCAGCGCGTGGCGGAAATTGCCCAGGGTCGAGTCTGGTCGGGAGCGGAAGCCAAGCGAATTGGCTTGGTCGATGAAATTGGCGGTATCGAGGACGCAATCCAGGCAGCCGCTAAGGAAGCTAAACTGGGCGACGACTGGCAGACTGAGGAATACCCGCGCCAGCGATCGTTTGAGGAGCGGGTTTTGTCTCAGTTCAGCAGCCGCCTTCTCACCCACGTTCTGCCCCCCGCCGAAACCCTGACGGATCCGCTCAGCGTCAAAGTGCAGGAAATTCGTGAGGACTGGGATACGCTGCGATCGCTCAACGATCCGCTGGGGATGTATAGCCGTCTGCCTTTTACACCGATGATTGATTAGATAAGGGATGATTGATAGGGCGATCGGGGTTTAGAAGGAGCGGCTCGGATGATAACTCCAGCTTTGCAACCGTTCCTAAAACTCAGCATTGAGCGGCGTACGCGGGAACGGAATCACGTCTCGAATATTCGTCATGCCCGTCATGAACTGCACCACCCGCTCAAACCCCAAGCCAAAGCCCGCATGGGGAACCGTACCAAATCGCCGCAGATCGAGATACCACCAGAGTTCTTCTTCGGGTAGACCAAGCTGCTGAATTCGACGCTGAAGCACTTCAAGCCGTTCTTCCCGCTGCGAACCGCCCACGATCTCACCGATTTTAGGCGCGAGGATATCCATTGCCCGCACCGTTTTTTCGTCGTCGCTGAGACGCATATAAAAGGCTTTGATTTGTGCCGGATAGTCGGTGACAATCACGGGCTTTTTGAACAGGTCTTCGGCGAGATAGCGTTCGTGTTCGGACTGCAAATCTAAACTCCAGGAAACGGGGAATTCAAACTTGCGGTCGGCTTTTTCCAGCAGCGCGATCGCATCCGTATAAGTAATGCGTTCAAATTCATTGTTGATAATATTGTCAGCAGTAGCGAGAACAGAATTATCAATGCGCTGGTTAAAGAATTCCATATCTTCAGGGCAATGCTCCAGCACATAGCGAAAGATATGTTTGAGGAAGGCTTCGGCAAGATCCATGTTATCGATGAGATCACAAAAAGCCATTTCCGGCTCCACCATCCAGAACTCTGCTAAGTGACGCGAAGTGTTTGAGTTTTCAGCGCGGAAGGTTGGACCAAACGTATATACATTGGTGAACGCCATTGCCATGATTTCTGCTTCAAGCTGACCGCTGACGGTGAGGAATGCCCGTCTGCCAAAGAAATCCTGGCTATAGTCGATCTCACCCGCATCAGTTTTAGGAACCTGTTTTAGATCCAGGTTAGTAACGGTAAACAGTTCCCCTGCGCCTTCACAATCGTTTGCGCTGATAATCGGCGTATGTACCCAGAGGAAGCCCCGCTCTTGAAAGAACTGGTGGATTGCCGTTGAGCAGGCATTTCGCACCCGAAAAACTGCCCCGATCGTATTCGTGCGTGCCCGCAGATGGGCAATATCGCGCAGAAACTCAAACGAGTGCCGCTTTTTCTGTAAGGGATAAGTTTCGGCATCCGCTTCGCCATAAACCGTGATCGAGGAAGCCTGTAGCTCAATTCGCTGCCCCTTGCCCGGAGAAGGAACCAGCACACCGTCGATCGCCACAGACGCGCCTGTGTTTAACCTGCGAACCGCTTCTGCATAGCCCGGTAAATCCTGATTTAGAATCGCCTGAAGCCCTGCCATCGAAGACCCATCGTTGACTTCGACAAAGGTAAATTCTTTCTGTTCGCGCTTTGTCCGAACCCAGCCCTGAATCGTTACAGTTTCATCGGGCTGTCCATGTCTGAGCAGGTCTACAATACGGCGGATAGTCATAGGATCAGGTCAATCAGTGAATAAAGAATTCAACCACGATTCAGTGCGTCGAGAGCCATTGCTCTGCTTGTCTCTTCTTAAGATATCGCAATCCTTTTTGGTTTCTAAAGCAGTGCAGAAGTAATCCCAATTCTGTAGAACCGTGGGACAGATCCGGTAGAAGCTACTTTTGCCGGAGGATATCGGAGCAGAAGATACCAGAGCAGATGTGGGAAGAGTAACCATACTCCCTTTTCACACCCCCTGTAAATACTGAAGCGATCGATTGATCTTCAGATCTCAGGAATATCCAGAAATATTTCTGTTTGAGGCAAATCACTTCACCTTTCGATCGTCATCACTTTCCCCGTACGGTAAACGCTCTATCGTCAGATGGATTCTGGTTCGCCCTCGGAACTCTTATCCGGGTCAGCCTGTCCTTCTGGATAAAGCATTTTGTTCACCCTTTGCAAATTGCGTCTAAAAACTGAGTCCAAACCTGCAATTTCCTGCCCTACCGATGCCATCTTTGAGTTCAACCTGATGAGTTCAAACTGAACTTCCAGGCATCAGGCGATCCTGCTTTCAGTTCGCACCACGGATCAATGTTTTTGATGAACTTCCGACTCACTCACCGAGATCAATTTAATTAGCAGCTCAATTAACAGCAATCGTTGATCTATCTTTTGCCGTCGCTGTCATTATTTCCGATAGGGTGCAGCCTTTCACCAAAAGTTCCGACATCCAGTTCGACCCCAGGTTGAATTGAACCTGTGAATTTTATTCTCTCTTTTGCCCCTAAAGCCCCCCGGAGTTTCATGATGTCAATTACTCGCGATTTTAACTTCTTTTCCTCCTTGTCAAACCTTTTTTCTTCTGATTCATTCCCGTTAACACCAGAACAATTTGAGGATAGTTCTACGCTGGAGGAGACGATCGCGAATGCAGCGGTTGTTGAAAAAGCAATCCAGCCAGGAAAGCCGGGTCGCGTTAAATATCAAGGGGTGTGGTGGTCTGCTCGCTGCCTGGAAAACATCACGCTCCTGCCAGAACAAACCGTTACTGTTATAGGACGGATGAACCTGACGCTGCTCGTTCAACCCACACCACAACAAGCTTAATTGCGAAATCTCTCCTACGATTACCTCTTCGGGAACCTGCGAAACACTTAATTCTGATTAGAACGTAATCAGAACGTGTTAACTTCTGTAGCGATTACGGCGAAACCTGATCGATCCGCTAGAGCGAGCTTAAGAAGTTATTAAGCTACAAGAAAGGGAAGGGTTTTCCAGTTACTTTGGAAAGCAAGATACCTCCTAACTGCGTCTCCAGCCTCATCTAAATTCCTTCGGGCGTTTTGGTGGGGCTGCTCTTTTTGAACTGCGCCCTAAATTACGCCTTAAATTGCGCCCTAAATTGCACTAAACAAGTCAAACCACGGCAATCGCATCAGTTTTGCTGGGAACTGGCTTGATTTCACTCTTTTGGTTGACCCGCTTTTTGCTGAAAAAAGATTACACCGATCAGTAATGCTCATTGCTGCTGGAATGCGCCGACTTCAAACGACATAAAAATGCTCTGGTAAATTGATATGAAAAATCAACGCTTTCTTGCGCCCCTGATCTCGATCGGGATCGGTTTGACGCTGCTTGTAGTGGCTATTTTAAATCTGAACCAGCCCACCAGCAGTATGTTTGATTCAAACTCGGCAAGTTATTTTATTAAACCTGTTGAGATCAATCATCTTTATGTAGTTGAACCCAATATGGAAGGCTACATGAATGAAAATATTGATCCGCCCAATTTAGAAGAAGTGCTATACAGTTCGCTGGATGAGCTGGATCAGCGATATGCGATCGATAAAACAGAGATTGTAAACATTGAGCGTAAAGGGGTAACAATCCCGAATCTCTATGTGTATGTGCATCCTGACAACTTGCAGGCAGATGTTTCTGATAGCCTTTGAAACTCCCTTTAAAGAGGATTTCAAAAGAATTTATCCTCAGCTTCCTCAACAGGCTGGGGATTTTGTGTTTTGACAAGTGACTGATCGAGACACAGCAAATCTCCACGGCGTTTATTCCGTTCGCCAATCCTAAAACAATCCGTAAAGGGAAAAAATCCTCTAAACGGTAGACTGCAAATTGAAAAAGAGTTGCTTAAATCACAAGTAAGCCTATTCACAGCAGCATTGGGCAGTTCTGAGTTAACGCTGACCACCTCCGTTCCTAAGCAAGTTCGGCTGGATAATTTGCTGATTTCAGATTGAAATTAGAGCTTTGCTCCTTTAGGACGATCGTTTTAATGTCATGTTCTGAAATGCAGTTTTACGGTGTAGTTTTTACACTGATTACGAATGCCAGTGGACATGCGATCGAAGCGGGCGATCAGCTTCCGTAAATTGTCTTCTCAATACAGGCTAATTAATACAGGCTAATGACTACATTTCAACTCAAGCCCATTAATCAACAGGTCGTTGCTGTGGTCGGTGCATCAAGCGGCATCGGACGATCGACTGCGCTCAAGTTTGCAGGTCGCGGTGCAAAGGTCGTAGTGGCATCCCGAAGCCAGCCCGGGCTAGACTCTCTGGTCGATGAAATTCGGGCAGCAGGGGGTGATGCCATTGCCGTGGTTGCAGACGTAGCAGATTTTGCTCAGGTGCGATCGATCGCTGAAAAGGCAGTGCAGCAGTACGGGCGCATCGATACCTGGGTTCACGCTGCCGCAACAGGACTCTTTGCCCGCTTTGAGCAAATTCAGCCCGACGAATTCAAGCGCGTGATCGAAGTCAACTTGCTCGGTCAGGTGTATGGCGCAATGGTCGCTTTGCCGCACCTAAAACAAATCGGCCAGGGCGCGTTCATTTCTGTGTCTTCGGTAGAAGCAAGACGATCGCTGCCGCTGCAAAGCCCTTATTCGTCATCAAAGCACGGTTTGCAAGGCTTCCTGGATGCCATGCGGGTAGAGCTCAAGCACGATGGCGTTCCCGTTAGCGTCACCGAAATCATGCCCTCGACCATCAACACGCCGTTCTACAACAAGGGTAAGACTAAGCTGGGTGTGAAGCCGCAGGGCGTTCCTCCTTTCTATCATCCCGATCAGGTTGCAGATGCAATTCTGTATGCTGCCGAGCATCAAACTCGCGATTTGATCGTAGGCGATTCTGGTCGTGTGCTGGACTTTATTCAGCGACTCTCTCCAGCATTGGGTGACTTCCTGGTGCAAATGGTTGCTGTGGAAGGACAGCATACTCCCACGACTAAATACGAAGATGACCCGAACAACCTGTATGAGCCCATTTCGGGATCAGGCTATGACCGGATCGAAGGGGACTTTGGCGGCTTGACGATCCCCAGTTTCCTGGAAGTTTTAGACTTTCACCCGATCGCCAAATGGGGAACGGTAGCAGGAATCGGTGCGCTGATGCTATTGGCGACTGGTTTGCTAGGAGGACGGGAAAACATCTAGTAAATCGGTGGAAATGAGTAGATGAGTGGATAGGTGGATGGGTGAATGTAGAACATATTCCAACCCATCCCCATTCACAAAACAAATTTGACCGCAGTACAGACAAGGAGAAAGAAAGATGGAAACCGTGTCGGGTGGAAACCAGGAAAATCAGCCGAATCAAAATCAGCAGGGCAACGTGAGCGAAGCCGAGAAATGGGGTTCGCTGATTACAGGTGGTGCAATGGTGCTGATGGGATTGAGCCAGCGATCGCTGCGTGGCGCACTGATGGCAATGGCAGGCGGCGCGATGGCATACCACGGCGCAACCGCAGATAAGAGCTTGACCGATAAAGTGGCAGACGCAGCAGGCTTGGGCAAGGGCATCAAAGTTGAACGCACGGTGACGATCATCAACAAAACGCCGGAAGAACTGTATGAGTTCTGGCACAACTTCGAGAATCTGCCCAGCTTCATGAAGCACCTGAAGTCGGTAACAGTCACCAGCCCGACGCGATCGCACTGGGTTACGAGCGCACCGTTTGGCACAGAAGTGGCATGGGACGCTGAAATCGTGGCAGACCAGCCCAACAAGCTGATTGGCTGGGCATCGATCGAAGGGTCGCAGGTGGATAACTCTGGCTTTGTGCGCTTCCAGCCTGGACCTCCCGGACGCGGAACCGAAGTAAAAGTCGTAATGGAATACAATCCGCCCGGTGGTGTCGTGGGTGCTGCGATCGCCAAACTGTTTGGAGAAGAAGCAGAACAGCAAATTGGTGATGAACTTCGCCGCTTCAAAATGCTGATGGAAACCGGAGAAATTGCCACAACGGAAGGTCAGCCTTCTGGTCGCAAATAAGAAGGTTAGTCTTCTGGTTACAAATAATTAGAGGAATCAATAATGAAAGCTGTCTGCTGGCACGGCCCCTTAGATATTCGGGTTGACAACGTTCCTGATCCTAAAATTCTCAATCCGCGTGATGCGATCGTCAAAATTACATCTACGGCGATTTGCGGCTCGGATCTTCATTTTTACGACGGATTTATTCCCTCGATGATGCCTGGCGATATTGTGGGGCATGAATTTATGGGAGAAATCGTCGAAGTTGGTCCTGCCGTAAAGAACCTGAAGATTGGCGATCGCGTCATCATTCCCTTCCCAATTTCCTGCGGCAACTGTTTCTTCTGCCGTAAAGATTTGTGGTCGCTCTGCGATAACTCGAACCATCAAGCGCATTTAATCGAACCGCTCTACGGTACATCTCCTGCGGCACTGTTTGGCTATTCTCACTTCTTTGGCGGCTATGCTGGAGGACAGGCAGAATATGCGCGGGTTCCCTTTGCGGATGTGGGTCCGTACAAAGTGCCCGATCACCTGACCGATGACCAGGTGCTATTCCTGACGGACATCCTGCCGACCGGATACATGGGCGCAGAAAATTGCAATATTCAGCCCGGTGATACGGTCGCAGTATGGGGCTGTGGCCCGGTGGGGATGTTTGGTATCAAGAGTGCCTTCTTGCTGGGCGCAGAAAGAGTGATTGCGATCGATCGTGTCCCCGAACGGCTGGAACTGGCAAAACAGTGGGGCGCAGAAGTAATCAACTACGAAGAGATCGATCCGGGTGAAGCCCTGAAAGAAATGACCGGCGGTCGCGGACCCGACTCCTGTATGGATGCGGTTGGTCTGGAAGCCCACGGCATGGGACCCGAAGGTGTGTATGACAAAGTGAAGCAGGCGGTTCGGATGGAAACCGATCGTCCCTATGTGCTGCGTCAGGCGATCGTCGCTTGTCGTAAAGGGGGCACGGTGTCGTTACCGGGTGTGTATGGCGGTTTTGTGGATAAAATCCCGATGGGAGCCGCAATGAACAAAGGATTGACCTTCAAGATGGGTCAAACTCACGTTCACAAATATCTCGATCGACTGCTAGCGCACATCGAAAACGGAGACATTGACCCCACCTTTGTCATTTCTCACCATTTGCCCCTCGATGACGCTCCGCGCGGCTATGAGATCTTCAAGCACAAGCGCGAGAACTGCACCAAGGTCGTTCTAAAGCCGTAATTAATCCGCCCCAGGGAGAAAGTGAAATATGAAAGCTGCTTGCTGGCATGGTCCAATGGACGTGCGCGTGGAGACCGTGCCCGATCCAAAAATTCTCAATCCGCGTGATGCGATTCTAAAAGTCACGGCAACGACGATTTGCGGTTCTGATCTGCACATCTACGACGGATATATTCCCTCGATGCTCCCCGGTGACATTATTGGTCACGAATTTATGGGCGAAGTCGTGGAAGTCGGTGCGGCTGTGCGAAAGCTGAAGGTCGGCGATCGTGTCGTTGTGTCTTCGATTATTGGCTGCGGCGGTTGCTTCTTCTGTCAGCAGCAAAAGTGGTCGCTCTGCGATAACTCCAACAAAAACGGTTGGATGCAGGAGCCGCTGTTTGGCTTCGGAACCTCTGGAATTTTCGGCTACTCGCACCTGTTTGGTGGCTATGCCGGATCTCAGGCAGAATATATTCGCGTTCCCTTTGCCGACATGGGCTGCACAATCGTTCCCGAAGGCATTGCCGACGAAAAAATTCTGCCCCTGTCCGATGCCTTCCCAACCGGATACATGGGCGCGGATTTGTGCGACATTCAGCCCGGTGATATTGTGGCAGTTTGGGGCGCGGGTCCGGTCGGTCAGTTTGCCATGATCAGTGCCTATATGCTGGGCGCAGAGCGGGTGATCGCGATCGATCGCATCCCAGAACGACTGGAACTGGCAAAAACCTTCGCCAACGCAGAAATCATCAACTATGAAGAAATTGATGCTGGCGAAGCCTTGAAGGAGATGACTGGGGGACGCGGACCCGATTGCTGTATTGATGCGGTCGGTCTAGAGGCGCACGGCATGGGCGTAGAAGGACTGTATGATCGGGCAAAGCAGCTCGTTCGTCTGGAAACCGATCGCCCCAACGTGATTCGCCAGATGATCGTCTCTTGCCGCAAGGGGGGAACGGTGTCGATTATGGGCGTGTATAGCGGCTTTATCGACAAGGTGCCGATGGGGGCTGCTTTCAACAAGGGTCTGACGCTAAAAATGGGTCAGATGTTTGGGCAAAAGTATATGCCGATGCTGGTCGATCGGGTGGCAAACGGAGAAGTCGATCCGTCGCGCGTGTTTACCCATACGCTCTCGCTAGAGGAAACGAAGCGGGGCTATGAAATGTTCAAGCACAAGCAGGATGGCTGCATCAAGGTGTTCATCAAGCCTTAGAAGTTCTACGTTGCCCTCTAAATTCCCCATTGGTGAGGGACTCTAAAGTCCCAGTGCATTAGATCCGTAGGATGGGTCAGGCGAAGCCATAATGCATCAATTCTTGAAAAGTAGAATTCGTTAAGTAGCGCATTCTGTTTTACAGCCGATCGTTACCGTGAGTTCTACAGCATCGATTTCTGCCAGTGATGCGCTACGCTGCGCCAATCCATCCTGCGAAGCTTACAAAGCCAAAACCATTTGCAAATTTAAGATCCAAAGAGGAGATACATAATGACTCAACTTCGCAAAGTTTTTACGGTGATCGTCGCCAGCGTTCTGCTGTTTGTTGGTGTGCTGGTGGGCAGTTCTGCGGCTCTAGCAGGCAACTTCAGCGCGGAAAGCTGGGATAAATTGCCGACGTTAAGCGATAACAAACCTAATCCGGGCGATAAGCTCTCGACCGATAAGGCATTTTCTAAGGACAACAGTTCTAATTTAACGGATGCGCTCTCAGACAATTCAAATTCGCTCCCCAGACCCGATCGCACTTCCCTGCCAAAGCAGAGCAAATCCTACATTGATCTGGATGAGAAAGATAACGTTAACATCCGCAATGCGAAGAAGAATCTAGAGGAAACGACGGATCAAACCGAGGGCGGATTGAAGGACATTGTAGATAATGTGCGCGAGAAGCTAAACCTGGATCAGCCGCTCTATCCCGGCACAAAAGAATTCATCAGCGATGTGAAAGAAACAGTTGAAGATTCTGTTGATGCAGTAGAGGATACGCTGACAGGCGGTGCGGATAATCTTACGGGTGGTCAGCGTAGCTATAAGTAAGCCCGCTGAATTGGTCATTGGTCATTAGCCATGGGTCATTGGTTATTGGGATTAATCGTTTGAAATGTAGGCGATGTGCAGCTTTTCTGGATTTGTAAAGTTGGCTCACTGGAGATCAATCCAGGACTTTAGCTGCCCACCGCTGAATTGACCGATCACGAACGACCCATGACGCTTCTAAACAACCCCTTTCCCGATTTGGGCGAGGGGATTTAAATCTAAACCGGCTCCGTTTGTCCTTCTTTATCAGGAAAGGTGAACCATGACTTATCCTTCTACACCCTGGCAGCTTCAAGGCTACGCCCTGCAAACCCTGAATCTGATGGATATCGATCGCGTTCGCCCGCTGGTTCCCTCTGAGCTAGAAATTATCCCTGTCTTTCCCGGTAAGACGATCGGCGGTGTGTATCTCTCTGCTTATCAAAGCGGTTCAGTGCTGCTGTATAACGAGCTGATTGTCGTCATGGGTTTAATTTATCACGGCGGAAAAATTGGCGGCTGGGTATCGCATATTTATGTGGATAACCCTGACTCGATCGCAGGCGGACGCGAAATCTGGGGACTGCCCAAGGAATACGCCGAGTTTAAGTGGCAGCAGGGTGAGCATCCTAGCGTCGAAGTCAGGCAGGGAGACGATGTGCTGTGTCGCTGTCGCTGCACCTGGAAACTCCCTGGCTTGCAGTTGGCACTCAGCGCACCTGTATTTAGCGTTAAGGATACTAAGCTTCTGCTGTTTGAAGGACAAACGAATAGCAGCCTACACCTGGCAGGCGTGGATTTGCAGGTTCCCGACAGCAGCCCCTTTGCCTGGTTAAATATTAGTCAACCGTGGTTGGGCGTTTATATTGAACCGCTTTATCTGAAGGTGAACGCGCCCCAGATCGTGCAGGAACGTCCGCAATCGTTTAGCTACTCGTGACGATTGAGAGACTGGGCGGGAAATTGCGGGGCAGTTGAGGTCGCCCTCTTCACGCTGCAAACGTCCTCCAGGGCAGGGGTTAAGCAATCTTCTGGGCAGCCTGCTTAAGCGGGGCGAGCAGCGAGAGCGAAACCTGTTCGCTGTTCAGCATCCCATGAGTGTCTTTGCCCGAAGTAGGGCTGGGTCCGTGGTAGTCGCTGCCGCCTGTTTTCAGTAAGCCATAGTAGGCACAGGATTCCTCTAGCCGCCGCACCTCGGACGAAGAATGGCTGGGATGATAAACTTCAATGCCCATCAACCCGGCTTCCACCAGGACAGGCAACACCGTCTCCACCGTCCCACCCCGAAACAGATAGGGATGCGCCCACACCGGAACGCCACCGCAGGAGCGCAAAAGCTGAATTCCCTCGATCGCGCTGAATTTCTCATATTCCACATAAGCAGGTTTGTCACTACCCAAAAAGCGATCGAATGCTTCTTCTGACGAGGTAACATAGCCTGCCCGCACCATTGCCGAAGCGATATGCGGTCTTCCCGGAGCCATGCCTTCTCCCCGTTCTGGTAAAGCGATCGGATAGCCCAGCTCTGCCAGTTTTGCGAGCATCAGTTGGGCACGGCGCTTGCGTCCGTTCAAGCGTTCCCTTAAGGGAGCTTGCAGCTTTTGACGATCGGGATAAAAACCGAGAATGTGCATCGAGCGATCGTTATACACAGTACTGAGTTCTAGACCGGGCACAATTTCGATCGGGAGATTTGCCGCCGCTGCAAACGCTTCATCCCAGCCTTGAAGGGTATCGTGGTCGGTAATTGCCAGGGCACGAACACCTGCCTGATGCGCTCTCCAAACAAGCTGGGTCGGGGTCAGGGTTCCGTCTGAACAGGTGGTGTGGCAGTGAAGTTCGAGCATGGCGAAAGGCAGTGGCAGCAGGTCAACAATTCTACCCTAGCGTATTGACTGGGCGCATTGAGCCATCTTGTATTGAGCTGTGTATCCAGCCATTGCGCCGCGCTGCGAAATCCTGTCGATCGAAAGAGGACGAACGATGCAGCAATCGGTAAGCTGTCGTTAGACAAAATTAGCGAAACCCCGGAAGAAGGCGCGATGGATGCTTTACCTCTCGTTTTGAACAAACAGCAGCTTGAACTGATGCACAATGGCTTGAATCAGGCGATCGATCAGCTTCAGCAGCAAAACCCGTCTCAGTTCAGCAATCAGCAGGAACAAAACCTGAATACTTACGGCACAGACGATCTAGATGAAGCTCTGGGTCGGCTGACGGCGATCGACGATCAGCTTCAGTCTGAGATTTCTCAGTGGGACAGCGATGCAAATTCGGCAAAGCCTGTGGCGATCGATCTCGATTCCTATCAAGTGACGCTGCTGCGATCGAGTTTGGTCGATCAGGCGGGCCATGCCGAGCAGTCTTTGCTGGATGACATTTTGCAGCAGTTGCCCGAAGACAGCCCGATGGAAGACGCAGACTAAGAGATATTTGAACAGTGGCAGAAGTGCTACACTGCCCCCCTAAATCCCCCAATTCTGGGGGACTTTGAGCCTTCTAAATCTCCTATCAACGGGGGAGTTTGAAGGCTGTAGGCAAGGAAGATTCTAGGTAAGCTGGAGTCCCAAAAAATTGGGTAGACGCTGCTCTAAATTTGTTAGATCATCGGCTTGGTTTGTTTGCTGCAAAGTATCCTTTGCCTGATCCATGCCTGTATCGAATGCAAAATCTGATGTAGATGCGCCGCTAGCAGCTCGAATGCGACCCCGATCGCTGGATGAGTTTATCGGGCAGGATCACATCTTGGGAGCGGGGCGGCTGTTGCGTCGGGCAATTCAGGCGGATCAGCTTTCGTCGATTATTTTTTACGGTCCACCGGGAACGGGAAAAACGACGCTGGCGCGGATTATTGCCAACACAACGCAGGCACACTTTATTTCGCTGAATGCGGTGCTGGCAGGCGTAAAGGAAATTCGGGCGGCGATCGACACTGCACAAATACAGCGCAAGCAGGGACAAAAAACGATTCTGTTTGTGGATGAGGTGCATCGCTTCAATAAGGCGCAGCAGGACGCGCTGTTGCCTTGGGTGGAAAACGGCACGGTAATTCTGATCGGGGCAACGACCGAGAATCCTTATTTTGAAGTGAACAAGGCCCTCGTCAGCCGATCGCGGATTTTTCAGCTCAAGCCGCTGTTGCTCCAAGACCTGTACCGGGTGGTAGAGCAAGCGTTGCAGGATCGCGATCGAGGCTATGGCGATCGAACTGTGAAAATTGACCCGGACGCGCTGGATCATCTGGTGAACGTCGCAAACGGAGACGCGCGGGCGTTGCTGAATGCGCTGGAATTGGCGGTTGAAACCACCCCAGCGGCAGCGGGCGAAATCTACATCACGTTAGCGGTTGCCGAAGAATCAATTCAGCAGCGAGCAGTACTGTACGACAAAGAAGGCGACGTTCACTTTGACACGATTAGCGCATTTATCAAGAGCGTGCGCGGGTCTGACCCGGATGCTGCCCTATATTGGCTGGCGCGAATGGTGTATGCGGGTGAAGATCCCCGGTTTATCTTTCGGCGGCTCTTGATTTTGGCAAGTGAAGATGTGGGATTGGCTGACCCCAATGCGGTAGCGATCGTCAATGCCTGTGCAATGGCGTTCGATCGGGTGGGACTGCCAGAAGGACGTTACCCTCTGGCGCAAGCAACGCTGTTTCTGGCAACTGCTCCTAAATCAAACAGTGTCATGGGCTTTTTTGATGCCCTGGCTGCGATTGAACAGCAGCGCGAAACCGAAGTACCAAACCATTTGCGCGATGCCAATCGCGATCGTCACTCCTTTGGACATGGCGCAAATTATCTCTATCCTCACGCTTATCGCGATCACTGGGTAGCTCAGCAATATTTGCCCAGTAGCCTTCAGGGACAAATGTTTTATCAGCCGTCCAATCAGGGCGAAGAAGCGAAAGTTCAGCAGCAGGTCGCCCGCCAGCGAGAGTCGCAGCTTGCGGCACTGGTTGAAGGAATTGGAGCCGCTTTACCCGAAGTGCTCACCTTCACCCCACCCAACCGCACCCTCGATCGTTGGCTCCAGCGCACGCTTAGCCAGACGGGAACGCAGCTCGGACAGATTCGCGATCGCATTTTCACGCTGGCCCAGCCTGATCGTCATCATGTCATTCTGGATGCCCTTGCTGCAAGCGGTTTGCTGGTTTGGGAAGCGGTGCGGCAAGTCCCCGAAGGCGGCGTGTATGCCTGGGTCAGAAAGGCAGCAGACGGGCAGGCAATTGCAGAACAGGCGGAAATGCTGCCAGAAATCAATCGCCCGATCGTCCGGGTGGATGCCCACGATTTAATGGTGGAACCGGAGATTCAGTTCGATCGCATCCTCGGCAGAAATGTCTTGCTGCACGAGCCTGATAAAGCCGCTCTGATTCAGAAACTGGCAAAATTGCTGCGATCGAATGGGCGAATTGTGCTGGCAGAAACCCTGTCTTATGAAACTCAGCGATTGTATGAATTAGTTGATGCCAGGCAGTTACCGCAGGGGAATCGCAGCCAGGTTAAGTCCGATTTGTGGCAGCGCTGGATCGAAGCCGAAGAAGCGATTTATCAAGATGGGACTGACCCAATGGTCAACTGGCGCGAAGCCGATTTGCTTGCCTGGTTTGCCGCCGCCGGACTCCAGCCAACGCTTCAGCGCGAAGTGAGCCAAACCGATTTGCACGTTACCGCTGATTTGCTCGATCGCTGGTTTCGTCCTGGTCAAACTCGCCCCAGCTACGTCGATCGCCTTGCCCGATCGCTGTCGTCTCAAGAACAATTCCTAATTCAGCAGCTCCTGACGCAAACGCTGAAAAATCAAACCGTTCAATGGCGAAGCGCGATCGTTTTTGTGCAGGCGTCATTCTGAATCGCCTCCCCGTGAATCACCTCCCCGTGAATTGCTTTCGGGCGAATCGTCTCCAGCGCTGCTTTTGCCCGTTCCACATCATAGGGAAAGGGTTTGCGGAGCGGACGATAATCGCGCTCGTGGGGTTTACCGTGGCGCAGCACCGCATTCACAAACATACAGGGCTGATCGCTAAAGTTAATCGAACCGTGGGGCACTCCGGGCGGAATCGTCACCACCTGCGGCACAGCTTCGCTCAGGGGGAAGTAATGGTACTGTCGACCGCTCAGAATCACCAACACGATTTCACCCCGCACCACCAAAAGCTGATCGGTGTGAAAATGATGCACAAACAAATCATCCACAGTTCTGCCTGGAATTTGCGCCAGCATCGTTTCGTGGCTGGATTGTAGTGTATAAAACTCGACCATGCCACTCTTCATCGCATCTAATCGGCGAACCTTAACCTGACGCACTAGGCTCATGATCGACCTCCGTATTTATACGATACCCTTAGCCTAAGGGGTGTGATATTGAAAATTTGTTACCAATATGACAAAATCGCCTTGTTAGTGTGTATAGCTCTTCAGGAGGAGATCGAGCAATTGAGGACAATGTAGTAAGATCGTTCTCCAACAAAAAGGTAGCTACTTCAAGTAACTGCAATAACAGATCGACCTGGCTCACCTGGCATGAATACTGCGATTTTTGGTTGGTCTGCCAGGATAGAAAACTTTCCCATTGTTGAGTGCGATGACTCGCCGACAGAAGGAACTGTTGCGTGCGCTCACCAATAAAGAACGGCAGGAATTGAAACGCATCAGTCGTGCGATCGAGCGAAAAACAACCTCTAAAGGACAAGATTAATGTAAATAGGTTTTGCAGGATTTTCACTATCCTGCTTCGAGCTTTTACAAGTTCTACATAAAATCTAAAAGTTCTACATGAAATCTAAATAAAGTAACTCGTAATTATTCTAACCGTAGAACAAAGTTCCCGATATTCTATAAATTTAATAGATAAATCTCTGTGGTTCTACTGAAAGTAATCCTGTCAAGTTCATAAAAACAAAAAATAATAGTTCTGTGTCTTTATTGAAGCTTATCAACAATCAAGTAGGCTAGATTTGCCCTAGCCAACAACAAACGTGATAGAGATTTGAGGAGAACGTTTCGATGAAGAATCAAAACAAGAAAGAAAACGGCAAACACAAAAACATCAAGGGAAAGAACGGCAAATCTAAAGATATGTTGATTCCAACCGATGCAGATGACATTTTGCTGGGTGGCAATAAGTCTGAAGTGATCAAGGGTGGGTTGGGGAATGACAAAATTAGCGGTCGCAATGGCAAAGATACGCTCTACGGTGAAGCGGGTAATGATGAGTTAACGGGTGGAAATGGTAATGACATTCTGGTTGGCATGACTGCAATTCCGGCTGCACCTTCTCCAGCAGGAACAACCCCAACTGTCCCTACGCCTGCGCCTGAAGTGGATATTTTGATTGGCGGCAATGGCAAAGACACCTTCGTTTTGGGTCAGGCAGGAATGGCATTTTATACGTCAGCAGCAGACGCAGACTATGCTGTGATCAAAGACTTCAAGCAAGCCGATCGCATTCAGCTATCAGGACTGCCTACGAGCTACACGGTTGGGGCAACAGCAACAGGGGCAGGCATTTATATGAGCAAGGTTGATCCAACCACAGGCGCACAAAGCAGCGAGTTGATTGCTGTCCTGGAAGGAGTCAACGCAACGTCTGTGAATTTGTCTGCTCGTAACTTTGTTTTTGTGTAATTTTTAGATGGTTTTGAGATGAAGGGGTAGTGCTTTTTGCCTGGAGCTGTGTTCCAGGCCCCTTCTTCTTTTTACCAGCCCTCCTGCATAAATTCGATCGCCTCATGCTGAATCAGAATCTTCTTCAATTAATGCTTTGAATCGATCGTCCGATCGAATATTGTCAAGATCGGAGTCTGTTTTAGCCTTTTCTCGATATCCGGGGTTGAGTTCGATCGCTCGTTGTAAAGACTCGATCGCTTCATCCACGTGATTCCACAAGGAATAACAATAGGCTTTGTTGTACCAGGCTTCGTCAGCGTCCGGTTTGTATTCGAGGGTTTTGTCCCAGGAGTCGATCGCTTCCTCGTAGCGTCCTAGATTAACCAGGACAAGACCTCGGTTGCTCCAGACTGCGTGATCGTCTGGTTTGATGTTGAGGGCTTTGTCCCAGGAGTCGATCGCTTCCTCGTAGCGTCTTAGATTAACCAAGGCAACGCCTCGGTTGTTCCAGGCTTCGTGATAGTCCCGTTTGCTTTTGAGGGCTTCGTCGTAGGACCCGATCGCTTCCTCGTAGCGTCCTAGATTAACCAGGGCAATGCCTCGGTTGTACCAGGCTTCGTGATAGTCCGGTTTGCTTTTGAGGGCTTCGTCCCAGGAGTCGATCGCTTCCTCGTAGCGTCCTAGATTAACCAAGGCAATGCCTCGGTTGTACCAGGCTTCGTGATAGTCCGGTTTGCTTTTGAGGGCTTCGTCCCAGGAGTCGATCGCTTGCTGGTGCTGTCCTAGCTCAGCCAGGGCAATGCCTTTTTCAAACCAAACAAAAGCAAGCCCGAAATTGCTCCTTGCCAAAACTTCTGGATCTGTGATTGCAGGTATCAGGCGTTGCAAAATGGACAATAGCTTGCTGAACGCTTCCAGGGCTTGCGGATATCGTTTGAGTTCAGACATTGCAAAGCCAAAGCCAAAAAGCGAAGACAGCATCTCGATTGGATGTTGGTCTGCCAATTCCTGAAGCAGGCGAGACAGGGCTGGAACGTATTCCCCCACCTCTACGCGCTTATTTGCTGCCTCAATCTGTCCTTCGCTGGGGTTGAGAATGTCTTGTGCGGCAATCAGATAACACAACGTGCGGTTAATCTGCCAGCGATGCCACCAGGTAAATTGACGCGGTTGATTCCATCGGTTTGCAATGAGGACAGCCGTTGGCGCAACCGTAAACTCAGTAAGCACGACGTTGACCTGACGCAGCAGACCGATCGCAGCGTAGATGTGAGGAGCATAAGCAAGTTTCTCAGCTTCCCGATATCGCTTCTCCCAGCTTCCCTTCAGCGTCGGGGTAAAAACCTGGGTTAATGGTTCACCCGATCGCCGCGCATCCTTCAAATTCAACACCATCACCCGAAAAGTTCGATCGCTCTTTTCTGCTAACTTTTGGTAATCCTGCGGATCAGCTTCAACCGTTTGCGGATCGACTGTGTTTTGCAGCAGTTCTACCAGCGCGATCACATCCGGTTCTGGTAATGAATACTGAGCAAATCGATCGCGCCACAGTTTTGGATACTGATCTAGCCCCAACTTTTCGAGTTCGCTGGGTTCGCCTTCCCGCTCAGGAATTGTTTCATTCCGGGCAGTCGCAATCACGCGAATTTCTTCTGGACGGCAGCCTCGGTCATAAGCCTCCAGCAGTTCCAGCAGTCGTTCTGGCAAAGGCGACAAACCTAACTGAAGCGCATTGCCTGATTTGTCCTTGCGCCATGCTGCCTCCTGATCCAGAGGACGATTCAAATCATCAAACCAGAAGAGAATCTGTCGGTCTGTTCCAATTCGTTCGAGCGGCAATTGGCTTGGCTTCCTGATTGCCTGCCATTCCCAAGACTTTAATTTGAGAATTGTCCATCCGTCTTGATTGAAGCTGGCTGCTAGCTCTGCTGCCTCCCGTGATTTGCCGATTCCTGACTTGCCCAGAATTAAGACCGATCGCCGTTCCTTGAGCAACTGTTCCAACTCTTTTTGAACGTTTCGATCGGCATCTCGTTTCTGATAATGAATATTAAAGTCTGCAAGTGGATCGTCAGGATCATCATTATTACTGCCAATCAGTTGCCGCACAATACCTGGAGAGCGAGGAGCAATAATCTCAAACGGAAACGTATCTGGCAGTTCAACAGGCTGATGCGATTTCCTGCGGGCAAGTCGCTTTTTCAAAAAGCCAAAAACGGGTCTAAGCGGTCCAAAAAGGATTGCCAAAACTCCAAGTGCAGCCAGAATTCCAGACAAATTAGGCTCGATCGAGGCAAACCACTGCCAGACCACACCTAACAATTCTTGGAGATGTTTAAGCCAGCTTGCCGTCATCACCCCTGCTACCGCCGCATTGACCAAATTCTAACCGCTTCAGCAAAACTAGAAGCGACTGTTAATCGTCGAAGCTTGATTTCCCAGGCAGAAATCCCAATGTTTTACAGCAGTTTTTAGGTAATTAGCCCCTTTTCTATTAAGCTAACGAGTGGACAATCTATCAAGTTGGTGAAATGCCTGTCGCTTACTCAACGGATTTACGCACTCGTGTAA